>NZ_JBHUJB010000047.1:0-77702 GCF_042683245.1 Rubritalea tangerina
GGATGGATCGAAGAAGTCGTAAGTCGCTGATGGATAAACTACAGCTCCTTAAGTGAACGCGCATGTTCGACCACGTAGGATTCTTGCTGCGATTTGCTTGGCTTCCGCAGAGGAAGTGATGCTATGAGCTTGTATCGATTTACCGGAAAGTTTCCACCAGATACCGAATAAATGGTCACATTACTTATCTCCCCTTGGGTTCAAACCTGGCTGGGAGACGAGTTTCAGGAGAAAACCATGGGGCTAGTTTTGAATATACAGATCTCAATGCCAAAGGTGCAGGGGTGTAAGGATCTGTATCATTTTTAAGCCTGAAGTCTTTCAGACTTCTAGTGGATTTTTGTGATTACCCAGAGTTGGCTTTGCCACTCTGGGCTGGGTGCGGAAACCTCGTTGAGGTTTGGCAATTCCTTTGAGGGCGACTTGGGGGATGCGTTCATGCCGGTGGTGACGCGGTGGTATTTCGGTTCGTTTCAAATGGTTTGTTTGGAATGGCATGTCATCGGGCTTCACTACGTACCATTTTTGTTTGTCTGGTTCTCGAAGAGGGGAATGCGTTACTGGGAAGTGAGAATTATTGGTTATAAAAATTTTCGTCTATGATCCAGAAGAGTGAGCCTTTTTGATGTAGTGGGCGACCATGTTCTGGGCCTGGTGATTTGTTAAATCGGAGGGCTAGCACTAAGTCTGATGAGACGATGGTATTTGCGATATGGAATTCATGGCCAAATGAGCCGCCGAGGCGTCCACGGTACTCTACAGTGGCATCTTCTTTGCCAAAGAAGCCTGAGTAAAACTCTATCGCCTCTAAGTCATCTGCACTGAGTCGATCCCATCTGATGCGTCCCCAGCGGCTGCTGCTAAAGAGGTATTCGGCTATGCCGATGGCCTTATCTCTTCCTGAAGTGTAGGTGAGCCACCGGCGTGAGATTCTGTTAGCGCCTGAGTCTGTAAGTTTTTCTAGGCCAATCTCACCGCTGACATCTGGAGCTGCGAGCACGACGTTGCGGATTTTATAGCGGCTTTGAGGGTTTTGCCCTCTCGCTAATGACTCCAGTGCGAGTTCACGCAGGGTATTGATGGTCACGTCAGCGCCTCTACTATGGGCAATCAGATGGACTCCTTCGACCTCTGGCATGTCACTGATCCATTTCAACAATCGCTTGAAATGGAAGACGGTCAGTTCACTGGATTCTCGGTCATAAGCGTAGCCACGCAGGAGGCTACCACTGCCGGCTGGCCAGGTGTAGGTGATTGGCACCATTTCTCTTCCCATGAAGTGCCAGAGGCCAGCTGTGGTGCATAGTGACTTTTCGAAGTCTGTGGCGAAGCCGTGGACATAGATTAAGAGTTCTTTTTTAGGAGACAGCTTGAGGCGTTGCTGGATTAAGCGTTTAGTATCCGCGATGGCTTCAGCTTCCTCAGATTTCACAGCAGGAGCGGCACTGGAGTGTTGGTGTCGATTGAGATACTTGAGGGGGTAGTTAGGAGTGCGCACTTTTTCGTCGACTGAGCGAATGCGCATTTTATAGGGGGCCTTTCGGGTGCTTTTCGTTGCGTCGGTGGCAAGTTCTTCCCAGCTTGTATTTTTCTGGAAGCCGACAATTGCTTCACCGACAGCAAAGGAACGGTCTCGTCCAATCCCATAAGACCAATTTTGAGGGGTCTTGTTAGTGGGTTTACGGTCTGTGACGTACAAGATTGGCATTTCGGGCCTCTTCAGCTCAGTGGGTAAGTTGTTGGAGAATGCTGGCTGAGCCCCATGTGAGTAAAGGGCTGGGGTGGGCATCAGGTGGTTCGGGGGGTGGCAGCCGACAAGGATGAAAAGGGTGGAGAGCCAGCATAGATTTCTCAATTGCCGCATTGGGTTTAGGCAGGGCTTTGCTAGCAATCTAGAGCTTGGGTTTGCCTTGGTTTGTGGTGAAGCGGCTCGTTGCATGTTGGGAGATTTCGACTTGATAGCGAATGAAAAGTGGCGGGTGCGGTCGGGCGGTTGTACCAAATCGCACTTCAAAAAAGACAAATGATGATTTTTGGGGGCCTTGATGCATTGCGCTGCGCGAGAGAAATTTAGGATCGGGCTCTTTGTTAATGAATCAGCGTTTCTCTTCAGTCATCCCGCGGGTGCGGGACTTCTTCATCGCGCCTTGATTCCTGAACAAATTGCACCGTCATTTGACTTTTTTGAATCACGAAGTGGTATTAGTCTGTTAGGAAGTTATTCTTTTTACTGTTTAGCATGGCTTTCTGGAAAGCATTTTTTTGGTGCGGTTGTTGTGGGTGGCAAGTGGGGAATTGTGGGCATTCTTTGGGCTTGATGGGGGAGTTTTTGTTTGAGATTGGCTGTTGTGGTGGCTAGGTTTTGCGAACACAAGAAACTGGATATGATTGCGAAGAAGATTAATTTAAGGGCTGAGGTTGGATGTGCGGATGCGCTTGCTGCGCTGCTCGTGTTTATGGTGGAGGAGTCGAAGCCGGAGCCGGGGTGTGTGGAGTATGTGTTGTATCAACAGAAGGAAGAGCCTGAGGAGTTTTTCTTGATTGAGGTATGGGAGAGTGGAGAGCATTTGGAGGCGCATAAGCAAACGGCGCACTTTGCGCAATTTAAGGAGAAGGCTCCGGCCTTGGTCGCTAGCAAGTCGTCTGAGGAGCTCAATCATTTTCTCTAGGGGGATGGGTACCCTTATGGGAGTGGGAGAAACCAGTGGACAGAGTGGGGGAAATATGGCACGGCTTTGCCGTCCATGAAACAGGAACTTGAAACGATCCAAGCTGATGCTCTCAGCGCCATTGAAGCTGCTTCTGATCAGAAAATTCTCGATGAGGCACGTGTGGCCTTTCTCGGAAAGAAGGGGCGATTGACTGCCGCTTCTGCAGCGATGAAAGACCTGCCAAACGAGGAAAAGCCTGCGTATGGTCAGGCACTTAACGTGGCGCGTCAGGCTATTACGGCAGCGATCGAGTCCAAGCTAGCCGCTTTACAGGAAGAGGCTGACAAGAAGTCCGTGGAAGGCATTGATGTGACATTGCCAGCACGCGAGTTGCTAGAAGGCGGGTTGCATCCACTTACCTTGGTGAAGGATCGTGCGATTCAGATATTGCGACGCATGGGTTTTGCACTTGCTGAGGGGCCGGAGATTGAGACTGAGTACCATTGTTTTGATGCGCTGAACACACCGGATGACCACCCGGCGCGCAACGAGAAGGACACGTTTTATTTTGATAGTGGCAAGTTACTGCGCACGCACACATCTTCTGTACAGATTCGTACGATGGAGAAGGCGACGCCACCGGTGCGGATTATTGCTCCGGGGTCAGCGTACCGCCGTGATGAGATTGACGCGACGCACTTGTCAGTCTTCAACCAGCTCGAAGGTTTATTTGTGGCTGAGGATGTGAAGTTGGGCGACCTGAAGGGGACGCTTGAGTATTTCTTCCGTGCGATGTTTGGCAATGAGACTGAGGTTCGGTTCCGTCCACACTTTTTCCCGTTCACTGAGCCAAGTTTCGAGATCGATGTGAAGTTACACGTCAAGGGCCAGAAGCCGAAGTGGATTGAGGTTGCGGGCTGCGGCATGGTGGATCCAGCGGTATTTTCATCACTCGCGGAGAGCCGTGGCGACGATTTGTTTGACCCTGAGAAGGTGACAGGTTTTGCCTTTGGTATGGGGCTAGATCGATTGGCGATGATTCAGTGGGGGATCAAGGACATCCGTCTATTGATTGAGAATGACACGCGTTTCTTGAAGCAATTTGCGTAAATTGGCAGGGGCGATTGAGGCGTGGGGCTCAGGTCGCTTAATCATTGGGCATCGATCACATCCTTTACAGGAGAGATTTTTTTGCTTAGCTTGAATGTTACATGGTCGATAGCGAAACTATTCACACCTTATTAGCTGAGAAAGCGGCGGGCGTTGAGCGTATGCGTCAGCGTCAGTTGAGGGTGCATGCACGTCTCGCGGAATTTGTGGAACATAACCCTGACGCGATGGCGCAGGGATTGGCAAAAGTACGCAGCCAGCTAGCTCGACCATTGTGTGCGGCGCGTGAGATATACATGGAGTGGGAGAAGATTTTGCTGACCCAGCCGGCGAGTGCGGTGGCAAATTTGTTGAGGGACACGAGTTCATCGACCGAGCAATTGCGTTCATGCGCGCCTTTTTGTTTGTCCTGAGCGGAAGTTTGGGGAGGTGCAACAGACGATGTTGCCACAATGATTTGGTGGCATGTGGGGGAGGATCGGGTAGATTCGCAGTGTGCTTAATGCGGCATTTAGGATATGAATGAGCCAATGAGTAGTGCGAGGGAATTATTTGAGGAAGATTTGAAGACGGCCTTGGAGGCGGCGGCGCGGGCGTATGACCGCAAGCGTTTTGTGGTGGTGGGTTCGGCATCGATCTTAGCGTCATTTCCGGATGCGCCAGGGTATTTAAGGTTGTCAGCGGACATTGACATGTTTCCGATTCGGAAGTTGAAGACGGAGACCTTCAAGCCTGGGGATGATCTGGTGGGGCAGGCGAGTCCCTTTGAATCTGAGAACGATTTTTATGTTGAGCGGGTGGGGGACTGGACGATGTTATCGCAACCAGAGGGATGGCTGGAGCGCTGTGTGAAGTTTGAGGTGGGTGAGATCACCGGCTATTGTTTGGACCCGATAGATTTGGCGTACAATAAGACGGAGGCTGGACGTCAGAAGGACATTGATTTTGTGGCAGGGATGATTAATGAGGGGATTATTAGTCGCGAGGAGCTGGAGGCATTTATCCATGAGCGATGTCCTCACCCAGACTTATTGCCGAATGTGCTGAAGCATTACGCATTGGTGTGTGCGGGCCTGGATGAAGTTTAGGCGGGTGGGGGTGATTAGGGATTGAATTGGGGTGGGGAAGCTTGCGAGGGTATGAGGCATGATTCGATTGGTATTGGCAGGTATGGTGGTGTTAGGGCTGACGGGCTGTGGTGGGATTCGTTATGCGCAGCATGATGCTCGTGCTGTACGCTCGGGGGGCGAGTTGAGTCCTGTGCATTTGGAGGTAGGTGGAGCCAAGAAGGTGGTCACGCACAGGCAAGGTGTGGCGCTTGTTGGGGGATACCGGGAGGGGGTATGGTTGGAGGATGAGAGTGTGGCGGAGGTGCGCTATGGTGATGGTTCCGATAGATTTGCGCCGGAGGTGTACTTGGTGGGCAAAAAGGAGGGGGAGACATGGGCATGGTACGGGAATCGTTTGGGTTCGGCTCCCAGAGGAGATCAAGTGGCTGGGAGGTTTCGGGTGGAGGTGCGGTGATTTTCTGCAGAGGGATGGAAGGTTTGACATTTGGGTGAAATTCCTGCAGTGAAAGCGCATCCCATCGTGGTGTTTCGGATAGGGTTTCATCCCATCGGGGCACTTAGGACCAACTACAACTTCGCATCGCAAAGCGGTGCTTCATACCATGAACGTCTCATTCAACTGGCTTAACGACCACCTCGACCTCAGCGATCACAGTCTCGAACAACTCGATGACCTTCTCACCTTTGCAGGTGTAGAAGTAGAGGGGATATCAAGGACTGGTGTGCCATCAGACAAGATTGTGGTGGCGCAAATTATGGAGGCGGTTCAGCATCCAGATGCGGACAAATTGAAGGTGACTCAGGTGGATGCTGGCGAAGGCGCCCTACGCCAGATCGTCTGTGGTGCGAAGAACTACAAGGTGGGAGATAAGGTGCCCTGTTGTTTACCTGGAGCGAGTCTTGGCTCATTCACGATTGGTGAGACAAAGATGCGCGGTGTGGAGTCCAAGGGGATGTTGGCAGCGGCAAGCGAGATTGGTTTGGTGGACGAGGAAGATGGTTTGATGATTTTACCTGCGGATGCAGAGGTTGGTAAGCCACTGGTGGAGATCTTTGAGTCTGACACGATCATTGAGGTGGAGATCACTCCGAACCGCCCAGATTTGTTGAGCCACACTGGGATGGCACGCGAGCTCTCGGCCTTGACTGGTAAGGAGCGCAAGCCATTTGAGCAACCGAGTTTGGAGACGACAGCTGCCAGCACGGTGACGATTTCCGCGGAAGAGCGTTGTCCGCTTTACACGGCGACAAAGATTTCGGGTGTGAAAGTTACTGAGAGCCCAGCATGGCTTAAGACTAAGCTGGAAGCGATCGGTTTGAGCCCGATTAACAATGTGGTGGATATCACCAATTTTGTATTGCACGAGCTTGGGCATCCCCTTCACGCATTTGATGCGGCGAAGGTGGAGGGAGCCTTGGACATTCGTTTAGCCAATGATGGTGAGAAGTTTGATGCGCTCGACGGATCTGAGCACGCACTCACCACAGAAGACCTTTTGATTTCTGATGCTTCCGGTAACGCGCTTGCGCTTGCTGGTATCATGGGTGGTGAAGCGTCAGGGGTTACAGAAGTAACGACTGATGTGATTCTGGAAGCAGCCTACTTCACGCCTTCCTTTATCCGTCGCAGTTCTCGCCGCACAGCGCTTAGCTCTGATTCTTCTTACCGTTTCGAACGTGGTACTGACCCGCAGGCAGTGTATAATGCGGCAGCTCTGGCGGCGAAACTGATTGTCGAAATCGCAGGTGGTATCATTGAAGGTGCTACCGAAGTGGCAGGTGAAGCACCTGTGCTCACGCAGCCCGTGACACTTGACATTGCAAAGCTTGAGCAGCTCATGGGTGGCAGCATCACGCTTGATGCAGCGAAAGCGATTCTCACCAAGCTCGGTCTGACTGAGGGTGCAGATAACAGCTGGGAAGTTCCAAGCTACCGTCTTGATCTTCAACGTCACATCGACCTCGTCGAAGAGATCGCGCGCGTGCACGGTCTTGAAAATGTCGAGAGCCGCTTCGTCGGTGCTTACGTGGACGAGAGCGATGTCGACAAGGCATACGATTATCAGCTGAAGCTGAAGCAGCAGCTTGCAGCACTAGGTTTTTACGAGACGCAGACGATCAAGTTGATTGCTGAGCACTCTAACGACAACATGGTCGCTCAGATGTGTGACGCACTTCCACAGCGCCCGCTGATGGATGGCGATCTTGTCAAAGTTTCTCTACCGCTTTCCGAAGACCACGCCGTCATGCGCCCAAGTCTTGTACCTGGACTTGTTGCAGTAGCAGCTCGCAACATTCGCCAAGGCCGCAAGTCGCTTCGTTTCTTCGAAATGGGTAAGCAGTTCCGCAACGCAGGTGGTGGTAAGGCAAAAGATCTTGAAGCTGAGTCTCTGGCACTTCTCATTTCCGGTACAGATGCTCCAGTGAACTGGGCAAACAAAGTTCCAAGCATTGCGGATCTCTATGATCTCAAGGCGGTGATCACCGCAGCTCTTCCTAAGGCTGTTGTTCAGCTCAAGGAGCGTAAGCGCGATGGCTTCATTCTCGCAGCGGATGTGTTAGCGGACGGTAAGCCAATTGGCGCTTTCGCTCAGCTGACTCCAGCACGCTGCCGTGCGATCGATGCGAACCACCCGGTGTATGTCGCAGAACTCGATCTAGCGAAGCTCCAGCAGCTTGCCACGGGTATTGAGAAAGTAGATCCACTACCACAATTTCCGGGGTCTAGCCGCGATGCAGCGATGGAAGCTCCAATCACTCTTGAAAACGCAGCGATTGAAAATGCGATCAAGAAGCACAACGAGATGCTCTTAGTCGATTACCATTGCTTTGATGTCTTCACGGATCCGACTGGTGAGAAGATCGCAGCCGACAAGAAGTCTGTGGCCTACAGCTTTACCTATCGTTCCCCGGAGAAGACGCTCAAGGCAAAGGAAGTGGACAAGGCGCACCAAGCTTTACTCGATTTCTTGGCCAAGAGCGTCAAGGTGAGCTTCCGCTAGATGCTGGCCTGTGGAGGAGTTATGCTAAATTGCACTCCTTCACTCCGCCTTGACTCCTGAACAAATTGCACCGTCATTTGAGTCTTTTGAATCACGAAGTGGTATTACTCAGGGTGAGAGGCGATCGAGGGACCATTCGGAGGCGTCATCAGACTTGGAGTAGAGGATGCGGTCGTGGAGGCGAGCTGGGCCACCTTGCCAGAATTCGATATGGTGGGGAATGACTCGGTAGCCGCCCCAGAACTCGGGGAGTGGGACTTCGCCGGGAGCGTATTGTTTATTGAGTTCGTCGAGTTTTGTAGCGAGCCATTCGCGGTCTGGAATGACTGAGCTTTGGTAGGATACCCAAGCGCCGAGTTGGCTATCATGTGGGCGGCTTTGGAAGTACTTGAGGGATTCTTCTTTGGAGATTTTTTCGATACGACCGAGCACGACGACTTGGCGTTCGAGGTTGATCCAAGGAAAGAGGAGTGAGACTTGTGGGTTTTCCGCGATTTCTTTGGCTTTACGGCTTTGGTAGTTCGTGAAGAAGACGAAGCCTTGGGTGTCGAAATATTTCAGGAGGACAGTTCGCAGTGAGGGGGCGGCGGCGGAGGAAGCCGTGGCGATGGACATGGCATTGGGTTCTGGGTAGTCGGCATCGACTGCCTGTTGGAACCACTTGGTAAATTGTTGGAATGGGCAAGGTTCGACGGAGCTACGAGTGAGTGCGTCTTTGAGGTATTCTTGGCGGTAGTCAGAGAGGTCCATGGTATAAAGAAAGAGAATGCGTTAGATTAGTGCCAGACACCGAGTTCGATGAGTTGTTTTTCAGGAAGTTCTGGCCACGATTTATTTGCGAGGGGAGAAGCTGGGGATGGGTGGAGGATTTTGCCGATTTTAAACTTGGTGTTGGGGTGGTATTGTTTGACTGCGGTCTTGAGTTGTTTTTCAGCGAAGGCGCCGACACCGATGAGGAATTCAGGTTCGAGGAGGGTGATGAGGGTGGCGAGGTGTTTAAGGCATGCAGCATCTACGGGAGCTGATTCAGCCTTTGGCAGCTTGTCTGGGGTGATATTTCTACCGGTATCAGCCATCCAAACGAGTGGGCAGAAGTTGGCGACGAAGTGGTCGGCGAAGAAGTCCTGAGCGTTTGGGTAGCGTTCGGCGAAGAGTCCCCAGAGGCGGCGTCCGCTGACTTCGGAGCGCGAGCAATCGAAGCCTTCGATGGGGCGTTTTGGGTGTTCGTTATCGGGTTTTGAGACGGGTGCTTGGATACCCATCCAGTCACGGACGGCGGGGATTTCTCCGAAGGGGATACCCGTTTGTGCCATTCCCCAAGGGCCGGGATTCATGCCGAGAAAGAGGACGCGTTTTTTGGAGCACGCGTATCGTTCGAGGTAGGTACGGTGTGACTGCCAGGCGTAGACGAGGGGGTTGTAGGTGTGGGTGACAGGAGAGGAAAAGTGGAGGGGTGCTAGAGCTGCATTGAGCTCATTGGCTGCTTTTTCTAACTCCGTGATCATGGGGGTATGATCGTGCAGATTGATGAGAGTGCAATGCGAAAGAATGGAGAAGTCTGAGGTGGTGGCTTGGTCAGTAGTGGCAAAGAGAACTTGGAAATCGGCAAAGCGATTTGACTCACTTGACAAGTGGTGCGTCATGGCGAGTCTGTGAGCATGCAAGATCCAAGAATTGACCAACTCGCGCAGCAGTTAGTGCGTTTTTCGACAAGCCTCAAGCGCGGTGAGAAAGTGCTGATTGATGTGGCAGAAGTTCCTGATGAAATTGGCATTTCATTGATGCGAGAGGCACGCAAGAAGGGAGCGATTCCATTTTTACGAGTGAATCATGCCAAGTTGAACCGTGAGATGTTGATGGGGGCGACTGATGCGCAGTATGAGGCGATTGCAGCGCATCAGATGGCGGAGATGCAGGACATGGATGCTTACATTGCACTGAGGGGGTCACAGAACATCACTGAGCTGAGTGATGTGCCGGCCAAGAAGATGGCAACTGCGATGCAGCATTTGAGCCCGGTGATGGACCACCGGGTGAAAGAAACGAAGTGGTGTGTCTTGCGTTGGCCTACGCCATCGATGGCGCAGCAGGCGGGAATGAGCACTGAGGCCTTTGAGCAATTTTACTTTGATGTATGCTTGTTAGACTACAAAGCGATGCTTACGCCAGCGCGCGCATTGAAGCGTCTGATGGAGAAGACAGATGTGGTTCAGATTGTTAATCCAGGTACGGATATCACATTTTCTATCAAGGACATTCCGGCTGTCGAGTGCTGTGGGCATTACAACATTCCCGATGGGGAGGTATTTACGGCACCTGTGAAGGATAGTGTGAATGGAGTGATCACGCACAATGCCCCAACTATTTACCAAGGGATTGCTTTTGATAATATTAGGTTGGAATTTCAGCACGGTAAGATTGTGAAAGCAGAGGCTGGTTCGAAGACAAAGGAGCTCAACAAGATATTGGATAGCGATGAAGGTGCGCGTTATGTTGGTGAGTTTGCCTTAGGTTTTCACCCGGTAATTAAGGAGCCGATGCGTGATATTTTATTTGATGAGAAGATTGCGGGTTCTTTCCACTTTACTCCTGGTCAGGCGTACGAGGAAGCGGACAATGGAAACCGGTCGCAGGTGCACTGGGACATGGTATCGATTCAGCGCAAGGACTGGGGTGGTGGTGAGATTTACTTCGATGGCAAGTTGGTGCGTAAGGATGGGCAATTCTTACCGAAGTCACTGCAGAAGTTAAATTTCTAGGGATTTAATTCTTTTGGGATCGAACGATGGCTCTAGGGTGCGCTACGCGATTTTAGAGTAAATCGGATTACCTTAGATACTATCATCGTGGTGGTTCAGTTGTCCCGCGTGTGCGGGACTGCTTCACTCCGACTTGATATACTGCAAGCTCATTCCGACCATTTCGTCTCGTAGCATCGTATTAGGCCGCTCCATCGGGGGGCGGCTTTTTTTTGTGTTTGTCGCGGTGTGAGAAAGAGTTGTGGGTGATCAAGTCTATGGGGTGATTGACTGACCGTAAGTGGTCTGTGTAATCTGCTAGATAGTATGGGTATCAAGAAGGAGCGCATGAAGTTGAGCCATGTATTGGACTATTTGGAGTTGTTCCCAGAGTTAGATGAAGAGGAACGCATTCAGTTAGAGGATCAGCTCAAGGAGGGATCATCGTGGAGTATGAACTTTGGGGTGATGTTAGGTTGTTCGGTATTATTGGCGGGTTTGGGTTTATTGCAGAACTCAGTGGCGGTGATCATTGGGGCGATGTTAGTGGCGCCCTTGATGACGCCCTTGATTGCCACGGGTTTGGGTTTGGTACAGGGGAACTTTGAGTTATTGACGACGGCGGTGAAGTCGATGTGGCGTGGGGTGGCAGTGGGGTTAGGTTTAGGGATTTTATTGCGGGTGTTAACACCGGGCAATGAGTTGACGACGGAGGTAACGGCACGTGGGTCTGCGAACATTTTGGATTTATTTATCGCCTTTTTTGCTGGGGCTGCTGCGGCGTATGCGATGGCACGGCCGAAGATGTCGGGAGCATTGCCTGGGGTTGCGATTGCGGTGGCGTTGGTACCGCCGTTGACGGCATCGGGGATTGCGATTGGCTCACAGGACTGGATGATTGCGCTTGGGGCCTTCATTCTATTTTTGACCAACATGGTGATGATCACCTTGGGCAGTGCCATGGTGTTTCGTGTTCACGGGCTCAAGACCAAGGACATGGATGCGAGTCTGGCGTTGAGTATGAAGCGCATCCTCACGGGTTTGGTTGGGTTGGGAGTCGTGGCGATGGCTCCATTGGGGTATCGGTTGATCGAGCAGGTGAAGCAGGGGCAGGCGAAGCCGGCGGCTTTCCCTTTAGCGGAAGATTTGTGGTACGCGGTCAATGAGCGCGTGGATGCGGAGAAGGGGGTGGAATTGATGCGTGCACTGAGGGCGGGGGTGGAGCGTCCAGGTGACGTTTACATCTTTTTATTAGCTGACCGTCCTGTTCGCCAAGCCTTGCTGGACGATTTAGATGTGCTGGTAACGACGCACATGGGAGATGAGACGGTGAGTGTGGTGCGGGTGGCGCAGAGTGCTCCGGTGATAGCGATGAAGGAGGCCCCACCGCGAGCGATGGTGCCTGAGGTAAAGGAATAGGAGGGAGTGGTGGCCACTCAGGGGAGTTGCACCATGGACCCAATCAACATCATGGTGCTGTCCCCCTGAGTGGCATTCACACTACACGGGTGAATGAAGTTAGATATGGCAGTATGTTAGAAAAAGATTATTGGGGAGGGGTCACTTTTTTTCGACGAGTTGGACATTGCGGATGGAGATGTCGCCTTCGATGTCTCCGAGTTTAAAGATCACGTGGGTGGGTGCTTCACCTGGGTCGGTGGTGGCTTTGGCCCATTCTTTTTTGGCAGCGCTTTCGTTGAAGCCATTTTTTCGGGCGTCTTTATTATCGGTTTTATAGATAGTTTTAAATTCGTAGCTAAAGGTTTGCCACTCAGGGGTGATTTTGAGTTTTGTTAGTTTGAGGTGGAAGTAGTCAGTGAGGTCTTTTTTCGGGCAAGCGAAGTGTGGTCGGCCGACTCCGAAGACAATTTTATTTTTTGGATCGACATTACCTTTGGCCTCGAAGCTGACTGCGTATTGGGTATTGGGCTTTAAGTCGACGAACTGTCTGAAGACGAGGTCACGTGGGTATTCTCCTCTGAGTTTTGAGAATTGGATGCTGCCTTTGCTGATTTTGGGTTCGATGTCTTTAGTGTAGTACCCTTTGGTTGGGCGGATGTCCCATTCTTTGAGGCGTTTTGATTTGAAGTCACCATTTTCGACAATATTGGAGTCGGCTGCATTGGTGAAGTTAATGAGGCAAATGGTAGTGAGTAAGTGGGGTAATTTCATGGTGGTGGTCTACTAAGTTTGTGTCACTTACTATGCCAAGAAATGTGGGGGAGAGCTAGTGGGCAATGGGCTGAAATTGTGGTGTGTTATTGTGGATTAGAGCCCACAGTGACGCGGCCGAAGCTTTTGTCGTTGGATGGGAGGTCTACCTGAACTGGGGTGTTAGCTGGTGTGGTAATGAGCTGTGGCGGGGTGCTGGACCAATCGTTGAGGTCGTTAGAGAATTCGACTTGATAGTGCAGGTGTGTGGTATCTCTGATGGGCGTGAAGTTGATTTGTAGGGTAGCGGGATCGATACTGATAGGGGAGGAGGAGTTAGTGAGATTCGGTGGGGATCCGAAGGCGAACTCTATAATGTTGGATAGTCCATCGGCATCTGGGTCATCGAGTGGGGCGGTGAGGCGTTCGCCATCCCAGGGGTAGGTTGCGGCCCAGTGGTGGTAGAGGGTGTTAGTGGTAGCGTTCTGGATGATTTCTAAGTAATCGACGGCGGCGGTATCTGAGGCAGCCCAGAGGGAGGCGTCTTGATTTCCTTGGAATTTGATTGCGGTGAGTTGAGGTGCTACGGGGTTAGTGGGTAGGGTGATGGGAGTGAATGCTTCGGAGCCGTTGAGGGTGAGAGCTGTGGTGAAGGTGTCAGCGTCGAGGTCGAGGGTGATTGAGACGGTGGCATTATTGAGTGTGCTGGTATTAGATGGGAAGGCGTAGAGTAGGGTAGTGGATGGGTGTCTAGCCTCTAGGACGAGGGTGCCTGAGACTAGTCTGAGTCGGGCAAGGGCGATATCATTTTTTGTCAGATCGTCTCTGAAGCCAAAGCCTAGGCTAGCGCCGGTCTGGCTATTGGTGAGGTCGAGTGAGGAGAGATGGTAATTGAGGGTGAATGATCCGCTGGAGTAGGGGGCACCAGATATAGCGTTAGAGTTACGGTTGTGATTTTTTGAATCTTGTTGGAGGAGGAGTTGGCCAGAGCCATTGGTTGCGACCTTTGGTGAGGTGGCGCCGTAGAAGGTGAGGCCGGAATTGCTTTGGGTATTTTCTAACTGCGAGAGGGCAGTTTCATCGAAGTCCCAGTGTTCCAAGCTTGTACCTTGTTTCGGGATGGGGAGTGTGAGGGTGACGGTAGCGGTGCTAGTTTGGCCGGCTTCATCGATGAGGGTATAGCTGAGAGTGGCGTTGGACGCGAAGTTTTCAGGGGCTTGGTAGAAGATGCGAGAGCCATCGTGGACTGCGGCACCGATGGTGGGGGTAGTCACCGATTGGATTTGAAGTGCTCCTTCACCTTGGTCATTGATGAGTGGGTAGATGATACGCAGTTCACCTGGGACGGTGGTGATAGAATCGTCTGCAGCGAGTGCGGGGAGGGTGGAGCCAGAGTTGGTGAGGGTGAGTGTTTTGTTCCCAGTGTTAGAGGTTGCCCAACCTGCGAGGTTTTCAGACTCGACGCGGTAGCGGTATTTACCTCCGGGGCTGAGTTCGGTATCGATGAAGGTTGTTGTGGTGATGGGGAGGAAGGCAATTTCTCGGTAGCTATCTTCGGCATCTGGGTCTGAGCGTCTGTAGATGATGTTGTGTGTGGCGTTAGAGGCATTGACGTTCCAATCGAGCTGGATCGTGGTATCCGAGAGGGTGGTAAGTGTTAGGTCAGAAGGGGGGGCGTCAGGGAGAGCGGGCAGGGCGTTGATGAAGCCATTATCGACGAGGATTTGTTGTTCGGAGCTCCAAGTGTTAGACCCGGGTTTGGGCATTTTACCGCCAGTGGAGAGGAACTGGTCGTAGATTTGTTTGAGCATTTCATCGGCAAGTTCGGGGCGGGTGGCGGCGAGATCATTTTGTTCATAGGGGTCGGCAGCGAGGTTGTAGAGCTCGAGTTTTCTTTGGACCATGAAGTAGAGGAGCTTGTAGTCACCTTTTCGGTAGGCTGCGATAGCGGGGTTACCTGTACCTTTGTTGGCATTGGTAAAGAAGTGGTGGAGTTCGGTACGAGCTGCGCGTGTGGGTTCTGCGAGTGTTTGCATGAAGCTGATTGAGTCGGTAGCTTCGGCATTTTGTGGGGCACCGGCCATATCGACGAATGTGGAAAAGAAGTCGGCACCGTGGACGAAGGCGTTTGAGCGTGAGCCTGCGGTGGTGAGGCCTGGGTAGTAGACAATGAGCGGGATTTTGAGTCCACCTTCATAGACCCAGGTTTTGCCTTGGCGGTACGGGTAGTTTGAGGTGGGGTATGAGCTGTAGGCATTGGGGGTACCGGATTTGTAGGTGCCGCTCACAGCATCGAATGTGGGGCTGGGGTTGAAGGGGTCTGAGTTATCGTCTTCGAGGGGTTTATTATCATCGATGGGAGTGGTGGATTTACCGCCGTGGTCTGAGCTGACGATGATGATGGTGGTTTCGGAGAGTTTTTTACCTGGGTTGCGTGGGTCATCTGTGGCGGCGAGGTGGGCACGCAGAGCGGCGATGGAGTCGTCATAGGACTTGAGCATAGCGGCGTAGACGAAGTTATCCTGCAGCATACGCGTTTTCGTGGTGGTATCTGTGATGAGTGGGGTGGCGGCCATTGGGTGCGTGGCGAGTTCGGCAGCCATGTTTATTTTTTTAGCTTTGAAGTAGTTGATGTCGCTGATTTTAGCTTCTGCAGGGGTGTGGACGGCATAGTGGGCGAGGGTCAGGAAGAAGGGGTCGTTTGGGTTGGCAGTGAGCGAGTGATTGATGAAGCCGATGGCTTTTTGGGTGAGGCGGTCGGTGATATATTCGCCTTGAACGGGTGCGGTGGTTCCGAAGTCTGGATCATCGAGGTCTGGGAGTTCGAAGGTGTAGTGGCCGAGGTTATGTTGGTTTTCGACTGAGAAGTAGGATGCAGGGGGGGCTCCGGCGTGGCCTGCACCGATACTGACGTCAAAGCCTTGGGCTCGGGGGCCACGGGCTGGTTGATCTCCGAAGGTA
Organism: Rubritalea tangerina; assembly: GCF_042683245.1. Taxonomy (NCBI): domain Bacteria; kingdom Pseudomonadati; phylum Verrucomicrobiota; class Verrucomicrobiia; order Verrucomicrobiales; family Rubritaleaceae; genus Rubritalea; species Rubritalea tangerina. The sequence goes on from NZ_JBHUJB010000047.1 coordinate 15,684, forward strand.
TAGCCGACAAGGGGGGTAGCGGAGGGCGATTCACCGAGGTGGTATTTGCCGATATAGCAGGTGAGGTAGTCAGCGGTGGTGGCTTCTCCGTAGGTGACATTGTCATTGGGGATGGTGACGCCAGCACCGACTTCGGCCCCAGCGACGGTGGTGCCGCCAGCCCAGAGTCCGCCGCCGATGGGGTCTCCGTGATGGTCGAGGTAGTAGTCGTTATTCGGGATCGCTTCGGGGCGCCAGTCGTATTTACCTGAGAGAATGGAGCGGCGTGCTACCACGCATCGGGGGCCAGAGCAGTAGGCATTATTGATGCTAAGGCCATCAGCTATGAGTTGGTCGAGAGCTGGTGTTTCATAAATGGTCGGGCCGTCGATGGTGGCATCGCGGAGTCCTACGATGTCTTTGTACCCCATATCATCGGCGAGAAAGAAGAGGATGTTCATCTTGATGGTGGTGGTAGCAGGATCGAGGGTGAGCCAAGATGAATGGGGGGTGCCGAGAGCGCGAAGGCGGTAGTAGTAGGTGGTGGAGGGGGTGAGTCCGCGGTCGTAGTGTTGGAAAGCATTTCTTGGGAGGCTGGCGACTGTGGACCACTGGAGGTCACCATTGTGGCGCTGGATTTCATAACCGCTTTCATCGTTCGCATTGTCGTTCCAGCTGAGGGAGATGGTGGTGGGGCCGGCTGGGGATGCGATTCCCTGAGTGGGAGTGTCTGTGGCAATTAGCCAGTTGACACTGAGGAGGAAGGCAGAGAGAAGGGCTTTCATAGGTGACTAAGGATAATCTACTGGCGGCGATCTACAAGTAGTCGACGGATTGAATATTGCGTACGAGGATGTGAGATAACGTCCAAGTGGGAAGAGGAGGGGGAATCTGGTCAGATCGTGGGTGACGAATTCACTGGGAAATGGGTGGGGATGGGATTAGAGTGGTTGGTTGGCAGGACCAGCAATATCGCAAGGTGCAATGGAGTAATTATTCCTACATTGATGATTCCAACATCTACAACTATATGAGATCCCAACGAAAAAAAATGTGCAGGGCAATAGCTCTGTGTTTCTTTGGCATGAGCGCAATTTTGCTCAGAGCTGATGACAGTCGAGTACAGGCGGCCCAGCCTGGATTATTACCCCTTCCTCAGGCCTTGGAGTGGGGGGAGCAGGCGATTGCCTTTGAGAAGGTCAAGGTCGTGCTTCCTCAAGTGAAGGATGCGCCCTTACGCATGCGCCAGATTGAGACTGAGTTACAGGCATTATTGAAGCGCAACAAGGTGGCGGTGGCCGATGATGCAAGCCAGCAGATCCGTTTACGGATTGGCAAAATAGAGGTGCCAGGTCAGTGGGAGGGGCAAGAGGATGAAGCGTATTCATTGGTGGCTGAGAAGCGCGGAGTTGTGATCACCGCGAACACAGTGTCTGGCTTGTATTATGGGGTACAGACATTGCGTCAATTGATGGTGCACAAGGACGGAAAAGCGACGGTAGCAGCGTGTGATATCACAGATTATCCGGCATTCAAGATTCGTGGTTTGATGCACGATGTGGGCAGAAACTTTCAGACGCTCGATCAGCTGAAGATGCAGATTGAGGTAATGGCGAAGCACAAGTTGAACGTGTTTCATTTCCACTGTACCGAGTATCACGGTTGGAGGCTTGAGAGTAAGATTTATCCGAACCTGCAGGCGGATTCCAGTTTCACGCGCAAGCCAGGAAAGTACTACACGCAGAAGGAATTCATCGACTTGGTTGACTTTTGCTGGGCACGCAACATCACAGTGATTCCAGAATTTGACAGCCCTGGTCACTCGGATGCTTTCATGAAGGGTGTGGGAGTGGACAACATGAAGGACCCGAAAGCACTCAAGGCTATTACTGAGTTGATTGATGAGTTGTGTTCTCTGGTACCTAAGGAAAAGATGCCCTATGTGCATGTGGGTACGGACGAAGTGCGCCAAGCCAAGCAGCGGGTGAATGCTGATTACTTACCGGCATTGCACAAGTGTGTGCAGGACAATGGCCGAGAAGTCATTGGTTGGTGCAGTGGGATGACTTTCAAAGGTGCGAAGCAGGTGGCACAGACATGGGCGAAATCGAATCCATGGGGTGGGTGCCAGCACATTGACTCGCGTTCAAACTATGTGAACCACTTAGAGGCATTAGACTTTGGTGTGCGCATGTTTTTCCAGCAACCTTGCCGTCAGCCGAATGGAGATTCCATCCAATTGGGGGGAGTGTTGTGTCACTGGCCAGATACGAAGGTGGACGACGAGAAGTTGATCTTAACGAATAACCCAGTGATTCCAGCATTTGTTGCCTACTCTGAGGGGGTGTGGAAGGGACATGCTGGAAATTATGGTGGGTATTGGGCAAAGTTGCCGAGCAAGGGCACAGCTGAGTATGAAGCGTATGCCGACTTTGAGGATCGCATTGCGGAGCAACGTGATCGTTTCCACAGCAATGTGCCATTCCCGATGGTGAAAACGTATCCGATCGAGTGGCGCTTGTTAGGTCAAGTCGCAGATGGGGCAGTGCCTGATCTTGAGAAGGGGATTGTGAAGGAAAGCTATGATGTGGATGGTGCCAAGTTCAACTGGAGCAAGCCAGTGTATGGCGGAGCGATTCACTCACGTCACTTCTTTGGATTTGCGAGTCACTATGGTGGCAAGCCGAAAGGGAAGGATATCGTGTGGGGAAATACTCACGTGTACAGCCCAGTGGACCAGGAAGTGGATGCTTGGATAGGATTCAACACGATTTCCACATCTGATGACCGTGCGGGGTCAGCTTTGGATGGTTACTGGAGTTCCAACAAGGCGTGTGCCATTTGGATTAATGGTGAGAAGGTGAACCCGCCGAAGTGGGCGAATCCAGGGAAGTTAGGCAAGGAGCTTGCCCTTATTGACAACGTGTACACGAGCCGTGAACCGGCGAAGATCAAATTAAAGAAGGGCTGGAACACAGTGTTAGTGAAGTCTGCACCGACATGGAAGTGGGTGTTTTCATTTAGCCCAGTGGAGAAGCATGGTCTGTCATACCGCGAGGTAGAAGGTCTGAAGTACTCGGCAACTAAACCTTAAGCAGAGAAATGAAATATTCAGTATTAGTAGCGGGCGCATTGGCGACCCAATTGTTAGCAGTAGAGGCACCACGTGTGGTCGGCACACCACCTGCGGACGCAGGGCGTGGCTTGGTTCGCGTATCAGAGAAGGAGATCCGTCACTACCCTGGTAAAGGTGGGAGGCAGATGCTTCAGTCCTTGGACAATGGCGAGACATGGAAGTCTGTGTCATTGCCAAAGACTTATCCTGGGGCGACTTGTCTTTCAAAGGAATCGCCAGCGATTGCGCAGAACCCTGTGACGAAAGAGTATATCCGTTTTGAGCCACTTTATCGTGGCAAGAACAACAACGACGGGGTTTATATCACTGAGGGTGGTATTGACGGGACCTGGAACTTGGTGCGCGACAAGGACGGCAATGCTGTGCGCCCAGGAGGCATTTTGAGAAACCCGTTATGGGTAAACAATAACAAGCGGATTGTGATTCCGGGTCACGGTGGTGGAGCTTGGACTTGGTATTCTGATGATCAGGGATTGAGCTGGGAGCGTTCTAACAAGGTTCAATCGCCAGCGCACAAGCCAGGTGGGATTCACAAGGGAACGCGCTGGAACCACGGGATGGTGGAAGCGACGGTCATTGAGCTGAAGGACAAGAAGCTCTGGATGGTGGCACGCACGGCGCAAGACCAGCATTACGAGAGCTTCTCTGAAGACTTTGGTAAGACTTGGAGTCCGGCTGAGCCATCGCGGTTCTGGGGGACGATTACGATGCCGACTTTCTTCAGGATGGAAGACGGGCGGATGCTTTTCTTGTGGTCGAACACGACTTCTTTGCCGGAAATTGAGACGGCAACTGGACGTGGTGAAGACGCGTTTACGAACCGTGATACGATTCATGCGGCAATCTCTGAGGATGATGGCAAGACGTGGATTGGGTTCCGCGAAATCATTCTGGACGAGCATCGCAACCGTGGCGATTACGGTACTGTCAATGGGAAGCAGGACCGCGGCAAGCACCAGGCAGAAGTGCTTCAGTTAGATGCGAACCGCGTGTTGCTGACCTGTGGTCAGCATGCGATGCATCGTCGATTGATGATCATGGATGTGCGTTGGCTCTATGAGAAGGAGCGTAGTTCAGACATTGCGAAGGACGGGCTGAAGGACTGGACGACGCACCAGTACATTGGCAAGTACGTGGGGCACTGTGCGTATAACCGCACGCCGGGCGCGCAGGTGCAGGACGGGGCTTTGCGATTGTTGCGCGTCAACGATCCTAGTTTGACGAATCAAAACCAGGGAGCGACTTGGAACTTCCCAGCAGGTGACACGGGGCGTCTCACGACGAAGGTGCGCTTGGAGAAAGGTGGGGCAGGATTGCAGATTGCGCTCTGTGATCGATGGTTCAATGCGACGGACCACAGCGTGGACCAGTTTGCCAACTATGTGTTGAAGATCGACGCAGATGGCAAGACCGCGTCAGGCAAGAAGTTGCTGACACCAGGCAAAACCCACGAGCTTGCGATCACTTGGAAGCAGGTAGGAGAGAAGGGTGAGGCAAGCTTGTCACTGGATGGTCGCAAGACGACGATCAAGATCCCCTGTCAGCATGCGACACCGAATGGAGTGAGCTACGTGCACTTCTACAATCCTGCGCTCGGGGAAGATAGCAATGGGGTTTCTATCCTGAGTACCCATGCACAGGTGAAGTAATTATTTTTGTACTAATGTGTTGGGAGGGTAGCCTGAGAGGGCTGCCCTTTTTTTGAGCCTGAGGAGTTTTGGTCTGAATAAAGACCAAGTGGATGGGTGTTAACTTTGTGGAAGGTGGTCGTAGCCTTGGGCTATGAGAACTTGTATAAGGAAAGGCAAAACATCCCTGTTAGGAGGGGTAGTTATTCTATTGAGTTGGTTGTTGTGTGGGGTGATGTATGCGGTGGATAGGGCGAAGCCTGGCTTGCTACCGATGCCGCAGGAGATTGAATGGATGGAAGACTCTGTGGATTGGAGTTCTGTGGAGGTGGTGTATCCAAGAGGGAAAGGTATCTTGTTAGATCAACTGAAGATGGAAGTAGAATCATTACTTCGAGCGAATCATTTGGATCAGAAGAAAGGGGGGCAGAAGCTCGTCTTCAAGCTTGGCGATGTGGAATGTCCAGAGCAATGGAAGGGGCAAAGTGAGGAGGCATATCGATTAGTTTCCGAGAAGCGTGGTGTGGTTATCACGGCAAATAGTAGTTTGGGGTTGTACCGTGGTGTTCAAACTTTACGCCAGCTGATGGTGTATGATGAGGGTAAGACTAGCGTGGCTGGTTGTGAAGTGAGTGATTATCCTGCCTTTAAAATTCGGGGATTCATGCACGATGTGGGGCGGAATTTTCAGAGCTTAGAGCAGCTGAAGATGCAGATAGATGTGATGGCGATGTACAAATATAATGTCTTCCATTGGCACCTTACTGAGTATCATGGTTGGCGACTGGAGAGTAAGGTTTATCCGAATTTACAGGCTGACAGCAGCTTCGAGAGGTATGTAGGAAAGTACTACACGCAGGAAGAGTTCAAGGAGATGTCTGAGTATTGTTGGCGCAGGGGGATCACCATCATTCCTGAGTTTGACAGCCCAGGGCATAGTAAGGCCTTTCGTAAGGGTATCGGGGTGCAAACGATGAAAGACCCGAGAGCAATCAAGGCGATGATTGAGTTGATTGATGAGCTTTGTTCTTTGGTGGGTAAGGAGCGTATGCCTTACATACATGTGGGAACGGATGAGGTGCGCTACAAAGAGGAATTTGTAGATGCGGATTACCTTCCGGCGCTACACAAGGCAGTGTACGACAATGGTCGCGAAGTGATAGGTTGGTGGAAGGGAATGAGCATCAAGGGGGATACGAAGCAGATCCAGCAGACATGGGCGCAGTATCGCCCGATGAAGGGTGTTAGGCACATTGACTCACGTTCGAACTATGTGAACCATTTAGAGTCGTTAGACTTTGCCTCAAGGATGCTATTCCAACAGCCATGTCGTGTTCCACATGGTAGTGAGATGCAGCTGGGAGGGATTTTAGCGCATTGGCCGGACACGAGGGTTGAGGATGAGAAGCTGACATTGACGAACAATCCGGTGATCCCAGCAATGGTGGCGTATTCTGAATCTGTTTGGAAGGGGATAGAGAAAGATAGAAATGAGTATTGGGCGAAACTACCGTTGATTGGGACAGAGGAGTTTGAAGCGTATGTCGATTTTGAGGAACGTATTGCGGAGCAACGCGATCGGTTTCTCGGTCATACGCCTTTCAAGATGGTGAAGACGCACCACATTCAATGGAGGTTGTTAGGGCCAGTAGCTGACAATGAGCTGATGGATTTAGAGCGTGGTGAGATTAAAGATAGTTATGAGGTGGATGGAAAGCCATACAACTGGACAAAGCCAGTACAGGGTGCGGCGATTCACACGAGGCATTTCTTTAACTTTAGTCGGCACTTAAATAACCACCCGAAGGGGAAGGACATTGTGTGGGCGAACACGCATATTTATAGTCCGGAGGATCAGGAGGTAGATGCCTGGATTAATTTCAATACGATTTCTAGCTCGGATGATCGTGCGGGAGCGGCGAGGCAGGGGGACTGGGGTGCGCATCCAGCATGTAATATTTGGTTGAATGGCAAACGAATTGATCCGCCGAAGTGGAAACACGATGGGAAGTTAGGGAAGGAAGTTCCACTGATTGACCATGTGTACACTTCACGTGCACCTAGCAAGATACATTTAAAGAAGGGCTGGAATACGGTGTTAGTGAAGTCTGCTAGAAAATTTAAATGGGTCTTTTCCTTCAGCCCTGTGCAGCAGGATGGAGGGAACTACAGAGAAGTTGAGGGTTTAAAATTTTCAGCAAAATCGCCCGAGTAAGGGGGGTGGTTCTTACAAACAATTATTAAGATGATGAAACAATATGCTTTATTAGCAGCAGCGTCAGTAACTTGTGTTTTGGCGCATGAGGCACCGCGTGTGGTGGGGACGCCGCCGGCGGATGGGGGGCGGGGTTTAGTTCGCGTTTCTGAAGAAGAGATTCGTCACTATCCAGGTAAGGGAGGGAAGCAGATGCTTCAGTCTTTGGATAATGGTGAGACTTGGAAGGCTGTACCACTGGCGAAGAGTTATCCAGGGGCCACACGCATGAGTAAGGAGTCGCCTGCGATCGCAAAGAACCCAGTGACAGGAGAGTTCATGCGTGTGGAGCCGGCTTACAGCAGCAAGAATAAGATGGATGGGCTATATCGAACTAGTGGTGGTCTTGATGGGGAGTGGGAGCTAGTTTTAGCTGAGAATGGTGAGGGTCTCAAGTTGGGAGGTATTTTGAGAAATCCCATATGGGTTAATAACAATAAGAGAGTTCTGGTGCCGGGTCACGGTGGTGGAGCTTGGACTTGGTATTCTGATGACCAGGGATTGAGCTGGGAGCGTTCTAACAAGGTTCAATCGCCAGCGCATAAGCCAGGTGGGGTCCACAAGGGGACGCGCTGGAACCACGGGATGGTGGAAGCGACGGTCATTGAGCTGAAGGACAAGAAGCTCTGGATGGTGGCACGCACGGCGCAAGACCAGCATTACGAGAGCTTCTCTGAAGACTTTGGTAAGACTTGGAGTCCGGCTGAGCCATCGCGGTTCTGGGGGACGATTACGATGCCGACTTTCTTCAGGATGGAAGACGGGCGGATGCTTTTTTTGTGGTCGAACACGACTTCTTTACCGGAAATTGAGACGGCAACTGGACGTGGAGAAGACGCGTTTACGAACCGTGATACGATTCATGCGGCAATCTCTGAGGATGATGGCAAGACGTGGATTGGGTTCCGCGAAATCATTCTGGATGAGCATCGCAACCGTGGTGATTACGGCACCTATAAAGGGCATCAAGATCGCGGCAAGCATCAGGCTGAAGTGCTTCAGTTAGATGCGAACCGCGTGTTGCTGACCTGTGGTCAGCATGCGATGCATCGTCGATTGGTGATCATGGATGTGCGTTGGCTCTATGAGAAGGAGCGTAGCTCAGTCATTGCGAAGGATGGGCTGAAGGACTGGACGACGCACCAGTACATTGGCAAGTACGTGGGTCATTGTGCGTATAACCGCACGCCAGGCGCGCAGGTGCAGGATGGGGCTTTGCGATTGTTGCGCGTCAACGATCCTAGTTTGACGAATCAAAACCAGGGAGCGACTTGGAACTTCCCAGCGGGTGACACGGGGCGTCTCACGACGAAGGTGCGCTTGGAGAAGGGTGGGGCAGGATTGCAGATTGCGCTCTGTGATCGATGGTTCAATGCGACTGACCACAGCGTGGACCAGTTTGCCAACTATGTGTTGAAGATCGACGCAGATGGCAAGACCGCGTCAGGCAAGAAGTTGCTGACACCAGGCAAAACCCACGAGCTTGCGATCACTTGGAAGCAGGTAGGAGAGAAGGGTGAGGCAAGCTTGTCACTGGATGGTCGCAAGACGACGATCAAGATCCCCTGTCAGCATGCGACACCGAATGGAGTGAGCTACGTGCACTTCTACAATCCTGCGCTCGGGGAAGATAGCAATGGGGTTTCTATCCTGAGTACCCATGCACAGGTGAAGTAATTATTTTTGTACTAATGTGTTGGGAGGGTAGCCTGAGAGGGCTGCCCTTTTTTTGTGTACTGGTTGATGTTGAGGACCAGCTGAAGCATGGAAGAGAGGGGGGAGTAGTGGTAGTATGGTTGTCTTCAATACATGATGAAAACGATGTTAAATTTACGATTACTTTGGTTTGTACTATTTTTACTAGGGGGGCTGAAGTCGAGCTGGGCAGGCGTAGAGAAGTTGAACCCAGAGAAGCCGAGTTTGTTACCTCTACCTCAAGAGGTAGAGTGGGCGGGCAAAGCGATTGAGTTGAGTAATGTGAATTTGGTTTTACCTAATCTGGAGAATGCGAGGATGGATCAGGTAGGGATAGAGATTGAAGCTTTGCTGGCTGCGCATGCTGTGAGGGTAGAGTCTGAGGCAGAGTTGAAGTTAGTGCTAAGGTTAGGGAGGGTAGCAGTACCGCAGCAGTGGGAAGGTCAGGAGAAGGAAGCTTATTCTATTGTTGTAGAGAAGCGGGGCGTGGTGATCACGGCAAATGCCGTGGAGGGATTGAATTATGGGCTGCAGACCTTGCGTCAATTGATGGTGCGTAAGGAGGGGAAAACGACGGTGGCTGTGTGTGAGATTAGGGACTATCCAGCTTTTAGAATTCGTGGGTTTATGCAGGACGTAGGAAGGAACTTTCAGACTATTGAGCAGCTGAAGATGCAGATTGATCTTGCGGCACGTTATAAGCTGAACACCTTTCATTTTCATGTGACTGAGTATCACGGATGGCGATTAGAAAGTAAGGTGTTTCCGGAGTTACAGCGGATAGATACCTTCACGCGCAAGCCAGGGAAGTACTACACACAAGAGGAATTTGTTGATTTGGTAGATTATTGTTGGGCACGAGGAATGACGGTAATTCCGGAGTTCAACAGCCCTGGGCACAGTGACGCATTCCGCAAGGCGTTAGGGATTCCTACAATGAAAGATCCGAGAGCCAAAGAAGCGATGGTGAAGTTGTTTGATGAGCTGTGCAGTTTAGTGCCAAAGGAAAAAATGCCTTATATTCATGTGGGCACGGATGAGGCATCACGTCCAGCCGAGCGAGTGGGTGCGGATTATTTACCAGCACTTCATGCTGTGATTCAGAAGAATGGACGTGATGTGGTGGGGTGGGTTCATGGCATGCATATAAAGGGTGATACGAAGCAGATTCAGCAAACTTGGGCGAGCTCCAAACCGCTGCCAGAGTTGCGTCATATTGACTCGAGGGCTAACTATCTCAATTACCTGCAGGCCTTGAATTTTGCGACGCGTTTGCATTTCCAACAACCTTGTCGTGTGCCACACGGTGATGAGACGAACTTAGGAGGTATTTTGTGTTATTGGCCGGACACGAAGGTGGATGATGAGAAACAGGCATTGTTGAATGCTCCTGTGCTCTCGGCAATCGTGGCTTACTCTGAGGCTGTTTGGAAGGGAGTAGAGAAGGACCAGCCTGAGTATTGGTGTAAGCTGCCAGCGCGTGGCACTGAGGCATTTGCCTCCTATGTGAACTTTGAGGAAAGATTGTTAGAGCAACGTGATAGGTTTATGAGTGGACTGCCATTTTTGGCATTACGCACACATGAGGTGGAGTGGCAATTATTAGGTCCGGTGGCAGATGGTGAAGTGGAAGATTTGGAAAAGGGGAAGGTGGGTGAGAGCTATGGTGCGTATACTTGGGGAGATACGAAGAATGGGGCAGTCATTCACCTGAGGCACTTCTTCAAATTTCCGAGTCATTTGAAGGAATTTCCGAAGGGGAAGGACATTGTTTGGGCGCTCAGTTATATTTATAGCCCGAAGGATCAAGTTGTAGATGCATGGATTGACTTCAACACGATAGCGGCATCTGGTTACAAGCGTGGGGAGCGGATTCCTCAGGCGGGCGACTGGGATGGTAATCCTGCGTGTAATCTATGGATCAATGGTGAGCGAGTGGCTCCCCCCGAGTGGAAGAGTAAGAAGGTGGGGATGGAGTATGCATTGACCAATGAGATCTACAGTGCGAGGGAACCATCTAAGATTCAGCTGAAGGAGGGATGGAATGAGGTGTTGGTGAAGGCTGGGCGCGCGTACAAGTGGTGCTTTGCATTTTATCCGATCTCGGTGGGTGAGAATGGGGACATTCGGGAGGTTGAGGGTTTAAAGTTCTCGACGGTGCCGAAATAGAGGCAATGATGGGGCGACATGATGCACTGGAACGTCTATCTAGCAGGAGAGATTCACACGAACTGGAGAGAAGAGCTTAAGGAAGCTGCAGATCGGGAGGGCTTGGCGGTACGCTTTTTTTCACCTGTGACAGATCACGCAGCGAGTGATGCGTGTGGGGGACACATTCTCGGAGCTGAGGAGCAGCCGTTTTGGCACGACAGGAAAGGGGCTGGAGTCAATGCGATACGTACTCGGCCGATGATAGAGAAGGCGGACGTCGTTGTGGTCAAGTTTGGAGACAAGTACCGCCAGTGGAATGCTGCATATGATGCGGGTATGGCGTCAGCACTCGGTAAGCCGTTAATCATTGTGCACCCGGAAGAGTACCAACACGCTTTAAAAGAAATCGATGCCGCCGCATGTGCAGTGGCATCGGAAGTGAGTCAAGTAGTCGAGATCTTACGCTATGTCACGCGAGGTGAGTTGGTTTAGATTTCGATGCTGGTACGAATAAACTTTGCACCTTTAGGGGATTCTTTTTTGGTGACAGAGTAGATGAGGAAGAGGGTTTTTCTATTTTCTTTGAGTGGGTAGAAGCCATCATGAAATGGGATTAAGGCATTGGTGTCTTCGTCTCGTTGGCCGAATTGGCTGAAGAGGGCGACTCTGGCGACCTTCCTGTTAGATTCACCATTGAAGCTGATTCGTCCACGTCGTTTACCGAGTTGTTTTTGTTGGTCATTAATTTTGCATGAGATCAACTGTTCTGCACTGGTATTAATGATGGTAATGGAGCCAGGGGCGAGTTGGGTGAGGTCGTGAGCTGAGACGATGGGGTCTTTCCACTTTTTTGTTTTAAGTGGTTTGGTGATGGTGACTAGGACGGAACGATCGCCGGCTGGTAGTTTGAAGTCGGCGAATTTTGTGTAAGTAGGTTTTTCACCAGCCTTTTTGGCTGGGGTTTGGGTAAAGAGGCTGAGGGATTCACCTTTGATTGGGATTTCTACTGGCGCGGAGACTGAGTTGAGTGTGCAGATGATTTGTTGGAATCCATTTTCAGCGTTTTTTACAAAGAGTCGATTTGGAGGCCTTTCGTCTTCTGGGGCGAGGATGACGGAGAAGTCGGTGCTTCCTCCGGCAGCTTTTGCAGAATCAATTTTTTCACTCTCTTGGCCAGTGGACGCTGAGTCCTGAGGTTTATTCATGAGAGCGATTTGTTCTGGTGTGAGTTTTTGAGTGTCGGGCTTAGGGGGGGCTGGGGCTTTTTTGACTCTACCGAACTGGGCTAATCGGACTGGGCCGATAGGGGCGATTTGGAGAGAGATTTTGCGGACTTCTTCCTTGGCCTGTTGTTCTGGGTTATTCTGTGCGATGGCTTGCGTCTGGAGGCATGCTGAGATGGCGACGCATGTGAGAGCAAAAGCGAGAAATTTATGTGTGAGCTGCATACTGGGGGTGGGTTAGATTTCGTCGTTCTTGAGCCAACGGAAGGCAACAATTTCGCATTTTCTACCGAAGTGCGGTTTATCTTTTTCAGGTGGGATGGGGTCTAGATTTCCGGTAGCGGGATCGGGCTCAATGGGGGTGGTGGTACGTTGGATGACAGCTTCACAGTAGGCATGGCTGATGATGTTCCCGTTGGCGTCTCTGGCGTCACCATAGGCTCTGATGACAAAGGTGTCGGAGCGGGCTGTTATGAATGAGCCGATCTGTTGGAGAATATCTGAAGCCATGAGATATCCGGGAGCACCAGTCGCTTTAGAGCGTGTATTGTTCTCTGAGTCGCGGGTATTGAATGTTTCATAGGTTTGGTTTTTTGGGGTACGGCTATGCCCGCCCCAATATTCAGCGCCGTATACATAGGCTCCACTATCTGCAGTGCTGGCCTTTGGCATATTGTAAGTGGTGTCGGGCTTGTTATCTAAGCGGGCATTGATAGGGCTATTATCAATGGCTGTTTGGAGTGCGCTGGAACGCGCAATTTGTGTTTCATCGCTCTTATCACTGAGGCGTCTGTTTATGAAATCAGCCATTGTGAGGTAGGGTCCGCGTCGCTTATTCTCCCTAACAATATTTTCAGCAAGAGTGGTGATTTGTTCATCAGTTAGGGAGCGATATCCATTCCAGAGACCATCTTCTTGGTAGGTATTATTGAAGAGGCGAGGTTCGTTGGATGGGCCAGTAGTTTCTGGGACGAGGAATCTGCTAAAGATATACGAGGTATGTTCTTCTTTGCCGTCTCGGGTTTTGAGTGTGATGTCTCTGAAGGACTTGAGGGTTGCTTCCCAGGCTTTCACACTGATGGAGTTGACATTGAACCCACCATTAATGAGGAGGCTGGATGCCGCTTTATTGAAGTCTGCTGTCTCGGCGAACTCACCACTTTTTGAGTTGTAAGGATTAAGTATGAGGCGAGGGTTTGGCAATGGTTCTTCGTCTGGCCAAGTGCCATTGTTCCACCCGCCAGAGCCTTGGCTATATGAGAGCCCTGATAGGAAGAAGCGATCCCAGAGGGAGTAGTTGAGCTCGAAGGAAAGGTCAGTGGTGAGAGGGTTTCCACTGGTTTGGCTGAGTTGAGTGATTGGGTCATTATGTCCTAAGATAAGGGTGGAGAGGGTCTCTGATTTTTCTTTGGATTCTTGGTTGTTGGCATTATCGAGAGCGGTGGTGTGGAGGGGGACATTGTTAGGTGCCAATGAGTTGGCGATGGGGTAGGTAGGCTGCCACCAGTAACGCGAGACCTGAGCGTGGGTGAGACCAGCGAGAGAAAAAAGTCCGACTTCCTTGTTTGGGATTTCAAACATTGGGTAGGTGCGGAAAGCGTTAGCAGTGTCTGCGGATTGGAAGACTGCGGTTCGGTAACGAAGAGAGGAAGAGAGTGTGGGTAGCACGGCAGGATCTAACCACCCAGTAGCTTGACGTGTTTGGGCAATCATTCCATATGAATATAAATGAGATCTGGCTCCCCCGGTTCCAGTGTTGATATCGCTGTATCGTTGTCCGTACATGTTATCACGGAGCCAGCGGAAGTGGTTCGGGCTACGGACATTGCCGAAGGCCATTGGTGCATTGTACCAAGGTTCTCTGAGAGCCTCTCCGAAAACTTTGTTGGAGTAATCTGGATCGAACCAGCGCATTCTCCCACCGAAATGGGTGATGGTATCTGGGCCTGCTGCTAGAGCGTCAGAAATACGAGTGTATTGGGGAGTAGGGGTATAGCTCGGTCCCCAACGGCCGTTGTTATCACGGCTATAGTTATCGAAGCGCATGGCGCTGATTTCTGGGACATCACCAGATGGCAGGTCACGGTAGCCTACGGGGCTGGAGGCATTGTCTGCGTAGAGGACGATGGACTGGGTTTCACTGCTTCCATGCCAAGTGAGCTCCTCAGGGTGGCTGTAGGAGATAGTGTCCATGTTGGTGTTAGATGGCAGCGAGGCTTCGAACTGCCAATCAGCAATTCCTGGGAGGCGCAGGTGTAGGCCCGAGTAGAAGCAGTATTTGTCTGCTGGATCCTCTCGGGCGGAAAGGACGTTGCCGCGAAGGTCTGAGCCCTCGTAATTGAGCTTTCTAGCTTTGCCACCAAGCATGGAGGCTGCGGATTTAGTGGTAAAGACGAGGGCCTCGCCGGGCTGGAGTTCTGTGGGTTCGAGGTAAAAGATTGGTCGGCGTTCCCAGTTAGAGGTAAAATTGAAATTGATATCAGCATCTGCGGAAAGAAAAGGGTCACCCTGTTGGTCACCTTGGTAGCGGATATCCATTTGGGTATTTTTATCGGAATGGAAATAGACAAAGTATCCTTTGGACTGAAGTTTGACGTTGTAGGGATTCCAGAGGACGACGCGGGGGTAATAGAGGAGGATGGGTTGGCGGTTATTGAATGTGTGGCGCATGTAGAGCATGGCCTCGGTCATCACCGGAGTGATTTGTTGTTTGGAGACGCTAGCTAGGGCCACTCGGTTACCTACCATATCGGGGAATTGAGGTTCGATTGATCGGTTGCCGAGGGGGCCAGAAACGGCATCTGAGAGTTGGTACCAAGATTTGAGGGCGCTGAAGCGCGGTGAGACCGTTTCGCGTTGGCTAATTTTATTGATAATCGGGTCACTATCGTTGATTCCGGGACGGTTGGGGCCAAGGGCGGGTAGTGAACTGGAGCTCTCAAGGTATGCGGTGAGGTCTTGTTGGAGGCCGCCATCGCGTAGGTTGGTAAAGAGAGAGTATGAATGGGTGGTGAAGTCGTGGAAAGTGGTACCGGAGCCAACTTCACTGAGAGCTAGTTCGACACTTTCGTTGGAGAGGATCTTGTGGTTTTGTTCCTCAGTGAGTTCGTTGTGATCGGTCCAACGTTCGCTCATATTGTTACTAGCTGGGGCGAAGAGTTTTGCGAAGCCACCATCTCCTGGATCTGACCA
The DNA here is from genome assembly GCF_042683245.1 of Rubritalea tangerina. Classification (NCBI taxonomy): domain Bacteria; kingdom Pseudomonadati; phylum Verrucomicrobiota; class Verrucomicrobiia; order Verrucomicrobiales; family Rubritaleaceae; genus Rubritalea; species Rubritalea tangerina. The sequence continues at coordinate 30,942 of NZ_JBHUJB010000047.1, forward strand.
ATTGGGGTTTTTGTCCTTATTAGGGTCGGGTAGGTTGATTTTGGCTTTGAGGTTTTCGTCAGCGACCCAGTAGGCGTAGCTTCCTTGATGAAGGCTACTTGATTCGATGGAGACGAGAGGGACTTTGACGTCATTGGTCCCATCCGTGGTTTCAGGGTCTCTGGCGATGGTGAGGAAGTCGGTTCCTTCATTTCCGGGAAGTGGGTCGCGGACGTTAGAGACATCACCACTGACGAGCCATTCGAGGCACTGAGGGCCAGGGGTTTTATCATCTTGGACACGTTTATCGAAGAGGCGACCATTTTGGTCGACAAAGATACCGGCATTGATACCAGCGTATTCGAGTCCGTCGGTGCGCCAGACGCCGAGGAAGTGCGGGTTATTGATACCGTCGATTTCTTCGGTGAAGGGATTATCATCGAGAATGCCAGCTGTGGCGGTAGTGCGTTGATCGGGGCCGACGGCTTCTTGGATTTGGGCGAGAGCGAGCATGAGAGCGAGACGTGCATTAGCTCTGGCGACCATCATGGCTTTTTCTTCTTCGGAGCTTCGGCTCTCTTGTTTGGACAGGGTGAGCATGCCGACGGTGACCATGATAAGAAGTACCATGATGGAGAGGCTGGCGATGAGGGCGAAGCCGCGTGGATGGGCAGAGGGATGTGGGGTGGGTTTACTTTGTTTCATGCTCCTGATGAATGTTGTGCATCATTGATAATGCGGTTTTTTGGGGGGATGACAATGGATCGCGGATGTTAGTTATATCATGAGAATTGTGGATTAGCGTACATTATGCTGCATTTACATTGTACACTCAATAATAAATCAGATCCACCGTTTGGAGCGTGGATGTGTTTTATGTGTTCTTGTAGTGGGTTGGTTATGAGTTTGTTATGGTTTAAACGGGAAAAGCCAAGCCACTCACGGGGTGAGCGACTTGGCTTGATTGCTACCAGAAAAGTTGGATGAGAATGGTCTTAGGCGACGGCGTGCTCTGGGCAGGCGGCACCTAGGGTAACTTCGATAGTGTTTTGGGTTCCGGGTTGGGCGATGGGGATGGTATTGCCTGGGATAATTTCGCCATTGACGGTGAGGTGGCTGACGGTTTGGTCACTGCTGTTTTGGTTGGTGATTTTGATGGCATAGTTGGCACCTCTGAAGCTGCGACGGACAGTGAATCCTTTCCAATCACGTGGGATACAGGGTTGGATTTGGAGGCCGTGGTGGCTGGGTTTGACGCCGAGGATGTACTGAGTGGCTGCTTGGTAGGTCCACGATGAGGTCCCTGAGAGCCAAGAATTTCGTCCGAGTCCGAATTGTGGGTGTTCGTCGCCCAGCACGTTTTGGGCGAAGCAATAGGGTTCGACTTCGTAGGTGTCGAGGTCCTTGTTACGGGCAGCGGGGTTGATTTGGCAGAAGTATTTGTATGCGCGGTCGCCGTTGCCGACCATGGTATTGGCAATCATGATCCAGGGATTGGAGTGGAGGAAGATCCCGCCATTTTCCTTTGCACCTGGTGGGTAGGTGGAGACTCCACCTAGGTTAGGGTCATAGCCATCATAGCCTGGGGTACTGAGTTTGATACCGAATTTGGTATTGAGGTTTTCTTCGACGGCATCGAGTGCGATTTGGGCACGTTCTTCACCTGCAAAGCCGGCGATGACGGGCCAGGATTGGCCATTGGTGTAGATTTTGCCGTGTGAGTTAGACTTTGAGCCGATGGGTGCGCCATCGGCGGTGTAGTAGCGTCGGTACCATTCCCCGTCCCAGCCTTGGTCGTTAAAGACCTTTTTCATGTCTGCGTGGTCAGCTTGGTATTGGGCCACTTTTGCTTCATTTCCGAGGTAGTCGAAGAGCTCGATGACTTCTAACAATGCTGCACCGTAGAGTGAGGCAACCATGAAGCTTTCGGCGTCACCTGGGAGGTTGACGGTATCATTCCAGTCGGCGAATCCGAGCAAGGGGATACCATGTTTGCCGCAGTTGTGTTTGGTATAGTGGAGGCCTCGTTCGAGGTGGTCGATGACTGGTGCTGCCTCGCGTTGGTCGAGCGGGAGGTTTTTGTCGTAGAAGGTGATAGATTCATTGAGGTAGTCGTAGTCACCGGTTTCTCGGATATATGCTGTGACGGCGAGGATAATCCAGAGGTGGTCATCTCCATAAGTAAGTTTTTCACCTTCTTCACGTGAGTCACCTTCGTTAGCTTCCATCGTTGCTGGGTAGAACTGGTGCATGGCTGAGCCGTCTGGCTTTTGGATACTGAGGAGCTTTTTTTGTAGCTCTTTGGCTTTGGCTGGGATGGAAGCGAGCACGCCCATGGAGTCTTGGGAGGAATCGCGGAAGCCAAGTCCACGTGCACCGAGGCCGAGTTGGTAGAGTGAGAGGTAGCGAGACCAATTGAATGTGGTTTGGCACTGACGTGGGTTGTGCACATTGATCATGGCATCGAAGTTGGCATCAGGAGTTTCGCATTGGTAGGATGAGAGGTAGTCGTCCCAGTATTTTGCTTGTCCAGCGAAGGCTGCATCGACGGCATTGTGGTCACGGAATTGGTGGATGAGTTCGGCGTATGTGTCTCGGCTTGCTTGACCTGTTAGGACGATGGTGCGTTTGGATTGTTGAGGGGTGATGGAACCGAGTTTGATGAGGAGTGAGCCGATATTATCGCCGCGACGGGCTTCATAGTTTGAGAGGGAGTCTAGGGTAAGTGCTTGTGGGGCGGCCCAAGTTCCGGTGACGCCGAGGAAGTTTTTACGGTCTGACTCAAAGGAATCTACGGGGCGGTCGGAGGTGAGGAAGTTGACGAGGCCATCTCGGCGCATGAATGGGTACTGCAGCAAGGTGAGTGTGTCAGGAGTGTCATTGATGGCTTCACTCATCATTGTTTGGGGAACCCAGTCGGCATTGGTGAATTGTTTCAGCGCTTCGAAGTGGCTGTATTCGACGACGGGGATGAGGTCGACCTCGAGAGGCTGGTTGGATTGGTTGGTGACGGTGATGTCGCGCACTTCAACTTTTGATTCGGTGGGGACGAAGATGGTGGCCTCAATTTTTAAGCCTGCACATTCTGAGACAATGCGTTGGTAGGAGAGTCCGACATGGCAGGCGTAGCTATCGAGTGGGGTGAGGCAGGGCGTGAAAAATGGGGAGTAGAGTGAGTATCCGTTAGAGTGTTTGACACGCAAGTAGAGGGTGGCACCTTTGAAGTCGGTATCGAGTTGTTGGGGGATGTATTTGTTGATGCGGTTGAGGCTAGGGTCCCCAGCGCAGAGGAGTGCGCCGCCGGTATTATCTACGATACCACCGAAGTCGATTGTACCCACATAGTTGGTCCACTTGGTGGGGGTCATGGGGTCAGTGATAATGTACTCTCGTTTTGCGTCATCGAAATAGCCGTAGTTTTTACTCATAGTGTGCGTTGTGTTTGTGGTGATCTATTTTCTTCATTCGAGCATTGGGTGGGGTCAGCAGCAAGGGAATGGCAGGTCGAATGTTTCCAGCGGATCTGTGCAAATGCGCCCAAAGTGAGATGAGGTTCTCAGAATCACAAGTCGTTGGTTCTTTTGGATCTATTTCGAAGTGTGACAATGGATGCGGTGGCTGTGGTAGGATGTGGGGATGAACTATTATGGATGGATTTTGGGAGTGATGCTGGTTTGTGGATCTGTGAGTGCACAGCAGAGTATCAAGCCTAAGGACCCTAGAATTACGGTGATGGGGTGCCGCTATGTTGAGAGGGGGGAGGCTGCTATGCGTTTCTCGAGATTTGCTAAGAGCATTGCTTCACTGCCGGCAAAGGAGATGGGATTTAATTGGCAGAAAGGACAGACGACGACGGGGGTGCGCATTGGATTTGAGACGGACAGCGCGTCTGTGAAGTTGAGGTTTCGGGTTCAGGAAGGAGAAGTGAATCGCGGTTCACAGTTTGGGGTCTTTGTGAATGGGGAGTGGTTCAAATCTTACGATTTTAAGCCTAAGGACGGTGTGGACTGTAGCTTTAGTGTGGGGGATGGAGGTGCGGGTCTACGCCAGTTTGAGGTGGTGTTACCAAGTTTATCGAACCCACAATTGTTAGGGATAGAGATTGATGAGGGAGCGAGTTTTCGTGGGGTTGAGAAGCCTAAGAGTGTGTATGTGGCATGTGGTGATTCTATCACACATGGAGTGGGTCAGGGCTCGGCGAGTTATCAGACTTATGGGTACTTGTTAGCTAAGATGTTAGGTTATGATTATTATAATTTGGCAGTGGGTGGTGGGAAGGTATCGATTCCTGTGGCGAGGCAGCTGGGGGATTGGGAGCGCATAGATGTCATCACGCACTTGGTGGGTTATAACGACTGGTGTTTTGAGGGTAAGAGTCCGGCTCAGTATACTGAGGCATACCGAGGGTGGTTGGCAGAGCTTAGAAAGCACCATCCGGAAGCTGAGGTGTATTGTATTGGTATGACCTACACGAAGAATACGCAGTCGAAAAAGACGGACTATAAGACGGATGCGTACAGGGAGGGATTAGAAAAGCTTGTGGCTGAGTTGCGTGAAGGTGGTGATCAGCATTTGCATTATGTGGCTGGAGAGAGGATCAGTTCGGAAAAGAATTTGCGTGAGGATCGAGTGGAGGATCCGGTGCATTTTGGGATCAAGGGAGCAGCCCTTTTTGCGAAGGCTCTTTATCCTATAGTTTCGGGGAGTGGTAAGCAATAATGGTGTCAGGATATTGCTGGGAGTTACCTCTACTTCTGACTGGGTTACTACTTGTTGTTTCCATGGCAAGAGTAGCTGTAGCATTGCTGAAGAGTGATTTTCCCAAACCCTGAAATACAAAGGGTAGTAGCCCAGTCAATTTGTATGGGCGAGGCCTGCATTTGGCACGCTGCTGTTTGGTATGTACGGTAGCGTGCTAAGTGCGGGGTTGAGTGTGGATTATTTTTAGATTGCGATGATTGTACAAAATCATTATGAATACGTGTGATGAAATTACTTGTAGTATTTACAATGTTAGTGAGTTCCATCGTGTGTCAGGCGTTAGAATTGCACAAGAAGGTCTATCGGATAGATGACCTTGATGAGGCTCGCAGGGTAGCGGCGGAAGATGAAAAGCCGCTATGTTTTATGTATTCTGACATTAAGTTACGGCCAAAATGAGCGACCTGCAGTGGGACTGTCAGTTTGGCAGCCATGGATGCAGTGAAGAGTTGGGGCGTGACCGTTTTTGTGGATGCCAACAATGGCTATGATATGAAGGTTCTTCCAAAGCATTTGAAGCAAGCTTTCAAGGAGATTAATGTAAATTACGTACCCAAGATGCTTATTACGACTCCCGACACTACACAGGTGGTTGAGTCTTTTAGCTATACAGATATGAAGTACGGGGAGTATTCACGTTTATTTCGCGATGCGAAGAAGGAGATTCGAGAGCTGAAGAAGCAAGGGGCCTTGAAGGTGTCGGGCTTGGAGGTTGATGTAGAATCTGAGGAGGATCCGGGAGTCGTGAAAATTCTCAACCCTGAGATGACGGATTGGAAGTCTGCGAAAGGCTCGACTATCAACGCGAAGTTATTGCGGATTGAGAACAGCGAGACATTTGTGTTCAAGAATGCAAGAGGCAAAGAAATCAAGGTGAAGATAGAGCAGCTTGATCAAAGCAGTGTCGAGAAGGCGAATGCCTTGGTTTCGGCACAAGGGTCTGACTCCTAGTGCTGTAAATAGATCACGAAAAAGCCCCCTGCAGAGAGCAACGCAGGGGGCTTTTTATGTGTAGGAGTGTGAGAGTTAGAGGCAGTCTCACGCTCGGACACGTGTGTATTGTGGTGAAGGTGTTTAAATAAGTTAGATTTTGTTAGGTTTCTCTAATGCTTGTCTCAGTAGAGTGCTTCTACAACGATTGTAGATCGTGGTTGTGGTGGGATTTCGTTAGATTGAGATCGGACTCCATTGACAATGATTCCGGCTGCTTCATCTGACTGCCTAGGGCGAATGGTGATATGGTATTCGCAGTCACGGAATGAGCGTGTGATGTTTAGAGTGTCTAGTTCTTTGGGGATGCAAGGTTCGATGATGAGTCCGGCGAATCCTGGTCGGATTCCAAGAATGTGTTGGGTGACTGCGACATAGTTCCAGGCGGCAGTGCCTGTGAGCCAAGAGTTTTTAGCTTCACCGTGACGGGGGGCAGCTTTACCTGCGATCATTTGGGCGTAGACGTAGGGTTCTTGGCCGTGGATTTCTGAGATACTTTCTCGGAACGCAGGGGCGATACGTTTGTAGTAATCGTATGCTTTATCGGCATTTCCGAGCATGGTTTCTGCGATCATGATCCAGGGGTTATTATGGCAGAAGATACCGCCATTTTCTTTATAGCCCGGTGGGTAGGAGGTGACTTCCCCGAGGTTGAGTTGGTATTCAGCGTGGGGCGGGTCTTGGAGGACGAGTCCGTGGTCAGTCCCGAGTCTTTGGGAAACGGAGTTGAGCGCTTTTTGGGCGAATCCATCATGGTGGCCGCAGCCGGCCATGACGCACCAGCCTTGTGATTCAATATAGATTTGGCCGTCTTTTGATTCAGGGCTACCGACTTTTTCGCCGAAGTAGTCGTAGGCGCGGAGGAACCACTCGGGTTCACGGCCATGTGCATCGATGGTTTTGATCATATCTTCAGCAGCGTTGAGGACGGTGTTAGATTTGTCATCGTAGCCAAGGTATTGGAGGAGGGAGGCATATTCTTTTGCGGCATAGACGAAGAGGCCGGCGATCATGAGTGACTCTGCTGTTTTTCCTTCCTGGTTTGCGGTGGTTTGGAATGACTCGCCAGGTTCTTCAGAGAAGCAATTGAGGTTGAGGCAGTCATTCCAATCGGCGCGGCCGATGAGGGGGAGTCCGTGTGGGCCGAGGTTGTTGAGGGTGAATTGGAATGAGCGATCGAGGTGCTCTAACAACGGGGAGGCGAGAGTGGAATCGTTCTCGAAATCTACGGATTCGTTGAGGATAGAGAAGTCACCTGTTTCACGGAGGTAGCCGCCGACTCCGAGGATGAGCCAGAGTGGGTCATCATTGAAATCGCCGCCGATATCGGCATTGCCGCGTTTGGTTAGGGGCTGGTACTGGTGGAAGGCGCCGCCATCGCGGAGCTGCGTGGCTGCGATATCTAGGATGCGTTGGCGTGCGCGTGCAGGCACTTGGTGGACGAAGCCCAAGAGGTCTTGATTCGAGTCACGGAAGCCCATTCCACGGCCGACGCCAGACTCGTAGTAGGATGCGGAGCGTGACATATTGAAAGTGACCATACACTGGTATGGGTTCCAGATGTTGACCATACGGTCGAGTTTATCGTCGTTACTATTGAGTTGGAAGGGGGCGAGTATGGCGTCCCATGAAGCGGACTGGACGGCGAGAGCTTTTTCAAGGGCGGCGTCGGTAGCGAAGCGTTCGATGGCGGTTTTTGCTTGGGACTTGTTGAGGTTGCCATTGGCATCCCATTTTTGGTCTTTGGGGTTTTCGGCGTAGCCGAGGACAAAGATGAGGGATTCTTCGGCACCGGGTTCGAGAGTGAGTTCGATTTGGTGAGAGGCAACTGGGGACCAACCGGAAGCGATCTGATCACCGAGTTGACCTTTGATGAGAGCTTCTGGTGCTTCGAGTGAGCCGTAGGTGCCTGTGAAGCTTTCGCGGTCGGTGGTGAAGTGGTTGATGGGGCGATTGACGCTGTAGTAGGCGTAGTGGTTTCTGCGTTCGCGGTATTCAGTTTTGTGGTAAATGGTTGAGTCTTCGACCTCGACTTCCCCGATACTGAGGTTTCGTTGGAAGTTTCTATCGTCTTCACTGGCATCCCAGAGGCAGAACTCAACGAATGATAAGAGGGTAATTTTACGGGTTTGTTTGCCAGGGTTACGCAGGAGGAGGCGATGGAGTTCGAGTGTTTCGCCGAGAGGTACAGTATAGGTGACCTCTGACTGGATATTGTCGTATTCGGCATTGATTTTGGTGTAGCCGAGTCCGTGTCTGCATTCGTAGTGGTCGAGGTCTTTGCGGACTGGTTGCCAGGTGGTGGACCAGAATTCCCCATTTTCATTTCTGAGGAAGAAGTAGCGTCCATTTGAGTCGAGGGGGATGTTGTTATATCGGTAGCGTGTGAGTCTGCGGAGTTTGGCATCTCGGTAGAAGGCATATCCACCGCCGGTGTTAGAGATGAGACCGAAGAAGGATTCTGATCCGAGGTAGTTAATCCATGGTTTTGGGGTATCTGGTCGGGTGATTACATATTCGCGTGATGCGTCATCGAAGTGTCCAAATTGCATAATATTTTATAGCTAGGGTGTGATTAAGTGGGCGCAGTGGTGCCAGTGACTCGCGGTGGGGCGAGTGGGTGGGTGAGGTAAAAGTGGGGGCTTACTTAGTGGGTTTTAGTTCGCCGAAGGTTCCGGGCATTTGTGCAAGGTGTGAGCGCAGGGAGTCTTTGAGGTCTTTGTATTGGGCTGCGTACTCTGGGTCATTGACGAGGTTGACTTGCTCGTTAGGATCTTTTGATAGATCGTAGAGTTGGTCATTGTCATAGAAGGCTGGGTAGAGGGTGAGGGATTTGTGTTCGGCGTCTCCACCACCGGGGATGAGTTGGACGTGGCTGAATGGGGCCATGGGGTCATCGGTATAGACGGGTCGGCCACGGCGTTGTTGGTTTTTATTGAAGCGTTCGAGGATGCGTTTGCGTTTAGCGAGTGGCATATTTTCTGCGGATTGGGGGTAGCGAAGTGCGATGTATTTTAGGTTGTCCTTGATGATGCCACGGACGAACCCGAGTTCGAAGTAGAGGGCATCGTGAACTTGTTTTTCTTTAGCTTCGAGCATGGGGAGGAAGGATTTTCCGTCAAATTGAGAGGGGGTGTAGGAGACGCCAGCGCATTCTAACAATGTCGGTGTGAAATCGATATTTGAGACGGGAATGTCAGTACGGGGTCCTACGGGAAAGCCACCGGGGCGTTTGATAAAGGCCTCGGAGTGCACGCCGCCGTTGTAGATAGTGCCTTTCGCTTTTTGGCCGTGGTCATTGAAGTAAAGGATGATGGTATTGTTGAGTTCACCTGAGTCTCTGAGTTGTTTGACGAGGGCGCCGACCATGTCATCTAGCCAGAGGAGGTTTGCGCGGGCATTGTCTTTGAGGCCAGCTTGGCGTAGGCGTTTTGGGATGGTGTTGCGTGCTGGCATGATGTTGAGGGGCTGATCGAGGAGTCCTTCGGCAGTGATGCGGGGGTCGGCATTCCAGGATCGTGAAGCTTCTCCGGGGCCGTGTGGGATAGTGACAGCGCAGTAGAGGAAGAATGGGCGTTCATCCTTTTTTTGGAGGAAGTCGAGTGCTCCTTGAGCGATCCAATCGAGGTTATGGGAGGCGAGAGCTTTGACTCCGATGAAGTCAGGGTTATCGTAGTAGAGACTTTCTGAGTAATCGAAGCCGGCTTCCTGGAGGGCGGCGCGTTGTTTTTGGCCGTTACGTTTGAGGAGGGCGAGCATGTCTGGGTCGTCCGCTTTTGCGAGCCACTCAGGTTTTTCCATATCGGGGACTTCGACGACGTGATTTTTACCAACGATGCCTGTGCGGTAGCCTGAGTCACGCAGCATTTTGGGAAGGCTTGGCATGCCCTTGGTGATGAAGGTGTTCCATTCGACTGAGGCTTGTCCGTCTAATTCCTTTTGTCGGTCGAGGAAGTCAGAGGCTTTTGAGCGGCTGGGGTAGAGGCCGGTGAGTGATGCGAAGCGACTGGGGGTGCAGACGGGAGAGGTGACAAACTGGCGGTCGAGGATGGTGGATGAGGCAGCTAGGGCGTCAGTATGTGGTGTGAGGTTTTTACCTTTACCTTCGGGCATCCAATTCATGTGGTGTTTGAATTGATCATCGGTGATGAGAAAAAGGATGTTAGGACGCTTCACTTCCTCGGCAAGAGAGGTGAGGGGAAGGAGGAGCAGAGTGATGAGGCGCGCGGGATTGAGAAGGCGTGTGGTCATAGAAGTCGTTGAGGTGCGGATGAGTGAGGGTGATAGGGAGCAGTATAGGGCGAGGGGGGAGAGAGAGGAATGGCAGAGCTGGTCGAATATAATCACATGAGTTGTGATTAAGCGTCAGGGTTTGAGAGTTTGTGGGCGTGAGGCTTGTTGTTTGAGGTGGGTATTGAGGGCGTCACGGAAGGAGGTGATGCGGGCTTGTTGTTCGGCATGGAGTGCGAGGTTGGTGGTTTCGAGCGGGTCTGAGCTCAATTTATAGAGTTCTTCGTCACGGATATTTTCGAGTTGAGTGAGTGGGGTCTTGGGGTTGGGGTTTTTGAGCCAAGCGACGTAGCGATAGTTGTTATCACGGAGTGCGTACCCCATGGTGATGTGGCGTGGGTATTGGCTGATGGCGAAGCGACGTGATTGATGATTTGGGTCATTGAGGCTAGGGCTTAATGAAATGCCATCTAGGTTGGGGAGTTGGGGTGTCTGAGTGAGTTCGCAGACGGTTGGGAAGATATCGATCAACTCGACTGGGTTATGGATTTGTTGGTTGGTTTTCACCCCTGGGCCGCTGAACATGAGGACTGAGCGTGTGGCTTGTTCATAGTTTGAGTGTTTGCACCAGAGTCCATGGTCGCCGAGGTGCCAGCCGTGATCACTCCAGAGAACAATCAGTGTGTTTTGTGTGAGGTTTTTGGCTTCTAGGGTATCTAGGAGTTTTCCGATTTGTGCATCGATGTAGGAGACGCATGCGTAGTAGCCGTGGATGAGTTCGCGTTGTTTATTGGGTGGGACGGGAGTGTCGGCTTGGATGTCCGAGTAGGCTTTGAGCTCTCCCCAGGTGTGTGCGGCATACTTTGGGGCACCTTTTGGGGCTTTTTGGTAGGTGGCTAGTTTGAGTGAGTTTGGGTCATAGAGGTCCCAATATTTTTTGGGAGCGGTGAATGCGAGGTGTGGTTTTTTAAATCCCACAGCAATGAAGAAGGGTTTACTTGAGTTAGATAGTTGATGAATGAACTGGATGGACTGTTTAGTGATAGCGCCATCGATGTAGGCATCATCTGGGATATTAAGGCATTCTGTTGAGGGGTTAGCGTTGGCGTCTTTGAGTGCTTTTGTGAGAGCGAAGAAACCTTTTTTCCCATTGGCGAGGGCGGCTTGATAGGCGGCTTGGCTTTTAGGGTTTTGGTAGTGTTTTGCAGGTTTTGGGTAATTGGGGTTAAAGGGGAGTTGGGCTTCATCGACAAGCGCGTGCCAGGCGCGTTGGTTCATGATCTTGTCGGACTTACCTCCATGGAAGAGTTTACCGGAGCCTGCGGTGGAGTAGCCGTGGTTACGGAGGTGTTCAGGGAGGCTGACGACCCATGGAGATTCGGCGAGGAAATCTGTTTTAAGGTCGTGGACGCGTGTCCGATCTGGGCGCAAGCTTGTGAAGGTACTGCAGCGAGAGGGGCCGCAGACAGCTTGGTTAGAATAGGCTTTTGTGAAGAGGGTGCCTTGTTTGGCTAGTCGGTCAAAATTTGGGGTGATGGCAACTGGGTCACCGTAGCAGGCGAGGTAAGGCTTGAGGTCATCGACCACGATGAAGAGCACGTTAGGCTTTTCGGTGGCTAAGGCAGAGAAGTTGAAGGCGCCGAAGAGGGCGATGAAGGCTGAGCGCAATGAGAGCATGTTAAGATGAGTTAGGATTTTGGTTCTAGGGCAATGCGTTTGGCTTGCTCGGCGAGAGTTTTGTTGAGCTTCTCTCTGAAGGCTTTGACGCGTGCGCGTTGGGTTTCCTCTTTGGCGATATTTTTTGTTTCGAGCGGGTCTGTGGCGTAGTCGTACAGCTCTTCACCTTTTCGGTTAGAGACATCGGAGACTGGGGTGCCATCAGTGGTATTTTTAGGCCAGGCGATGTAGCGGAATTGGGAGTCACGGAGGGCGTAGCCCATGGCATTTCCACGGGGGAATTGGCTCATAGCGAATTCTCGGACAGCATCTTTTGAACCATTCAAGATGGGAAGGAATGAGACCCCATCGAGGTTATTAGGGACAGGAGTGTGAGTGAGGTCACAGAGTGTGGGGAAGATATCGACGAATTCTGTTGGAGCGTTTGATTGTTTATTTTTTTGGATACCTGGGCCAGCGATAATGAGTGGTGAGCGTGTGGATTGTTCGTAGTTAGTGTGTTTGCACCAGAGTCCGTGGTCACCGAGGTGCCAGCCGTGGTCACCCCAGAGCACAACGATGGTGTTGTCGCTAAGTTTGAGGCGGTCTAGTTCATCGAGGAGGAGACCGAGTTGGGCATCGATAAAGGAGACGCAGGCGTAGTAGCCGTGGATGAGGTGGCGTTGTTGGTCATTTGGGACGGGCCCTGAAGAGGGTGGGCCAGCGTAGCTGCGCAGTTCTGGTGAGGAATGGTAGGCGAATTTGGGGGCATTTTTTGCAAATTGCTGGAAGCTTGCGAGGGGGAGTTGTTTGGGGTCGTACATGTCCCAATATTTTTTTGGAGCGATGAAGGGGAGGTGTGGTTTTTTAAATCCGACTGCGAGGAAGAAGGGTTGTTTTTTTGCAGCGAGTTGCTGCATGAACTGGATACCTTGTTTACGGATGGCTCCATCCGTGTAGGCGTCATCTGGGACGTTTTCGGATTCGGTGACGGAGTTTAGTTTTTGTTTTTTGAGTTCAGCATACATTGGGCCATAACCTTTTAGGCCATTGGCTTGCATGGTTTCGAAGGCTTTGCGTTGTGGGGCACCGTGATAGGCTCCGAGGACGGGTTCGGGGTATTTTGGGTTGTAGTCTAGGTTGTGGAGTCTGAAGGGGAGTGACCAGGAAGGGGCATCGAGCTTTTTATCGACGCTACGGGGGTCATAGATTTTGCCTGTGCCTGCGGTGGTGTAGCCGTGTTGTTTGAGTTGTTGGGGGAGAGTGGTAATCCAGGGGGTGACCTCGCGTGTGATTGTTTTTAGGTCGTGGACTTTGGTTCGGTCGGGGCGGAGTCCGGTCATGAGACTAGCACGGGAGGGGCCGCAGACGGCTTGGTTGCAGTGGCTGTTGGTGAAGGTGACGCCTCGTTTTGCGAGCCTATCGAAGTTAGGTGTCTTGGCGATGGGGTCACCGTAGCAGCTGAGGGCAGGCTTGAGGTCATCAACGGCAATGAAGAGGATGTTAGGTTTTTCAGCAGCGAGTGATAGTTCGAGGCTGGTGAGTGTGAGAAGGAGCGTTTGGAGAAATGCTTTCATAGAAAAAATGGTTAGGTAGGTGATTAGTGTGAGCGTTGTTTGGTGCCGAGGGTTGCTTTGTTGGCTTTGAGAAGAGCGTGGAGTGATTGGAGTTTTTCGGGTTCTTGAGCAGCTAGGTTAGTGGTTTCGCCCGGGTCTTTAGAGAGGTCATAGAGTTCGAGTTTTCCTGAGATGTGGTGTTCGAAGAGTTTCCACTGGTTTTGGATGATGGCTGATGCGGGGTGGTCTCCCGTTTGTGTGGGGCGTCCTAGTGGTGAGTGGAAGAAGAGGGGGGGGCGGGTGGTTGAGATGCCACGCAGGGCTGGAGCATAGCTGATACCATCAATTGCGAGGTTTTCAGGGAGTTTGCAGCCGGTGAGTTCTAGAATAGTGGGGTAGTGGTCGGCACCGAGTGTTTGGGTGTTAGAGTTGGCGGGTTGGATAGTTCCTGGCCAGCTGACGATATGCGGGACCCGAATGCCACCCTCGTAGAGCCAACCTTTTCCGCAGCGGAAGGGGAGGTTACTGGTGGCGAGTTCACGGTTATTGTCTTTTGAGCGAGTGGAGAGTCCGCCGTGATCGGAGGTAAAGATGATGAGTGTGTTTTGGTCGAGTTTGAGCTCAGCGAGTTTGCTACGGAGTTGGCCGAGGCTGGCATCGACGCTGGTGACCATGGCGGCGTATGTGGGATGGTTTTGGAGAGTTTTTGTTGAACCATTTCCGACGGTGACGATATCTTGGTCTTTTCTGCCGGTGCCGATTGGGAGGTTCATCGACTTAAGCTTCTTTTTGTAGGCTTTGGTTTCAGCTTCTGGTGCTTCGATGGGTGTATGGACAGCGTAGTGGGCGAGGACGAGGGCGAAGGGCTGGTCTTTATTTTTATCGATGAAGTCGAGAGCCTCGGCGGTGAGTCTATCTGTTAGGTATTCATCCTTTTCACCATCAATGAGCATGAATTGTTCTTTTGAGGAACCCTGTCTGGCGACGTGGTAGGGATAGAAGTATGAAGGGGGGGCGCCAGCGGCATTGGCGATTCTACTATCGGTGAATCCTTGTTTATCTGGTTCACCGCCATCTTTACCGAGGTGCCATTTTCCGATGTAGCCAGTGGAGTAGCCGTTATCTCGGAGGATTTCTCCCCAAGTTACGCGTTCGAGTGGGAGGGCGTGTTTGGAGGCTTTGCGGTCTTGGAAGCCGGGGACGCCATCGCGTCCGGGGATGCGGCCGGAGAAGATGGAGTAGCGTGATGGTAGGCAGCGGGGGTGTGAGCTATAGGCGTGGTTGAAGGTGACACCCTCTTTAGCGAGTTGGTCGATGTGTGGGGTGTCATAGAGTTTACTTCCAGCAGCGGCGTAGTCGACGGCACCCATATCATCGATAAGGACGAAGAGGATGTTAGGTTTTTGAGCTGCAGCGAGCGTGGAGCAGAGGGTGGCGAGAAGGATGAGTGAGCGCATGTGGATGGGTGATTTAGTTACGGATGATAAAGCCGAGGTCATCGATGAAGAGTTTACCGGTGATAGGTTTTGGGGATTTGATTTTGAAAACGAGGGCGTAGCTGAGGGCCATGGCTTCAAGTTCTTGTTGTTTTTCGGTAGTGATATGGATGTCCGACCAATTAGTAGTGAGGGAATGGATGGGGATTTCTTTGAGCACCATCCAGTGGTTACCCTCGCTTTGGATCACGACTTGGATAGCTGCACCTTTAGGGGCTTGGAGCAGGTTTGGGCTGGCTTTTATTTTTGCGCAGATGCCGCCAATTTTCTTTTTGGGGAAGGGGAGTTTGAGTGGGTTAATTTCGACGGCGAGGTCGTTGCCTTTTGTTGGGCGGAGGTTTTGCATGGTGACTTCGAGGACATCTTCATTGCGACGGGCCTCACCATTGCGGCGGGTGGGTAGGTTTCCGGTGGCGACTTTGACATCGGCATCGTTTCCAAAGCTCCAGATGACTTTGGGTGTGAGGGCCACCTTCTTGAGGGTGAAGGTATGTTGTGTGGATTGATCTGCGCAGGTGAGTGTTAGGGTGACGGGGCCAGCACCTGTGGGTGTGATGGTGAGGTCACTGACGGGCATCTGCATTGGGAGAGATGTGGCTGAGAGGGTTGCTGGACCGTGAAGCCTGACCTTGAGAGTTGTAGGTTTTCCTAGGTAGGGGGAGGCGCCGTCTCTGAGGAATACTTTTGTGGTGAGAGGGAGGTCAGAAGGGTGTGACTTTGGGAGGAAGATGTCAGGCGTGGGTGTTTGTTGGGGAGAGGGTTTTGGGATACTTTTTTCACCGAAGCGGAGGACGGTTGCTGAGAATGGGGGGAGTGTGATGGGTCGGGCAGTGTCGAAGCCAGAGCTGAGTGGTTTCTGTGTCCATTCGGGCTTTTTCTCGTAGGGGTTCCATAGGTAATTCCTGTGGGAGAATTCGACTCTTTCTCCAGATTTCCACTGGGGGGCGTGTGGTTTGACAGTGGTGGTGATAGATTCTGTTGGAGATTGGTTGATGAGAAGGATGGCGGGTTTGTCATTGTGCAAAGTGGCGTATGACTTGAGGTGTTTTGAACCAGTGACTGAGGATGTGATGAGGGTGTCACCGAGTTGGCTTCCCCAGAGCCACATGGCCCAGTAGCTGGCGCGAGGCACGAGTGGTCCCCCTTTTTGGAAGAGCCCGTGGCCACCAGAATGCGCGGTGGAGAAGAGGTCCCATTGGTTGGCGAAGTCGACATTGGCACGGAACATTTCACCGATAAACCGAGCACTCCAAAGGCCGCTGAGGAGGTTACAAGTGTTTTGGTTTTCATGCACTTGGAGGTGCCACTCGGTGATGCCTATTTCGATGGAGTCGGCGCGATTTGGCTGGTGTTTTTTGAGCCATGATCGGATGAGCTCGACGGTGGGTTTGACTCTTTCTGTCCCTTTGAAGATGGCTTCGGTGTCGGTGATTTTGGCATCTACTGAGTAGGTGTGGTAGGAGACAAAATCGATGTGTTCACCAGCTTGTTTGATAAGTTCCTCTGTGAAAACGATGGAATCGTTAGAGTTTGTGGGACCACCAACTTTGATGTTGGGGTCGACAGCTTTCATGGCTTTGGCGAATTCGAGGTAGATGGCGGTGTATTTTTTAGCATCCATTTTTGAGCCATCTGGGCGGATGTGTCCGGCTTCCCATTCACCTTCGAGTTCGTTACCGACTTCCCAATATTTGACCTTATAGCCCATTTTTTTATTGGCCCAGCGGACCCATTCTGCGGCCATTTTTGGGGTGCCGGTACCTGCGTTGACGGTGACGATAGCTTCGAGTTTATTATCCACTGCGAACTGGTGGAGTTTGGGGAGGGTGGTGTGGCCGTGGAATTCGTGGAGGCTTCGGTCGTGGTTGATACGGAAGCCGGGTTTCCAGTCTGAGTAGTCGACTTGCCAGAAGTCACCGTTTCGTTTTGAGGTATCGAATTGGTCACCGGAGCGCACGCCATTGCCATTCCAGTATATTTCATCTGACCACGAGCCACCGGGGAATCGGATGGTAGCTGGGGCCCATTGTTTGAGGAACTGGCTGGCGTTGAGTTTCTCGATTTCGGCATCGGTGAACCAAAGTCCGAGGTTACTGCCGAGGAGCCTGTGCTTTGATGGGCTGGAGAGTTTCTCCTGGGAGTTGAAATGGACAGTGGCTTGGGTGGCATGGCTAGCTGAGGAGAGGTTTGCAGCGATGCAGAGGGTGGTGAGGAGCTGGGTGAAATTGGGCATAGTAGGCATAGAAGTCCATGAGACTAGCACGATGATTGGGAGCTGTGTAGGGGGAGAAAGTAGTGCTTTTTTATCATGCGGGTAGTGAAAATGCGCCCGATTGACAGGATTGAATCTTGCTAGGCAGAGGGGCAATGGTTAGATTAAGAGTATGGAGACCCAGAAGCCAGCCGCAAAAGCATCGAAGAGTATTTTAGTGGCATTTGATTGGTATGACCATCGGGTATACAGGGGGATAGCGCAGTATTGTGCTGAACATAATTGGCATTTATCTCCGTATTTATTTTCTGATAGAACAGTACCGACGAAGTGGAAGGGGGATGGGGCGATCACGTGTTATGGGGAAACTTTGGGGGATTTTATTTTATCCTTAGACATGCCTAAAGTGGACATCACGCGGAATGTGTTACCGACACCGATTCCGAGGGTGACGGTGGACAATGATCAGATTGGGAGGAGGGCAGCGCGTCACTTTTTAGAGCGAGGTTATCGGAATTTTGCCTATTATTCGTGGGAGAGTGTGGCGATCAACCAGGTGCGTAAGGATGCCTTTATTGAGACATTGAAGGCTGCGGATGTTCCAGAGGAGGGGATCCATATTATCAACCAGCCGAGTATTGATGTGATGCGGGACTGGGAGATGCATGTGCAGTCGATGGTGGATCAGATAAAGGATTTACCGCGTCCGTTAGCGGTGTTTACTGGGCAGGACAATTTGGGGGTGACGCTGGTGGAAGTATGTACGAATGCGGGGATTTCGGTACCGGATGAGATTGCCGTGCTGGGGGTCGATAACATTGATTTTTTATGTGAGTGTGCGGTGGTTCCTTTATCGAGTATCGATAGTAATTTGACGGAGCTTGGTTATGCAGCGGCGGAGCAATTGGGGAGGTTGATGGACGGGGAAATTGACAACGAGGCGGAGCCTGTGACGGTGCCAATCAAGTCGATAGTGAATCGCCGGAGCACGGAAGCTTTGGCAGTGACGCACCCAGCGGTGGCTAAGGCCTTGGAGTTGATGCGCCGGGAGTTTAAGAACGGTTTGGTGCTTGAGGACGTGTATGAGTACTCGGGGGTGTCTAAGCGTGGATTGGAGAAGGCATTCAAGCGGCATTTGAATGATTCACCCGCGGCTGTGTTGCGGCGGATTCGCCTAGACTATGCGAAGAATTGTTTATCTCAGACGGACATTAAGATCGACGCAATTGCGATGGAGTGTGGGTATTCAAACAGCTCAAATTTGAGTCATGCATTCAACCGGGAGATTGGCATGTCGCCGCAAGAGTACCGCAATGTGTACCGGTCTCCTTTGTTCAAAGACAAGGGTTAGATCGGTAGTTAGAGTGTTGCTTAGGTGTTGCGCTGAGCGAGGTCGGACTCGATGGTGTGAAGTCGTTTGGCATTGAGGGGGTAGAAGAAGATGAGGGCACCTTGGATGATAATGAGGGTGCCGGGGACGATGGAGAAGAGAAGCAGGATGGCGAGTTTAGCGTCTTCGCCTTGAGTTTGGTTCGCTTGGAAGCCGAAGGCAGCGAGGAGGGAAGCGGCGAACCATCCACCAATTGCTTGGCCGAATTTTTGAGAGAAGACAGCAGCCGAGACGACGAGTCCTGCGATACGGCGTTTATGTTTCCAATCGATATAGGATGCAACGTCGGTGTACATGGACCAGACGAGAGCGACGGGAGGGCCAGCTGCGAAGGAGCCGATGAGATTAATCAGGTAGATCCAGCGGGCATTTTCTGGGATAAACTCGATATTATTGAGTTGGAGTCCGAAGAGAGAGAAGGGGCCCGTAGAGAGTCCAGGGTTTGAGATACGGGCGCTGGGGTCGATCCAGAATGGGGCGGCCATCCCGATACCTCCGAGGATTGTGAGCCAGATAATGAGTTGTCGTTTTTCAAAGAACTTGATGAGGACACCGGTGAACATGACGCCGAGGATCATGGCTATCCACCCGCCGCCACCGAAGCTAGCGACTTCATCGGCATTGCCAGCGATGTACTTGAAGTAGTATATGTTAGAAGCATTTTTGATAGCGACAGCAGTGAGGTTGAGAAGCCCTGCGAGGACGAGAACGAGGTAGGGGCGTTCGGTGAATAGGATTTTCAGTGAAGCGAGAATATCTGAGCGGGATTGTTGTTGAGGGTCAGGTTTGATGCGTTCTTTGGTTGTGAGGAAGGTGATGAAGAAGAGGATGGTGGCAATGATGGCGAAGAGTGCCATGGTATAGCGGAAGCCGAGGATTTCGTCACCTGAGCCGAAGGCATTTTTGAGGGAGGGGAGGAACTGGACGATGACAAATCCACCAAGGAAGGCGTAGATGAAGCGGGTGGCGGAGACACGGGCGCGTTGGCTTGCGGATTTTGAAATGACAGCCATGAGGCCTGAGTAGGGGATATTTACGGCGGTGTACGCCATTCCACAGAGGACGTAGGTGACGGCGGCGTAGGCAATTTTTGCATTACCACTCAACTGAGGTGAGTAGAACATGAGGTAGCCGGTGATGCCGAAGGGGATAGCGAACCAGAGGATGTAGGGACGGAATGAACCCCAACGCGTGCGAGTACGGTCGGCGATGATCCCCATGAGTGGGTCATTGATGGCGTCAAAGAAGCGGGAGAAAAGGAAGATGTTTGCTACGACTGCGGCTCCAATACCGAACACATCGGTGTAGTAGTAGAGGAGGAACATGTTAAACATTTGAAAGTAGAGATTAGAGGCAAGGTCTCCGAGTCCGTAGCCGTGGCGTTCTAAGCCTGAGACATTTTGGTTTTCGCTGGGTGTGTTGGCGGGACTCTCTTCTTTCATCCTAATTATGGGGCTCTAAATCTGATGGAGGGTCCTATCAAGATGGCGGTGGTGGGAGTGTGTGTCGATCATGCAGTCTTGTGAATTTAAGTCCTTGGGCGCTGAAAATTGGTACTTTGGGGGTGTAGGTGGGAGGGGTACAGAGTAGTGATGAGGATTGTAACGGTATTTTATAATGGCTGGGTGGGTGGGTGCTGGGTATAACAGACGCATGTTCAAAACTTTTCTAACTACTTCAATTGTGGCAGCCTCATTAGCGTCCGTAAGTGTCGCGCAATCAGCAAAGCTTGTGAGTGTCACGGCGGCAGCAGGCGTCCCGGAGGGAGCTGATTTTCAGGTAAAGCCGATGGGGTATGCATACGGGGTGACGCTTCATTTTTTTGTCACAGGCGAGAATATGATCAGCTTTGACAAGGAATCATTGGAGGCTGATGGATGGGAGTTAGGGCCATTTCCTAAGGTGGGGGATGATGGGACTCAAGGGAGTTTTTCCATTCACAAGAAGGGAGATTTTTTAGGCAAGGTGGATGCGGTGAAGGCGGAGGGCTCAGTGGTGGTCTTCACAGGCAAGGAGACGAAGACAGTGACTCAGAAGCTTAAGGTCGGGGACAAAGCATTGGAGATGGGACCTTACAAGGTGAATGCAGGCAAGTCTAAGAGCATGTTTGGTGGTGAGGGGGTAACAGTGGTGGGAGAGATAGAGAAGATCAAGGAGATCAAAGTGACTCAGAACGGGAAGGAACTCGACCAGCAGGGGAGTTCGTGGAGTGGAAAATCCAAAACATTCAACATCGGGAATCTCAAAGGTGAGGTTGAAGTCAAGCTAGTGTACTGGCCGACTTTGACCAAGAGCAAGGTGAGCTTCAGCAAGTAGAAGCGTTAGGCGATATGGACACATTGCTTCAGAGTGCGAAGAGGATGAAAATGGGATGAAAAATCACCGCCTTGCTAGTCAACAAATCATCTTTCATCGCCCAGCAAACCCATTTGTCCACACCGCCTAGAGAGAAACGGTCTGGTATCTAATCCCCAGTGTGTGTCGTTACTTGGGTGGGATACCTCAAAGCCAAGAGCTGTAAAAAGCCCTTGGCTTTAGAGCGTGGGGTGGAACTTAGTGTTTGGTGGTATTCCCGGTGGGTTGTGTTAGGTCGTAGTCGATGTCGTAGAGCTTTTTATTATATGCGGACCAGAAGTTATCTGAGATCCACATGGGGTTTGCTTTGAGGCTTTCTGCCCAATCGGCGTAGAGATTGGTGAGTTCGGCGACCTTTTCAGGCATGGAGGGTGCGAGGTTATGTTGTTCTGCTAGATCGTTAGATAGATCGAAGAGCATAGTTGGGTGGTGAGGGGTTTGGATGAGTTTCCATTGGCCGCTGCGGACGGCGGAGCCGCGGATTGCCATACGCCAGAAGAGGGCTTGGTGGGGTGAGCCTTGTTTTTGTCCTTGGAGGAAGGGGATGAGGTTGACGCCATCGCGTGTTTTTTTGTAGGCACGTTTACCAGATCCGACGATTTCTTCCTCTACCTTACCGCCTGCGAGGTGGACGAATGTGGGGGTGAAGTCGAGGGTGATGACTGGATGGGAGTAGGTTTGTCCTGGTTTTAGTCCTGCGGGCCAGTGCATGATCATGGGTACACGGATTCCGCCCTCGAGGAAGCAGCCTTTCATGCCATTGAGTGGGGCATTGATTGCTGAGCTTGCGGTGACACTGCCACCATTGTCACTGCAGAAAACGATGAGGGTGTTTTCGAGCTGTTTGGTAGCTTTTAGTTTGGAGATAATTTGAGCGATATTGTCATCCATGCACTTTTGCATGGCGCAGTAGATTTGCCGGCGTTTTGGGGAGATATGGGAATAGGCTTTGAGGTCTTCCTCTTTTGCCTGCATGGGGGTGTGGGGGGTGTTGTAGGAAAGGAAGAGGAACCAGGGATTTTGTGAGTCCTGAGTGATGAAGTCTTCAGCTTCACGTGAGAACCAATCGGTGAGGTAAGGGGTGCGGATTTCGCTGATTTTCTCACGGTTTCTGAGGAGGCTATTTTTTTTAAGTGTGGGCCAGTAGGTGTGGCCGCCGCCTAGCATACCGAAGAAGAAGTCGAAGCCGCGAGCGTTTGGGTGGTGTTCTGGGAGGTAGGATCCGACATGCCATTTGCCGATGAGACCGGTGCGATAGCCGAGGTTTTTGAGGCGTTGTGCGACAGTGGTTTCATCGAGGGGAATGCCAGCTTTTTCAGGTTTGAGGTAATGAGGGGAGTGGAGGTTATGTTCGAAGCCGAATCTTTGTTGGTAGCGGCCGGTGAGAAGGCCTGCACGTGAGGGTGCGCAGACGGGGGCGGAGACGTAGCCATCGGTAAATTTGACCCCATTTGCGGCGAGGGCGTCGAGGGCAGGAGTTTTGATTTGGCTGGAGCCGTAGCAGCCTAGATCACCGAAGCCCATGTCGTCGGCGAGAATAAATAGAATGTTAGGGCGTTCTGCAGCTTGGAGGGATGAGCAGAGGCAGAGGGCAGTGAGGATAAGGGATCGGATCATCATCGTTATTGGGTGTGCGTGGGTGGCTATACCTAGTTTAATATTGGGGGCTAAGTCGAGTTGCTTGGTGGGGTTTATGCCATCTGGGCTATTTTCCATAGGACATTACAGTGGGAGACTGAGTATCTTTTCAGCATAGATTCCTCTGGGCTAATAGCGCTTCGCATTGGATCGGGCTATTTTTAATAAATCAGGAGGGTGTTATCTAAATCAGGAGGGTGTTATCTGTCACGGTATAAGGGATGGGAACGGCGTGTTTCTTATATGGAACACGTGAGGCAATCCATTCTTGTGGGGGGAGGTAAGGCTTTGAATACTTTAGGGGTTATGAATCCCCAAATTTTACGATCACTGGCTGTAGTTGGCTTGGGCTGGATGGCTCAGGCTGATGCTTCTACTATTTTTGTTGAGAATTTTGACTCTTATAGTGTGGGGGAGCAATCTCCAGGGGCGTGGGTCTACACGGATGCCAATAATATCGGGGATCACAGTTCGCGTGGGGTACGGGCGAATGGCGATAGTTCTGGTGGAAGTACTGTCACGACTCGGACTGCGAGTGGGCAGTTTCTGAATGGAGGGAGGTCGGCGATTTATTCGCATTTGGTGGCGACAATTGTCGAGGGGACTAGTTATACCTTTAGTGTTTGGGGGACGAATGTTGGGTCTTCATATGCGCTTTCTAGGTCGTATTTCAGCACGGCATTGCCGGTGGCACCAGTGACACATAGTGGTGGGGCGAGTTCGGCGTACAACACGCCGGATCAAGTTGCTAGCAATGCAAGTGGGACGGGGCAGGCAGCTCAGAATGGCTGGAATCAATATGAGGTGACTTATGTTGGCACGCTAGCAGATGCGGGGAAGTCGCTTTATATCAATTTGGAAAGTCACCGTGATGTTTCGACGGCGGTACGAGGTTGGGACGATGTTGAGGTGACGGCTGTGGCCGTGCCAGAGCCAAGCTCACTGAGCCTGTTAGGTCTTGGTCTTAGTTGTGTGGCTTTGCGTCGCAAAAGGGCATAAAAGCGTTTGCTAGAGGCACTGGCTGTGTGTCGTCATTTAGTCAGTGCTGGAGAGGAAGTCGTAGCATTCTAACAACACGTGACGAATATTTTGTTGATGTTGTTGAAACCAATGGGGCAAGTATGGTTTGAGGGTCGAGAAGTGCTCGGGAGCTAGGGTGGAGACGCAGTGTTCCAACAAGGGAAGTGAGGGGGTGAGTGTGAGCAATGAGGGATGGGGATGGGTGTGGTGATTGGTAAGGATGGAGCCAACGGCAGATTTGCTTATTCTGCGGAATTTGATTTTTTGGAATGGATTGAGTTGTTCTTCTCCATCGAGGATGATGGTGGCATGGAGGTTTGCTTTGATATGTTGGAAGGTTTGGCGGGAGATTTTTGGGGAATGAGTGTGGAGGGTGATGCGAAGAGTGGGGAAACCTTTAGCATTGAGGTAGGTTTCGAAGGCATCGAGGAAGGTGGTTTTGCCGGCACCGTGAGGGGCACTGATGGAGACATGTTGGCCGAGAGACTTCCATCGCTGGAAAATCTGCTGCCATGAGTCGCCGTGGAGTGTGGGGTCGTAGGGGAGGAGATCGCGTTGGCGAGAGGTTCGAAAGGGGTTATTTTGAGCTTTCAGCATGTTGTACCAAATCGCACTTCAAAAGAGGCAAATGAGGATTCTTGGTGTGCCCTATTTTCGGTTGCTCCATTTTTTTGATTGTTGGGTCTGGGCAGACTCTACGCGGGTGAGGTTGATTTCATCCTTAGTTGGGCTCAAACAGAAGGGGTGGCGTGAGGTGTGGGATTCATCAGGCAAGGAGATGGCTTCTACGGCCCACTGGAGGGAGATGAGCTTACCCGAGAAGCTGAATGGGAAGTGGGGGAGGGTGAAATGAAATTCAGTAGGGCTGTGTGGGGAGAGGGTGAGTTGGAGTTCGTCGATGATTTCGAGATCTTGGGAGCCTCTGCCTTCGGTGAACCAGAAGAGGCGGACGGCGACTTTTTGGGAGGGGGCCGTGGCGTTTGGCCAATGGATTTGGCCGTGGAGGGTGTCGCCAGGCAGGTAGGAGTCGGATGTATGGGTGAGTGAGATACTAAGTGCGTTGCTCATGCCTAGGATTCGGGAGTGTGAGGTGGGAGGACGGTGATGAGGTAATCATCTTTGATGTCTGGCCAGAGTTTGATGTCTCCACGGACGCGGAGGTACCACTTGATTGCATTGTTAGATCCTTCCCAGCTGGGCATGGTATCCTGAGGGAGGATGATTTCGATTTCGCCTCGGCGGATTTTTCTGGGGTCTGAGGTTTCGGTGAGCAAGGACTCGTGGAAGATGGAAGTGTCGGTGACGGTGTTGGTACCGCGTTGGTAGCGAGCCTCTTCTTCACCGATGAGGTAGATTTGGAACTGGGCCACTTTATGTTCCCCTCGGAGGGTTTTCCAGTAGAGGCGAGCGGGGGTATCGAGGGTGATGGAAGCTGGCTTCAGGGTGAGGGTGGGAGCGGCATTGCACGCAGCCATGATTCGATAGAAGAAGTGGAGGATCATGCCGAGGCCGACGAGCACGAATGGGGTGAGGAAGAGGGTGAGGAACCAATCTGGGTCACCTTTTTGCCAAGTGTTCCAGACATCTAGGAAGAAGACTGAGACGATGCCGTTCCAGAATGCGGCGATAAGAAAAGCTCCGAGAATCCAGCCGAGGCGTTTTTTAGTAGGGCGAAATTCTTGAGAGTGGGCAGAGGTGGTTTGGTGGAAGTGTTTGGCATTGGCGTGGCTGACCTTGGTCTTCTTAGATTTTTGTTTTTTAAATGTGTAGATGAGTCCTCCGAAGCCGACGGCGATGAAGGGAAGAGGGAAGAGAGTGAAGGCAGCCCACCAGCCGATATCGCGTTGGATGAGGGCTTGGTAAGGGTTGTTAGGGTTCACGAAACATGTAAATTCGTGTTTCCTCGGGTAGGCATTGACGAGTTCTTGTTTTGAATCTCTACCGCTGGAGCTACCACCCATGAGGCCGACGGAGTTGGATTGGTAGGTGTGGCCATTGTATTGGTAGCGATAGAAGATGTCTGGGCTATAGGTGGTGCCATCACTATCTGAGTGTGAGCGTACAGTACTCCAGATGACGGTGGCAGAGGTGGGTTCCCAGGATTTAGCAGAGAGGTACTTTTGCCACATGGGCAGGACAAAGAATATTAGTACGGCGAGCCCGGCGAGGGCAAAGATGCCGAAAAATGGGATGAGAATCGCTTTGCCTGCTTCTTCATTTTTCTTTGAGGAGAGGGCTTGTTTCTTAGATTTCGAGCCACGCAAGGAGGTGACGAGGATGCCGACACCTATGAGGACAAAGAAGAGCCCGAAAAGGGCAAAGGCGATACCGAACCAGATAGATTCTTCTTCATGCAGGAGTACGGCTTCGCTTGGGTTATCTGGGTTTACGAAGCAGGTGGTAAGTTCTTCGTTGCGGTGAGCCTCGAGTAAATCTGTTAGGTCTTGATAATCATCCTCGCCTTGTTTATCTGCCCAGACTTTAGAGCTGGAGTATTCTTGTCCATTCCATTGGTAGGTGAAATGCACCTTTGGTTGGAATGGTGGATCGGCATTGCGTTTAGCATCGATGGAGAATTCCTGGAGTGCGCATTCTGCAGTGGGCCACTGGGATTGCTTGACACCGCTGAAGCTGGCGTAGAGGCCAACGATGACAAAAATGCTACTGAAGGCGGTCCAGAAGAGTCCGAAGGCGACTCCTCCGCAACCGCCGAGTTGCTTTTGATCACGGGAGGAATTGTGGTAGTTTTTGAAAATTCCCATGATTGGATTGTGTGTGGGTTAGCGCAGGCCGACGGCTTTGCGGACGCGGTCGAGCACTATGGTAGATTCTTGGCGGGCGCGTTCGGCACCTGTAGCGATGACTTGGTTGACGTAGTCGAGGTTATTTTCTAACTCCTCGCGTTTGGCGCGGACTTCTGAGAAGTATTCCCAGTAGGCATCGAAGAGGGTTTGTTTAAAGTGTCCGTAGCCGAAGCCGCCTGCTTCGTGTTCGGCGATCATTTGGTTGATAGCGGTTTCATCGGCGAAGAGTTTGTAGAGAGCGATGACGTTAGATCCTTCGGTTGGTTTTGGATCTTCGACGGGAGTGGAGTCGGTGACGATACGCATGATGGTTTTGCGTATGGCTTTTTTACCACCGGTGAGGGGGATGGTGTTATCGTAGCTTTTGCTCATTTTTTGGCCATCGGTACCAGGAACGACGGCGGTATCTTCACGGATTTGTGCTTCGGGGATGACGAGGGTGTCGGGGCCGAATTTGTCGTTAATTTTTTGTGCGAGGTCACGAGTGACTTCGAGGTGTTGTTTTTGGTCTTTGCCTACTGGGACGAGGTTTGCGTCGTAGAGCAGGATGTCTGCAGCCATGAGGGCTGGGTAGGCGAAGAGGGCGTGGTTAGCGGAGAGGCCTTTGGCTACTTTATCTTTGTAGGAATGGCAGCGTTCAAGGAGGCCCATGGGGCAGACTGTGGAGAGGATCCAGGCGAGTTCGTTGACTTCTGGGATATCGCTTTGGCGGAAGATGGTTGCTTTTTGTGGATCGAGTCCGCAGGCGAGGAAATCGATAGCGAGGTTTTGGACATTATCGCGGAGGGTGTCGGCATCGCTCATGGAGGTCATGGCGTGGTAGTCGGCGAGGAAGTAGAAGGCATCGCCTTGGTCCTGGAGTTGGACGGCGGGCTGCATGGCGCCGAAGTAGTTACCGATGTGGAGTTTGCCGCTGGGCTGTAGGCCAGTAAGAATGCGCATGGTGGTGTGAAAAGAAGCGAGAATTAAGAGTGGGTGCTTGGGCTATGGCTTAGGCACGGTAGTTTGTGGGACAGTAGCCTGTTGTGGGGCTTGCTGTTGAGAGTTCTGTGCGCGGGGTTGGCCTTTCCAAGTTTTCCCGTAAGCTTTGTTTTCAACCCCTTGGCCGAGGCTTTTGAAGTCACGTCCGATACCTACGAAGGTATTGCAGGAGCAGAGGGAACAAATAGTGATGGAAGTGAGAAGGATGGCGCTCAGTTTCATGGGCGCAGTGTTGTGCTGGGCAGGGGAACTTTCAAGTGTCAAGTTGCGCCAGTTTTGGGAGCCGCTGAGCGATGCCTGAGAGTGTGTTAGGCGGCAGGTGAGATCAAGAAGTGGTCCCAGTCAGGGATACCGAGGTGGTTTTTGAGGGTGAGGGTGACGGGGACTGGTTTTGGAGCGATGGGGCGTTTGATAAGTTTGAGGCCGGCTTCGGCGGGTGTGCGCGCTCCTTTATCTGAGTTCAGTTTTCGTTCTGCCAGGACACAATTTTCCCAGGAGGTGGCACCTCCACGAGATTGTGGGATGATATGGTCGATACTGGCTTCGCTGGCTTTGAGCATTCGTCCTGAGTATTGGCATTGGCCTTGATCGCGGACCCAGAGGTTTTTGAGTGAGAATTTGGGGGTGAAGATGGGGACTTTGGCGAAGTCTTTAAGGACGATGACGGTAGGGACACGGATGGCGCCATTGGCGGTTCCGATGGTGCGGTCATGAGGTCTTACTGGAAGCTGCATCCAGGCTGTCATGGGGGTGGGGCTCATCGTGTCTTTTGCTTCGATGTCTAGACCGTCGGCATTATCGGTGGCCATGTGTGCGAAGGCGTCGGCGGGTGAGATGATAGAGATCGCCTGCCATTGGCGGTTCAGGACGAGAACGCATTTTTCGTGGATGGGATTCACTTTCATAGCCTTATAAATACTTCACTCATCTAAAGTAATAGACTGTTACGCGGGGTGAGATCAATGGTTAAATGAAGGATGAGGGTGAATATTTTGTAACGAAGTGTTTTAGATTGAGGGTGTTGTGGGGAATGAGTGAGGGTGTGGGTGTGGGTCTGAGAAATGGTGCTTGTTGTGCGTTAGGTGATGGGTGATGCTGGCGGTGCTGGCCGATGAAGGAGAATTTAGAAGATCTGGAACAGTGGGGTGAGGATGTCATTTTTGGGCGTGCGAAGGGGTTTCGCGCGTCATTGATGCGTTGTGTTCTTCGAGGTTTTTCATGGTTATATCGAGGTGGGGTGATGTTGAGGCTGAGGCTTTTTCGCACGGGTTTTAAGGATCAGGCGTACTTGGGGACGACTGTGATCAGCATCGGGAATATTACTGTTGGGGGGACGGGCAAGACGCCGGTAGTGGAGCTTTTTTCCAAGACCTTGAGGGATAGGGGGAGGAAGGTGGCGATTTTATCTAGAGGTTATAAGTCAAAGAAGCTCGAGGAGCCACAGGAGTGGAAACGGAAAGCGACCGGAGAACTAGTGGATGAGGAGGAGATGCCGAAGTTAGTGAGTGCCGGCGAGGGCTTAGAGCTGGACGTTCAGTATGCGGGTGATGAGCCCTATATGTTGGCAAAGAATTTGGATGGGGTATCAGTGGTGGTGGACAAAGATCGTGTGAAAGGTGGGAAGTTTGCGATTGAGGAATTAGACTGCGACCTCCTCCTGTTAGATGATGGAATGCAATTTCTAAACATAGCGCATTCACTGGACATCGTTTTGGTGGATTTCAATTCACCTTTTGGCACTGGGGCGATTTTACCGCGAGGCACATTGAGGGAGCCGCCAAAGAATTTGTGTCGTGCTGATTATATTTTTATCACGAAGTGTTACCAGGCTGGGAATCAAGAGCTGATAGATAAGATTCGGAGATATAATCCGGTGGCTGAGATTATTGAGTGTACGCACGGGCCTCAGCATTTGGAGAATGTTTTTACTGGTGAGAAGTTGCCTTTGGAATTTTTATCGGGCAAGTATGTGGCGGCGATCAGTGGGATAGCAGTGCCTGAGAGTTTTGAGGAGAAGTTAACAGATTACGGAGCAAACGTGTTATTTCACCGGACATTTGCGGACCACCACTCGTTTACGCAGAAGGATGTGGATCGTTTCATGCGTCGCTGTGTGAGGCGTGACGCTGATGTGATTGTCACGACTGAGAAGGATGCGGTGAGGTTTCCCAAGCCAGCAGAGATGGATGTGGAGGTATATTTTTTAAGGATTGAGGTAGATATCCTGAGTGGTCACGAGGTGTGGGAGGATTTAGTGGATCGGGTGTGCATGGAAAAAGTACCTGTTGATCCACTCTTGTTGTACGAGAAGGCGATGTAGCGGTTGCTCGTATAGGCCGATGGTCTAGTGTGGTGTGAGCGAAGTCCTCAACATCCTTGTTTGATATTAGGATGAGGCAATGGCTCCTGTTAGTTGCTTCTTAAATGAGGCTCTGGTTATTTTCTGATCACCATTGTTCTTCGGTAGTCCGGAATGTCTATTCAGGACTTTATTGATCAGAAAAATTACCTTTCGCAATGATGAAACAGGACTTCTCTGGCTCCACAGCGTCTAGACATTATGGAGAGTTTCGACGACTTCGCGGCCGAGGATTTTTTCATAGCGTTCGATGTAAGCGGCGGCAGTGGTTTGGTGGTTAAAGAATTCGTCGCTTTCTTTCATGATGCGTTTGATGGCGCTTTTTTTGGTATCGTCATCCCACTGATAGAATTTGAGTGCTTCGTCGATGGCCCAGCGCAATCCTGTTGGGCTATAGTGTTCGAAGCGGAAGCCATTGCCGAGTTTACCATCGTAGTGCATGTGGTGGATGGTATCGTGGATGCCGCCGGTATCGTGCACGATGGGGATGGAGCCGTATTTAGGGGCAACCATTTGTGGAAGGCCGCAAGGTTCGAAGCGCGAGGGCATGAGCATGAAGTCAGAGCCTGCATATGCGAGGCGTGAGAGGCCTTCATCGAAGTCGCAGACGGCGACGGTACCTTCGAGGCCATGGAGGGCGACGATATCTTTAAAGTGTTGGGAGAAGGAGCCGCTGGCGACGATGACGACTTGGAGTCCGAGTTCCGAATAGTCAGCGACGGTTTGGTACATGATATCCGCGAGGAGCTGGCATCCTTTCTGCATTGGGTCTAGGCGGGAGGGCCAGAAGAGGATGGGGGCATCGGGGTTTTGTTTCAGGCCGGTTTTTTTCTGAAGGAGTGCTTTATTGATTGCTTTACCTTCTTGGAAGTTGTCGGCGTTGAAGTGGTGTTCGAGGTAGGGGTCAGAGTATGGTTTGAGCGATTCATCGGGGGCATTGAGAATGCCTGAGGCACAGCCGGCGTATACTTTGTTAGCAAGTTCACGGCGGATGGCGTCGGGGACGAAGCTGTGTTTGCCTTCAACGACTTCGTAGAGGAAGGTTGTGGAGACGGAGTTGACGTGGTCAGAGGCGAAGATGCCAGTGGCGAGGAGGTCTACGGGTTTTGAGTCGCGAGCTTCTTCGTAGGAATCTGGTCGTTCGGTGAAGTAGAGATTATGCCAGAAGTCTGCGGCATCGATGCCTTTATCTTCGATATGCGCCATGGTGAGGCGTTCGGAGTGGATATTGTGGCAGGTAAAGAGGCAGGGGATTCCGAGTCGTTTGGCAGCGGCTGGGATGAGTCCGGTCATCCAGTCATTGCAGTGGATGAGGTCAGGTTGGACGCGGGGGATGATATTGTTGATGACTTCGCGTTGGAACGCGAGGGCGGTGTTGTGGTTTTCGGCGAGGTCGTAGACTTTGCTGCGGCGGTAGAAGATACGGTCCTCGGCGAGGTGGATGCGTTTTTCAGGGAGGGCGCTTGAGATGCGTTCGACTTCGCGATCGAAGATTTCCTTCATATCGGTGTGGAACATCTTGCGGTAATTGGGGATGGCGACGTGGACGTCAGCACCTTGTTCGTAGAGGGCTTTGACGAGAGAAGCTGAGACATCAGCCATGCCGCCGGCTTTGGCGCTCATGCGCTGATCGAGGTTTCCCATACCCGACGGAAGATAGGTGATTTCCGGGGTGACAACAAGGATGCGAGATTTTCTTTTGTTAGATAAGTCGGGCTTCTTGTTGTTAGGATGGGATTTGCTCATGGTCTTTAGGTATTGGGTAACAAATGAGGGTAGAGGATTCAAATATAGAGTCGGTAATCGGTACGATTTTTTCGTCACATATGAGGGTTAGAAACTTAGGAGGAATGGGGCTTAGGGAAAGTTGATATGGCTGACATGACTGTCACAGGAGAGAGGTGTGGGATGAGGTGATTGGAAGGTTTGGTCGAGGGAAGAGCAAGATCTGTGCCAATCCTTGGCTTAGGCTTATTCTATGGGAAAAGGTATGTGCTTTGGTCATGTGGGTGATTTTTCTAATCTTCCTAAGTGACAAATGGGGAGGAGCGGCTTTAGTGAGCGAATAGCAATTGACTGAAACGATTATGCAATATCCATTTTTAGCTGACGATTATCACATTCGCTGGTCGACATTGACCCCTGAGCACATTGAGACGGACATCAAGCAGGCCTTGGAGCTTGCGGAGCAGCGCTTGGAAGCGATTCGAGAAGTAGGGGATAGTGAGTTGAGTTACGCGACTACATTTGGGGCTTTAGAGTCGGCAGCGGAGGAGCTTGAGCGGGGTTGGGGGAGATTGAGTCATTTGGATAGTGTGAATGATAATCCTGAGCAACGTGCTGCGATGAATGCGATGCTGCCACAGGTTTCGGCATTTTACTCTCAGATTTCGTTGGATTCGAAGATTTGGAAGGCACTGAAGGCCTATTCAGAAAGTGCGGATGCGCAGGATCTCAGCCCTGTACAGAAGCGTTTTGTAGAGGAGACTTGTGCTGATTTTATTCAATCGGGCGCGAATCTTGAGGATGCGCAGAAGCAAGAGGTTGCGGAGATTGATGCGGCTCTTTCGCAGAAGACAAAGAAGTTTTCTGAGAATGTGTTAGATTCTACGAATGCATGGGATGTTGTGATTCACGACGAGAATCGTTTGTTAGGATTACCTGAGATGGTGAAGGAAGCGGCGCGATTGGATGCCTTGCAGAATGGTCATGGATCTGAGGATGATCCGAGGTGGAGGTTCACCTTGCAGTACCCATCGATGGGGCCAGTGTTGCAGCATGCTGACGACGAGAGTTTGCGTAAGGAGATCTGGGAGGCGAATTGCACGATTGGGCGTGATGGTGTCTACGACAACACGGATTTGATATGGGAGGTATTGGAATTACGTCAGCGCAAGGCTGAGATTTTAGGTCAGGAATCATTTCCTGATTTGATCCTTCAGCGTCGCATGGCGAAGAATGGCAAGGCTGCGTTAGAATTTACTGAGGGGCTTCATCAGCGTATTGAGGAGAAGTTTAAGGAGGAGACGCGAGCATTGGAGGCTTATAAGGCTTCTAAGGTGGGGGGTGAATCTGGGCCATTAGAGCCATGGGAGACGGGTTATTGGGCGGAGAAGCGCCGCAAGGAGGAATATGATTTTGATGACGAGGTATTGCGCCCTTATTTCCCGGTGGATTCGGTCATGGAAGGGATGTTCTCTATTACTTCAAAGTTATTTGGCATTGAGATTGGGGAGCGTGATGCGGTGTTTGGAAAGGATGAGGAGGGGAAGGTTCAGGTGTGGCATGAGGAATGTAAGTTCTATGACATTCACGATGCGAAGAGTGGGGAGTTGCTTGGGTCGTTCTACGCTGACTGGCACCCACGGCCAACCAAGCGAGGTGGGGCGTGGATGAATTCTCTAAAGACTGGTGGACCGTGTTCTGAAGGTGGTGCGCGCGAGCCTCACTTGGGCTTGATGATTGGCAATATGACGAAACCGGTTGGAGACAAGCCGGCATTGTTAGATCACCGTGAAGTTGAAACTATTTTCCATGAATTCGGCCACTTGCTGCACCATCTGTTAGGTGATGTGGAAGTGAAGTCACTGTCTGGGACGAATGTTCCGTGGGACTTTGTTGAGTTACCCTCTCAGATTATGGAGAATTTTTGTTGGGACCGTGAGTCACTAGACATGTTTGCGCGTCATTATGAGACTGGGGAATGTATTCCTGAGGATTTATTTCAGAAGATGCTAGCAGCGAAGAATTACATGAGTGCGACTGGGTTCATGCGTCAGCTAGCGCTGGGCAAGTTGGATCTAGAGCTGCATCTTCATTACACCGAGCACAAGGGGAAGGACTTGGATGAGGTGGACAAGGAAGTCTTAGCAGAATACAAAGCACCATTGGCTACTGAGTCCCCGACGATGGCACGACGATTCTCTCATTTATTCTCAGGTCCGGTAGCCTATGCTTCTGGGTATTATTCATACAAGTGGGCAGAGGTATTAGATGCTGATGCATTCACCCGCTTCCAGGAGGAGGGTATTTTGAATGAGGAGACTGGGATGAGTTTCCGGAATGAAGTATTGGCGCGTGGGAATTCGCGGCCAGTGGATGAGTCCTACCGAGCTTTCATGGGAAGAGACCCGGAGCTCACTCCATTGTTAGAGCGTGCTGGTTTAGCCTAATTAGGTCTGCGAGCCAGGTAGTTTGAGTGATTGCATACTATCTGGCACGGGTCTTTCTGTGGACACCACAGTAGGAAGAAGAAACAAATTGGCCAATGGTGGGTACCATTGGCCGTCATGTTTTGAGAGTGGGGGGGGGAGCTGGGGGGTTATTTTGCTTCAGCGCGTTTCTTGATTTTTTTCATGAGGCCGTTGTAGGCGATTTTTCCACTTCCCATGAGTCTCCAATTGGCATCGAGGCTGGAGCCGCTGTGTTCGCGCATATAGACATCGCACAGGACGACATAGTTATTGTTGCCGAGGGTGACGATTTCTACTTCGGGTTCGATGGCTACGCCATCAGTGAACCATGAGCCGTAGATGACTTCGGTAGAGGTGCCGCCCCATTTTTGGAAGCGGTAATCATTGGCACCTTGGGAGATGAGTGCGAAGCCTTCTTCTTGGAAAACGGATTTAATGGCCGAGTTTACTTTGGAGCGTGAGCTATTGTTGATTTCGGTGGAGACGAAGGCGTTGGAGCTATTGCCGATGCCGACTGTGGAACTACAGCTGGTTCCGAGGGTGAGTGCGCCTAGTGCGAGGGCAGCGATACTGAGGATTCTGAATAATTTCATGTTAGATGGAGGCTATAGCGGTTTTTAGTTCCTGCGCCAATGTTGGATTCGTGATTTCTCCGTTGCTAAAATTGTCATAGAAGGAGGGGAGTGAGAATGTGGCGGCAAGCTGAGCTCCCATGCGTGGGAATGT
This sequence comes from Rubritalea tangerina, assembly GCF_042683245.1. Lineage (NCBI taxonomy): Bacteria > Pseudomonadati > Verrucomicrobiota > Verrucomicrobiia > Verrucomicrobiales > Rubritaleaceae > Rubritalea > Rubritalea tangerina. The sequence goes on from NZ_JBHUJB010000047.1 coordinate 65,288, forward strand.
CGCTTTCGCAGATTCCATGACGGTGGCGGCACCGCGTGGGCCTGGCGATGTGGAGAGCAAGAGCATGGTTTTATCTGACCAAAGTTTTTGTTCGGCGCGCGATGTCCAATCGTAGAGGTTTTTGAAAGCGGCAGAGTACGAGCCATTATGTTCTGCTAGGGATACGACAATGAGGTCATGGTTGCGGATGGCTTCGAGAAAGCGCTTGGCATCATCTGGGATTCCATTGGTTTCCTCTTCATCTGAGGAGTAGATGGGCAAGCTATAACTTCTTAGGTCGAGTTCGGTGATTTCGGCACCAGAGAACAGGGACGCGGCGTGATTTGCGAGTTGGCGATTGATGGAGGTGGAGCTGGTGGATGCTCCGAAGGAAAGGATTTTCATAGCTTAGGTAAAGTATGTGGGTGGGAGGGAGGCGCAAAGGTAAAAATTAATAATGTTAGATGAAAAAGATTGAAACAAAGTCAACGTATCTTTATCAATGTGTAACTTGCCTATGGGGGCAGTTGCATAGGTTCAAACAACCTACCGAAGTCATTCAATGACACCGATCGAATACATTGGCCCGATCCCCCAAAAAAAGAAACGCAAACCGGTATTAGGCGGTTGGGTTATTCTACTGATGTCTGGGCTCTTTGTGTCCTACTTTGCTTGGCCGACATTTGCGGATTACGTGAAGACCCAGCAAGATGTGGCGACGGAGGACAAGGCGAGCGTGTTAATTTCTCAGTTAGTGGGGAGTGAGCGTTTTGGGGATCGATTAGCGGGGGCAGCGCTGCAGCGTACTCAGGTGCCGAGTAGTTACGATGGTGCATACTATACGATTTCTTATCCGATGGGTGATGTGCCTGAGGGTAAGGGTGTGGGAGCTGATGTTTTGGTACGCAGTTACCGTGGTGTTGGGATAGATTTGCAGCAATTGGTGCATGAGGACATGCGTGAGAACTTCAGGCTTTACCCGCAATTATGGGGGCAAAAAGAGACTGATACGAATATTGATCACAGGCGGATTCCGAACCTTCAGCGTTTCTTTGTGAGGAATGGTTTGGAGATACCCGTGTCACGGATTCCGTCGGATTATCATGTTGGGGATTTGGTGGCGTGGCGTTTACCGAATGGAGATACGCATATCGGGATTGTGGTTCCCGGTCCAGGCTCTCGCTATGAAGAGCGCTGGGTGGTGCACAATCAAGGTGAGGGGACGCAGTGGGATAATGCATTGTTAGATCATGAGATCGTAGGGCATTATCGGTTTGGCAAGTAGTTCTAGATCAGTCGTTCAATCGCTTGGTGAGATGAATGGGATTAATCCTGTCATGGGGGAAATTTCTATAGTCGGACTACTTGCAATTCTGGGCAAACCCTTATAGGAATGCATCGAACCTGAGAGGTTCACCATTCACCACATCAATTTTCAACACACATGGAAGGTATCGCAATTATGACATCTGGCGGAGATGCCGCCGGAATGAATCCAGCAGTGAAGAGTGCTGTAGATTATTCAATCAAGCAGGGGCTAAAGCCATTTTTGATTCGCAATGGCCTTCGCGGCATGATTGACGGAGACATCGCAGAAGCGACACGTGAGGATGTGTCAGGCATTCTTCACCGTGGGGGGACAGTTTTACGTTCATCACGTTCGAAGCGATTTTTCGAGTACGAGTATCGCAAGCAAGCGTATGACAATTTGCAGAAGCTTGGGATCAACAAGTTGATTGTGATTGGTGGGGACGGTTCTTTTGCAGCATTAAACCAATTTTACGCTGATTTCGGGGTGCCCTTTGCTGGGATTCCTGCGACGATTGACAATGACATTCCAGGTACGGATTACTGTTTGGGAGTGGATACTGCGCTGAACATGATTCGTGACAGCATTGATTCGATTCGTGACACTGCCACTTCTTTTAGTCGTGCCTTTGTGATTGAGACAATGGGTCGTCACTGTGGGTATTTGGCGATGGTGAGTGCGCTCTCAAGCGGAGCTGAAATTTGCATTGTACCTGAGCTTGAGTATGACCTTGATGCGATTGGTGAGCGTTTGCGCAAGGACATGAAAGATGGCCGTGGGTATATCTTAGCGATTGTTGCTGAGGGCACCAACATGGCTGAATACTTGACGCGTTGGATCAAGGTGAACTTGAACATGGAAGCGCGCTTGACGGTATTAGGTCACGTGCAACGTGGTGGATCACCGACTGTGCGCGACCGTATTATGGCATACAAGTTTGCTGTAGCAGCAGTAGACTCACTCCAGGCTGGGAATACTAACAAGATTATGATCTACAAGGATGGCGTTCTTGGTACGGAAGATATTGAGACAGTCAACAGCACTAAGGTGGAGTTGAATGACCAGATCCTTCAGCTTTGTGAGCATCTGAGTAAGTAATTTTACGCTAAGAATCTTTTGATTTGCGCCTGATCCTGAGAGGGGTCAGGCGTCATTTTTTTAGGGATAGCTGGGGGGAAAGTGTGGCCTTTTAGGTTACAGAATCTTCACCTAATTCGCTTTAGCCGGGAGTGGGGTGTGCTATGTGGGCGTATGAAGAAACTTCCGCGCCACCGCTACTTGCATGAGACTGAGCCAACTGCATTGGTTCCGGTCCAGCTGGGTGAAACGGATCCAGAGATTTGGTGCAAGTTAGAGTTTCTCAACCCGAGTGGATCTACGAAGGATCGGATCGCGCGTCACATGTTAGAGAAGGCATGGCGATTAGGTATCATTGAGGAGGGAGATTTAGTTGTGGAAGCCTCTTCGGGGTCGACATCGATCGCATTGGCTTTGTGTTGTGCACAGATGGGCCTGAGGTTTTTGGCATTCATACCATCGACAGCGACGAATGAGCGTGCGTTGATGATTAAGGCGTATGGGGGTGAGGTGCGCAAGGTATCGGGTACGATGCCTGAGGTGATTGCGTTAGCGTCTGAGTATGCGGAGCGCGAGGGGGCATTTTTCACGCAGCAATTTGAGAATCCCGACAATGCGGAGAGTCATGAATTATTCACGGCGCACGAGATTATGGCGCAATTACCTGATGCGAATGTGGATGCAGTAGTGTCTGGGATTGGCACAGGTGGGAGTTTGGTGGGGATGCATGAGGGTCTCACGAAGGCTGGTTGTTCTACGCAGCCAGTGGCGGCGATTCCGCGTTGTGCAGAGGGGGATTTTACGTCGAATGTGGAATGTTGTTCTCTGCAATTTTCGAAAGATGTTCCTGGGGTGATAGACGGGTGCTCGAAGCTGTATGCTGAGTGGCGGGAGAGTGAGGGGGCGGAGAATTTGCGTGAGGTGGTAGTGGATGACACGCGGTGCTTGGACGTGACTCAAGAATTGTGGAAGAAGGGATTTCCTGTGGGGCCATCATCGGGGTTGAACTATGCGGCTGCAGTGGAAGCGGCTAAAGATTTACCAGAAGGGGCCACTGTGGTGACGGTATTTCCCGACCGGATGGAGCGGTATTTTTCGCATAAAGTTTTCGACACCTTACGGGAAGAACTCGACGAGGCCTAACTCCCTTGTTGGGAGGGCATTTAGTGTCGAAAGCATTGGTGCAGCAGGTGATATTAGCTCGCTAGTTTGAGGAATCATCGGCGTCTCGCAGGGAGTGGGACTTGTCGATGATGAGGTCGCGCAGGTGGAAGATATGCGTCCGGAGGTCTTCGAATTTATCATCCTCCATGGAGAGGGTGTTGCATGCGGCGACGGCACTATTACAGGCTTCTAATACGCGCTTGAGCACGGCAAGGATGTAGCCATTTTCGAGCTCGAGAGGTTTCTCTGGCCAAGTCTCGTCAACGGCATCGAAGATGTAAGCTGTGGCGAGAGCGAGATCGCTGCGCGGGCCTTGATCGAGGATGGCGTCACCGAGGAGGTCGAGAGCCTTGGTTTGGGTGAGGATGGCGTGTTGGACGATGGGTTCGCGGCCATTGATGCTGACTTCTTCGACCTCGTAGGTTTCCACTTCAGCGTCTGAAGGGCCTTCACCAAGGAACCAAGCAGCTTCCTCAAGGGTGTCGCGGACGCGGAGGCGTTTTTCCCATTCAAATTCGTCGACTTCCCCTTCGATTTCTTTGACTTCAGATTGGGCTTCTGAGGCGGTGAGCATGAGTTCCATGAAATGCTCCATGGCGAGAGCATTTTCTTGGCGTTGTTTGCGTTCACCTTCTTCGTCTAGTTCCCACTGGTGGGTTGAAATTTGGATTTCGTAATTGGTGGTTTCGAGCATGACGCGGCCGTTGACGAGGGAATACCATTCTAGGCAGAGGGCATTTTTCCAGCCGAAGGCGATATCTTCGGGTTGGAGCTCGAATTCTTCTATTTCATCGGGGGTGACGAGAGGGGCTTTGATTTTTTTTGAAGCGGTCATGTCACCGATAACGCCTCTTTGGAAGCCGTGGAAGTGTTCGAGGACATCGGCCTGTTCTTCTGGGTGGGGGTTGACAAAATCGATGCGTGTACCGGCGAGATCGCGCCAGCAATTGCCACGGAGCAGGATTTTTACGGGGCGCTCCATGCCCTTGATTTCGAGGCCGCCTCGGGTCATTCCAGGAGTGGTATTGTCGATCCAGCCTCTTACTATCGCCTTTTCAATACGGAATGCCATATTTACATCATGGCTTAAATATCTAGCGAGTCAACTCAGTGATGGAGGAAATCTAGGTATCCACTTGTCATTGGTGGCAATGCGCGTAGATTCAGCTTCACACTTATGGATACATTCATGGAAATTCTCAAGGGCCTCGGGATATTGCTAGCGGTCATTTTCAGTTTCAACGTCATTATTTTTGTTCATGAGTTGGGACATTTTTTAGCGGCGCGGTGGCGTGGGCTAGAGGTTGAGAGGTTTCAGATATGGTTTGGAAAGCCGATATGGAAGAAGACGATCAATGGGGTTCAGTATGGTTTAGGGTCGATTCCTGCGGGTGGATTTGTGGCATTGCCTCAGATGGCGCCGATGGAGGCGATTGAGGGGGATAACAGCCAGCGTGAGAAGCCATTGCCACCGATTACGCCATTGGATAAGATTATCGTGGCATTTGCGGGACCCTTGTTCAGTTTTTTATTGGCTTTAGCTGCGGCGTTGGTGATTTGGCAGGTTGGGAAGCCGAAGGATTTGATTGATACGCAGACGGTGGGTTATGTGGCACCAGAGATGCCGGCAGCGAAGGCAGGTTTGCAGGTGGGCGATACGATTTTAAAGATCAATGGTGAGGACGTGAGAGGTTTTGGAGGAAGTTTGGATTCTATTACTGAGCGTGTGGTTTTCAGTAAGGGAGATAAGATTACATTGACTGTGGACCGTCCGGGAGTCGGGGAGATGGATATCGTGACAGGTTTCCATGTGGAAGAGGCGAGCAATTTCACAAAGCGTGACGGGGTACGTCAGATTGGGGTTGCGCCGGCATCGGATGTGATTGTTGAAAGCCTCATCAAGGGGGGGCCTGCTGAATTTTTTGGGTATGAGCCGGGCGATAAGATTTTGAGTGTGGATGGAGAGAAGATCTACAGCACGGTTCAATTCCAGAAGATGCTGAGTGAAGCTAAGGAGCAACTATTGGACGTTGTTGTGTTGCGAGGTGATAAGGAAATTCACATCAAAACGAAGCCTTTGGTACCGAGCAATGGGTTTAAGCTCAATCCAGCTAAGGATCCGATGCCGATGATCGGTATGCGTTTTCAAGATCCTCGTAAGACTGAGTTGATTTATCCGGGGCCATGGGAGCAGATTTCAGCGACGAGTCGCATGATGGCAGTGACCATTGATGCATTGGTTTCTAAAGATTCCAGCATTGGACCTCAGCATTTATCGGGGCCAGTGGGGATTGGGAAGGTGAAATGGCACATCTTGAATAGTGAATACCCATTCAGGCACATGTTGTATTTCTGGGTTCTATTTAACGTCAACTTGGCGATCTTTAACCTTTTACCATTCCCAGTGTTGGATGGTGGGCACATCACCATGGCAGTGATGGAAGCGGTGCGTAAGAAGCCTCTGAATACGAAAGTACTGGAGGTGGTACAGTCGAGCTTTGTGGCATTGCTTCTGACGATGTTTCTTTACGTGACAATGAAGGATAGTTTCACGAGCTTTGTGAATCGAGGTCCTGAGCGTGATGCTGCAGGACCGAAGACTCCAGAATGGACGAAGCAAGACCTAGAGAAAGCTCTACAGTGATGCGGGGTTCTACCCTCTCTCGATTCGGAATAGACGTATGGAGTGTGGCTATGTCTTGTGAAGTTTGGGCTGCGCGACTTTAGAACGAATCGGATTATCATCCCTAATGTCATCGTTGTCATTCAGTTGTCCCGCACGTGCGGGACTCCTTCACTCAGCCTTGCTACTATGTAAGCTCATTCCGACCATTCGGTTTCGATCAATGGTATTATACCAACTCACAAAATTTTCTGGTAGTATTTATGATTGTTAGGTTATGGATTGGGCTACGCCATCGTTTAGGAGTTTCGGCTGCTTTTGCCGTTTCTCTGTGTCATTCGTCGGTCATGGTGGACGCACCACTTCTTTCTCATTCCTTGAGAAACGGCAAAATCAGCTCGAAAATACCACCAGAAACTTTTGCTCATTGGTATTAGAGTGGCTGAAGGATGCTGAATTCGGCTTTACTGAGGAGGAAGCCTGCGAATATCAGGACACTGAGGTAGAGTAAGATCATGAGGATGGCTAGGATTCCACAGAACTTCCAGAAGCTACGTTGTTGATCTAGGGCTGCAGCAAGATCGAGAGATGATTCTGTCTCGATGAGTCTTTTGATGGCTTTGCTGTATTTGTGTAGTTTGATGCAAGGGAAGAGGTAGAGTAGGCCGAGAGTGATGTAGAGGGCCCCCATAGCAGTGAGGTTATCAGGGACGCTCAGTTGCAGGTTTTCTTTGAGGCCTGGGAGCCCTAGAAGCATGAAGAGGCCGGATAAGGAAGTCAGGCAGCAGGCGAGGTAGCCGAGGCCGGCGATGAAGAGCACCCACCCTCTGGTGAGTCTTAGTTGTTCGATCACCTGCTCCGAAATGCCTTCTTTACTCACCAGACTGGGGTTGCTGGTGGGAGCCGAGTAGGGCTTTTCCGGAGAAGTCATTTCCATGATCTACTAGTAAAGTGGAGAAGGGGTAGAGGGGTCAATCAGGAACTTGTTGTATGGGAGCAATGCTGGCAGCCTAGGCTCTGTGTGTTATGTTAGATCGGGTGAGGTTTGGTTATGTGGATGTCACGCTGTTGTCACAATGTTGTGGTTTTGGGAGGCGTTTCCATGTTGGTTAATATCACAAATGATAATAAATCGTGCAATTTTGTGGAATGGATTGGCAGTGATGGCGGCATTTTTGACGTATTACTGCATGTATGCATTTCGCAAGCCATTCTCCGTATTGGAGTATGATATGGAGTGGTTAGGTATGGGCTTGAAGGAGGTGGTGGTGATTTCTCAGATATTGGGTTATACGGCGGCAAAGTTTATTGGGACTCGTTTGTGTTCGGGGTTGCATCGCGAGAATGTGTTTCAGGGATTATTGGGGTGTATTGTGGGGGCTTTACTGAGTTTATGGATGATGGCGTTGTTGCCGATGGAGTGGGCGATCGTCTGTTTATTTTTCAATGGCTTGTCACTTGGGATGGTATGGGGGATGGTGATGCGCCCATTAGAGGGGAGGAATGCTTCTGAGTTCTTAATGGCGGGGTTATGTTGTTCGTTTATTGTGGCTAGTGGGGATGTGAAGTCGGCAGGTAAGTGGTTGTTAGGTGAAAGTTGGTTTCAGCAATGGAGTGGTGGCAATGCGCTATGGATGCCATTTGCGTTAGGGGTGTTTTATCTTATCCCGTTTGGTTTGGCGGCGTATTTGCTGACCCGTTTGCCGAAGCCAAGCGCGGAGGATATCGCTGCGCGTAGTGAGCGGCATGCGATGAGTGGGGAGGAATGCAGGCATTTTTTGAGAAGTTGCTCTAGAGTTTTGGTGCCTCTGGCTTTGGTGTATTTTATGCTGACAGCATACCGAGATTACCGGGATAATTTTCAGGCTGATCTTCTCATTGAGTTGGGAGAGGGGTCGACGGATATCTTTTCGGTTGTTGAGCGCAGGGTGGCATTTTTTGTGATTGTGGTAACTGGTTTGCTGATACTGTTTCGGAATCATTTAAATGCCTTGAGGGCGTCGATGTCGGTGATGGTTTTGGGCTTAGTGATGTGCGTGGTGGTGACAGTGCTGCGGCAGAGTGGAACGGTGAGCCCTATGGTATGGATGATGCTGACAGGGGTGGGAGCGTACTTATGTTACATCCCCTTCAACTGTATCTTGTTTGAAAGGATCGTGGCTCTGACGAAGTCTCCAGGAAATGCGGTATTTGCGATCATGCTATTTGACGGGGTGGGGTATTTGGGTTCGATTGGGCTGACAGCTATTAGTGGGGTGTTAGAAACGAAAAGCCGCGTGCAATTCTTTGATCACTACACGTGGGTGATCGGAGTGCTGGGTATTACAGCTTTACTGTGGAGTATGGTGAATCTGAGAAGGTTGAGCTTAGCTCACGAGGGGGAGAAAAGTGAGAGCTGCGTAGGCGCTGGGGGTGTGAAGTCCTGTGCCTAGAGTTGTGAAATTCAAACATAGGTCATTCATTCCTTAGGCGATAGGTTCTGGGGGGATCAGTGGGTGAGTCTCGTTAGCTTTTTGCTTCATTCTTGGTAGAGAGCGGCTATAGAGAGATTTGTGCAGCTTTATCCATCCAGAGGGGTGGGTGGTACTTATGGGACATGAATCAGGATACTTACATAGCGAGGACACGCTTTGTCTCCGAAGTGGGACTGAGTTTGCATGCCTGTGGGGCGACGAGTCAGAGGATTGAGCGTCACCTGAAGAGTTTATGTGCGTTATTGGAGGTGCATGGAACGTTCTTATCTACCCCAACTTCGTTTACATTTTGTTATTGTTTGGACGACCCGACTGAGCAGCGGGTGCAAATTGAGAGGATTGAGCCGAGCGATGGTGATTTAGGCAGGTTAGAAATTATTGATGCCTTGGTGAATCGCTTTGAGTCGCATGAATTGGACTTTGAGGAAATGTGTGTGGCATTTCGCGCATTAGACCCACAGCAGAGCTATTATGGGAAGTGGATGCAAGCGGTGGCATGGGGGGTATTGAGTGTGAGCTTTGCGGGGTTATTTACAGTGGTGCTCTCTGATTGTATTGCAGCTGGGGGGATCTCCCTTTTGGTGTTTTTGTTAGCTCAAATTGGTGGGAAGTCGCAGCGCTTGGAGCCAGTGATAGAGATCATCGTTTCTATCGTGGCAGGAGTGTGTGCGGCGGTGTTGGGATGGATGGGATTTGTGATGAATGTGCCTCTAGTGGTATTATCGTCAGTGATCGCTTTTATTCCGGGTTTATCACTGACAGTGGCTTTGAGTGAAATTGCTGAGAGGGCCTTGGTTTCTGGGACTTCAAAGTTGGTGCACGCCTTGATGGGGCTCTGTAAGCTCTATGTAGGTGCGTTGTTAGGGGTGGGAGTCATCAGCATTATTTTACCACTATCAGGAGCTTTTGAAACTGAGGGTGTCATGTTATTACCTGAATGGAAGACGATGCCATTGGTGGTATTTTTGTCCCTTTCTCTGACATTGATATTTAATATTAGGCCGAAGCTAGCAGCTTGGTGTTTGGCAGCTTCCTTATTAGGTTTTAGCACAGCTCAATGGGCGAGCGGTAATTTAGGTGTGGCGGCGGGGATGTTTTTAGGAGCATTTGTCGTGGGAACTTTTTCAAATGGTTTTGCGAACCGTACGAACCGGCCTGCTTCGATCGTTCTCACTCAGGGGTTGATTGTGTTGGTTCCGGGGAGTGCTTCCTATATGGTTTTGGATTCTTGGATCACAGGTCAAAATATGTTGGGCAAAGTGACGAGCATGCACGAAGCGTTTCTAACGTTCATTTCGCTGGTGATTGGTTTGTTGTTAGCCAATGCAATACTGCCTTCTCGCAAAGCGCTCTAGGGGTGTTTCTTTTGAGCTTCTTCTAGGTGGTGGCGTGCAGCTCGGCCACTGATGGATGCATGCTCTAGCAATTCCTTTGCGATGTTTTTGACGGCGGACCAAGTTGCTTTTTGTGAGAGCAAGTGCTGTGTTTTATCTAGGGTTTTTTGGATGAGTTTGTTGGCTTGTTTAGGATTGCCAGCACGTGAGAGGGCAAGTTTTTCAACCATTTGGAGGTCTTGGCTGGCACCTACGAGATTGTATTTTCCGGTGATGCGAGCTTCTGCGGCCATCCCTGCGAGGAGGATGAGCATTTCGGCCTCTAATTTGTCTTGGACTTGCTTTGCTCGTCCTTTTTGCATGGTGACGGCACCGAGTCTATTTTGAGAGGGCACGATGCTTACTTTTTGGATCGTGCGCCCCATCAGGAGGGCCATGACAGCATGACCGGCTTCGTGGAATGCCGTGGCTTCAGACATGGCTTAAGCGAAGCCGGATGTGAGAGAACATGCAAACGGAATCTCTCATGGGGGAGGGCTTCATTTCTGTACTAAATGGTTTGAGCTTTTATTTGATCTGGGAAGCACGCAATTGATTGGAGTGGGGATTTTGAGAGGATATTTGTTCGGTTGCACGAAAAAGCCCCATTCGGCGAGTCACCGAATGGGGCTAATAAATATTCAAGGCAGTGGTTCAGTTAGGAACTGGGCACTGCTGATAGTATTGTGAGCTTACTTTTTGTAGATGGACTTTCCTGTGGAGAGGAGGTCGTCACATGCTTCTTTCATGCGCTCACAGAGGCCTTGTTCACCGAGCTTGAGGTAAGCGCGTGGGTCATAGGTCTTTTTATTACCGACTTCACCATCGATCTTGAGGACGCCTTCGATGTTTTGGCAGATGTGGCTCACGACTGGGCGGGTGAACGCGTACTGGGTGTCAGTATCGATGTTCATTTTGACGACGCCGTACTCGAGAGTTTCGCGAATTTCTTCGAGTGTGGAGCCAGAGCCGCCGTGGAAGACGAGGTCCATTTCAGCCTCAGCACCGTATTTGTCGGTCACTACTTTTTGGCCGTCGCGGAGGATGGTTGGTTTGAGCTTTACGGAACCTGGCTTGTATGCGCCGTGGACGTTGCCGAAAGTGGCAGCGAACATGAAGCGGCCGAGGCCGTTCAGTTCTTCGTAGACCTGAAGCATTTCTTCAGGTGAGGTATAAAGTTTTTCAGCTGGGAGGCCAGATGTGTCGTGACCGTCTTCTTCACCCCCTACGCAGCCAGCTTCGATTTCGAGGATGATACCGAGTTCGGCACATTCTTTGAGGAGGCCTTTAGAGATTTCGAGGTTTTCGTCGAGTTCGACAACGGAGCCGTCGAACATGTGGGACTGGAAGAGTGGGCCTTTGCCTTCAGCGATGCGCTTACGGGATTCGTCGAGGAGTGGACGAAGGAAGCTATCGACTTTTTGTGGGTGGCAGTGGTCGGTGTGAAGAGCGACGAGGATGTCGTACTTTTCAGCGAGGCGGTGTACGGCTTCAGCGAGGACGATCGCACCGTATGCTTCGTCTTTCACGGCTGTACCGGAGGCGAAGGCGCCGCCGCCAGTGGAAACTTGGATGATACCATCAGAGCCTGCTTCAGCGAATGCCTTGAGGGCACCGTTGGCAGTGGTAAGTGATGTGATGTTGATAGCTGGGTATGCGTAGCCGCCCTTCTGAGCAGCATCCAGCATTTCTGCGTATTGTTGTGGTGTTGCAACTGGCATGTCGCGGCTTTATCCCATGTGTCCATGATGTGCAAGGGCTTAGATGGGAAAGCTTTGTCAGCGATGGAGGGAAATGCGCGATCGTTAGTGTCATTGTCGCAGCTAGAACCACAGTCACTTCCAGAGTTTACGCCGAGTTCACTGGGGGCAGATACTTGGAATGAGCTATCAACTGCATTATCAAAAATGACGGCTAACACGAAGAGAATGCCGATAATTACAAAGCTGTGTGTGCTGTCGGTAGGGATGATCAGGTTCGCAGGAATGAGCGGCGGAGATGTGTGGAGTGGGAGGCAATCAGGGGGAAGGTGGCAGCTAGGAGCAGCTAGGGGGGCTGGATCGTGGCTGTGGAGATGTGCTCTAGAAATGGGATGATTCTGGCGGGGGGAAGCGGGCTGAAATGTTTGGTGCAGCTTAGTAATATGTGGGAGTGGGGACTCTTTTGTCAGCTCGATCTTGAAAGTTTGTATCATCCACAATGTTGAGGATCTTTTCATGCTTGTAAGGTTTTATGAATCAGGTCAGGTATATAGCATGCGTGTTGCTTGTTTCTTCTTATATTTTTCCTCATTGCTATCAGTTGTTGGTTTCCCAAGTGGAGCGTGGAATGGTCAATTCTGGGACAGGGATGAATGGCACGGACTTAAGCGGTTTTTCGGTGTTTTAAAGTAGTCAGGAAAAGTCGGATAGGCTTG
>NZ_JBHUJB010000048.1:0-2392 GCF_042683245.1 Rubritalea tangerina
TGGTTTGTCCTTGGTTCATATTAATGAATTAGGACACCCCCTGCCTAGGATTTTGGGGAAGCTCACGATGCCGTGATACGAACAAAGTCGATAGCTCCTGTAAAATGCCGGTTAGATCCATTGAAACGCCCAATACACAATGATTGCGAATTCGCATGACTTCCAGTAGTCGTGTCCGCGACATCGGCCAGCAAAATGCCATCCACATAAAGCCTCAACCTCCTTGCCGTCGCATCCTTCACCGCTGCAACACTGTGCCATTCACCATCATTGAAAGTCACGTCCCCAGTCGATGCTATCGCTTCACTAGAATGATCTGCTACTAAGAAGCGTAAATGTCCTCCATTCTCAATCCTCAGCCACCAAGACGGTTGATTACTACCGAGGTCTTTGGCCACCAGAGCTCCCGTCTGCTCCTCACCCTCAGACACACGAAACGCTACCTCTACGGTAAATGAGTCATTCGCGCCATAATCATAATGGTTGCGACTGAGTCCATCCGCTAACCTCAATCCCCCCTCACCCACGAAAGCCAACGCTCTGCTTGGCGTATACGCTGGAGCACCAACAATATATTCCAGTTCAAGATCAGCTGTTAGATTATGCTGCTCACCCGCAACACTAATATCTACGACGCTCCCTGAACCTGTGTCAGTGAATGACCCTACTGCTTTCTCCTCAAAATTCCAAAACGCTCCTGACGGGTTCTCGGCAGGAGGAGGTTCCTGATCGATCCACTCTTCATTCACCTTGATAAACTTGATCGCTCCATACCCGTCGGTCTCAGCAAAAACCCCTAGCTGGCCATCATCAGTCTTCACCATATCGGAATACGCATAGGCCCCCTCAAGCAAAAGTTTGGGCTCAGACCAAGTCTGCGTCTCATCATTAGATACCCATAACGAACCATTCCTCCGAGATCCACCATTGGGCGCCGAAAAGATGATGCGATTTTCCAAATCACCAGCGTCGACGGCACTGAATCGAACCAATGACCCCTGACAAATGGGTGTTACGAAATGAGCATTACCATCATAACCAACAGAATAACTACTACCACCATCACCTGAGTAAGCCTCTGAACGCGCCCCTGGGTCACTCCCATAGTCGCGAGAATTTATATAAAGATGGGAACCATAAGACCCTCCTCCCAATGGGCTCCCCAGTGTATTAAGTTCGACAAGTGTCGTCTCGTTCGGCGCCGTTCCGTTACTCTCCTCGACATAAGCATCCATCTTCCAAGTTGCGCCATGGTCGTCCGAGTAGATAATTTGTGCTCCGAATGATCCCGAGTCCGAACCATTCCCCCCAATACGGTGATTCGCTGGAGCCACTAGCCGCCCAGCCTGCTCTCCGCGTGTTAATTGAACACCATGGCATGGCCCCGTGGCATACCATCCCCATTCATCTAATTTTACACTCGATGTGATCTCGCTACGAGGCGACCAAGTGTTGCCATTGTCAGTCGATACCGTGTGAAATACCGTGTCATTTTCACGCGTGAATAACAGATGAATAAAACCAGTCGTCTTGTCGACAATGGGCACAGGGTTACCAATCGTGATCGATGCATCACCTCCCTCTTCCTGCACCAATAACAACTCCCCCCAAGTTGCTCCATGATCCGTCGAACGCTTCAGCACAATATCAATGTCACCAGCATCCGAACTAGAACGCTTTCGCCCCTCGCAAAACGCTAGTAATGTCCCATCATTCGCACACACAATAGCAGGAATGCGGTAGGTGTGATAACCATCCGTGCCTGACAGAAACACCGTTGAAATCGACTTCTCAGGATCAGCCATAACTAAGCTCAATCCGCCAAACACACCTCCCCAGAGCACAGAGCCTAAACCCATAGCCCCCAATCCCCACATCGATTTTGACAATATACTTTGTTTCATCACCTCAATGATTCACTTATCCGGTAGCACAGACACACGCCTAGGTGCCATAAAATCAACGATATAGACAAAGCCTCTCACCCACAGCAAGCCCTACGACTTGGTCTAAATTCACACCAACCAAAATCAACTTCGGTCTCACTCCCACTCATTCCCGACACAAAAAAAGCCCGCTTCCAGCGTTAGCTAGAAGCGGGCATATAACCTGGCGACGACCTACTCTCACAGGACCTATCGTCCAACTACCATCGGCGCTAAAGTGTTTCACTTCCGGGTTCGGAACGGGACCGGGTGGTTCCACTCTGCTATGGTCACCAGAGGTCGGACTGCGTCCTTAAGTTGGCCACTTGGCTGTGTTCAGTTTTCAAACTGAGTCACTTGCCTTCGACAATTTCTTAAGTTCAGCACGACCTCTACCGGCCTTAGCGTGTTGCTTTTGGTTCAGTAAATCTGCTTCGGTTATTTAAAAGAGCTTTGAGTTAGTTGTT
>NZ_JBHUJB010000049.1:0-91749 GCF_042683245.1 Rubritalea tangerina
TCATAAGCCATGAGCTTACCAGCAACCATGGCGCGGCCTCACCTCTCTTCTCATTCTATCTTTTTTGCTAGCCATTCGCTAGAGGAGGTTGTTAGTTAAGAGCTGTGAGTGTCTTAAAGAGGGTTGGCCTGGTTATTTTCAGTGCCTTGATGGGCTGCGTGGTTTTCGCCCCCGTGAGTTGGAGCTACCTAGCTTTGCTGTCATGGCTACCACTATTCTACGGTGTGCAGGGGGCGTCTGAGCGCGTTGCGATGCGTTTGGGGACATTGCATGGAGTTATTCTGTTTGGGGTAAGTTTATCTTGGCTGAGCTCAGTGTTTGTTAACTCACCGTGGATATTGGCCCCTTTGGCTCTGATATTAGGGTTATTTACCGGTATGTACTGTGTGCTCCAGGTTTCTGCTGGGAGGTATCTGAGCGGTGGTTGGCTGGCATTGGTTGCCGCGATGTGTTGGGGAGGAGTAGAGTATTTTCGTTCTGAGCTATTTCTCTTAAAATTTTCGTGGGTGAGTCCAGGTCTTGGGCTGGGGCCGACTCTGTTGACTTCAGCAATCGGTGTGTACGGCATGAGTGTTCTCATCGTGCTAGTGAATCTTTGGGTGGTGCAGAGAAGGTGGCGTTATGTGGGAGGGGGAGGTTTGGTACTACTTCTTTTGAGTTCAGTGATGATGCCAGAGGCGCTAGAAGCACGCGATAGAGTTGTCAAAGCGACAGCAGTGCAGGCTGAGTTTGCGGGGAGGCAACGTTATTTGGACTTGGTGGGGGAGGAGGTAGTGGATTTCATTGTCTTACCTGAGTACGCATTTAGTTACGATGTGCGGGAATCAAAGGTGATTTGGGATGAGCTCAAAGCCTTTGCTGAGAAAAGGGCATCGGTGATGGTCATGGGAACGCGGACTGAGCGTGGTGATGGAGCGTGGTTTAATACGGCTTTGGCCATGGATGGAGATGGCGAGATCGGGGTGCATTATAAGAATCACACAGTGCATTTTTTTGATGATGGTCTAGCAGGGAAGGACGCTGGGGTGGTGACGGCGGGTGGCTATCAATTTGGGATGTCGATTTGTTTTGATAATGATTATGAGGATGTGGTGAGGCGGATGACGAGTGCGGGAGCGCAATTTTTCTTGGTTCCAAGTTTGGATGCGAGCCATTGGACGCTGAGGCAGCATTGGCAGCATGCAGAATTATTTCGTCATAGGGCTGCGGAGAATGGGAGGTGGATGTTGGTGGCTGCAGGATCTGGGGTTACCCAACTTATTGACCTGCATGGCAATCGAGTTTCTGCCATAGAGCCAATGACTGAGGGGGCGATGTCTGTTGAGTTGGAAGCTTTAGGTGGATTGACGCTCTATACGCGTTTTGGGTGGATGTTTGGATGGGCTATGCTTGTGGGAACTGCGGTTTTCGTGGGCTTTCTCGTGGTCTCAGGGGCCTATAGGAAGCTGAAGAGTTCTCGGTCGGGTGTATGAGAATAAGTATTGATTCTCGGGAGATGCTGCGTTACCGCAGTTCTATGACTGATGCACCCTATCAAGTACTTCTCTATTATCTGTATACAGAGATTGAGAACCCTGAAGCGTACCGAGACGCTCACAGAGAGCTGTGTGAAGGCCTTGGCTTAAAGGGTCGTATTATCATTGGCAAGGAGGGCATTAATGGTACTTTGTCTGGCCTTACTGCTGACTGCCAAAAGTACGTGGAAGCGATGAAGGCAGATCCATTGACCTCTGCAATGGAGTTTAAGATTGATCCGGAGCAGGGACATGTCTTCCCCAAGCTCTCCATCAAGGCACGTGAGGAAATTGTGACTTTAGGCCTTGGTGAGGAAGACTTCTCTCCGAATGAGTGTACTGGCAAGTATCTAGAGCCGACAGAGTGGCGTGATGCGATCAAAGACCCTAATGCGGTCATTATTGATGCCAGAAACGATTATGAATTTGACCTTGGGCGTTTCAAGGGGGCGATTCGACCACCGTTGACAGCCTTCAAGGAATTTCCAGAGTGGATTCGCGAGAACCGCGAAAGCTTTGAGGGTAAGCGCATTTTGACTTATTGTACTGGTGGCATTCGATGCGAGAAGTTCAGTGGCTTTTTGGTAAGGGAAGGCTTTGAGGATGTGAGCCAACTTCACGGTGGAATTGTGAAGTATGGCAAGGATCCAGAGGCTCGCGGAGAGGACTTTGACGGGCTATGCTATGTTTTTGACGAGCGGATTGCGGTGCCAGTGAACCATGTTAATCCAGAGGTAGTAGCTCATTGCGTGCACTGCGGTGAGGCTAGTGAGCGCTACGTTAACTGCGCCAACAAGTTATGTAATGCTCAGCATTTTTGCTGTGAAGCCTGTGAAGGGGAAAGTAAGCGCTGCTGTAGTGAGGCCTGCCAGGAGGTGTATAGCGCAAAGTATGAAGGTGCGGTGAACTAGGCTTTACCTTTTGGGAAATTGACTCAGATTGCCCGTATGCCACGCCTGCTGCCTTTATTGCTTAAAATTTCACTTCCGCTCGTTGTGCTCGACCAGCTCACAAAGTGGTGGGTGGTGTTTAATTTGAAGCAACCGTATTTACCGTATCAGACTTATCCATATTTGGCTCCAGCTGGTGAGTTCAAAGGTAAATACTGGCTTGCGAGTAACCACGTGGATTTGATTCCTGTCATTGACGGGTATTTTAATATTAACCGGGTGCATAATCAAGGGGTGGCTTTTGGCTTTGGGAATGGGACTGATTGGGCTCCTATTGTTTTTCTGATTGTGCCCATAGTGGCCCTGACGGTGGTTTCTCTTCTCTGGAAGAAGGGAGTATTTGTTGGGTGGGCTAAGTGGTCTGCACCTCTGCTGGTAGCTGGAGTCGTCGGCAATTTAATTGACCGCTTAACTCAAGGGTTTGTGCTCAAGGGCTATGAGGGTGAGAGCTTTTGGACTCGTCTGAGTGAAGGCTACGTGGTGGACTTTATCGATGTGACTATTCCGTTTATCAATTACCGTTGGCCGTCATTCAACGTAGCGGATAGTTGTATTTGTATCGCAGCAAGCTTACTTTTTCTCTCAGCGTTCCAAGCTGAGGATAAGGTGAAGGATCAAAGTAAGTAGTGCTCGCTTAGCCAAGCAAGAGCTTCTTCTTTTGAGGTAACTTTGCCTTCGAGTTGTTCGGTTTGGAGCGACTCTAGGATTTTAGTAAACTTTGGGCTTGGTTGTAGGCCTTGTGCGATGAGGTCTTTACCTGTGAGCAGTGCGGGAGGAATGAGAGGTTCAGAGGCAAATTCCTTTTCTTTATCTCGGAGAAAGTCGTAATTCTCTGTGATGCCGTTACTGCTGGCACAGTCGACGCGGTGTAGTTCCATTTCTTCCTCATAGTGAGGGCGAGCCATAAAACGTTTTACCTTGGCGGTCTTCATGAATCTAACATTCATGAAGTTCATGTGATTGAGAACCATATCGAATACAGCTTCGATTGTTTTGTTCGAATACTTGAGTCTTCGAAGAATGGACTCGGCCATTTCAGCACCGACTTTGTCGTGGCCGTTGAAGCGAATTCTGTCTTCAGATGGATCGTATGTGTAGGTGGCGGGTTTGCCGATATCATGTAAGAGTACAGCGAGGCAGAGTTCTAAGCTCGGTGTATCGTAAAGCATGTCTAGCATGATTCGGGTATGGACAAAGACATCTCCTTCGGGGTGAAACTGAGGTGGTTGTTCGCACCCAATGAGGTCTACGAGTTCAGGTATGAAGTGTTGCGCGAGTCCGGAGGATACGACAAGTTCAATGCCTCGGGCTCGGTGAGGAGAAAGGAGTATCTGGTTGAACTCAGCCTGGATTCGCTCGACGGCAATGGAGGAGAGTAAGTGGGCGTGTTCTTGGATTGCCTGCCAAGTAATTGGGTCAATTTGGAATTGTAGTTTTGTGGCAAAGCGGATTGCGCGCAGGAGTCTGAGGGCGTCTTCCTGAAAGCGATGAGCTGGGGTGCCAATTGCTTTGATGAGTCCGGCGTCGAGGTCTTTTTCACCGTCGACATAATCAATAATTTCGCCGGTGATGGGGTCTTGGAAGATTCCATTGATCGTGAAATCACGTCTTTTAGCATCTTCTTCAGGTGAGCTAAAAGTGACGGAATCGGGGCGCCTATTATCGTTATAGTTTCCATCGACTCGGAAGGTGGCGACTTCTAAGCCGACACCTCGGTATTTCACGAGTATCACTCCGAAGTGTGCACCGATGGCATCAGAGTGGGGGAAAAGGTCGAGCACCTGCTGAGGAGTAGCTGAGGTGGCGATATCGTAATCTTTAGGGGATAGGCCTAGTAGGGAGTCTCTGACGCAACCGCCTGCAAAATAGCAGAGGTGTCCAGCTTTGCGCAGGGTGGATGCAATTTCTTGGGCGATATTCAAGAGTTCGGACATGTGTCAGTATGGAGGAAATCTGTGGTTTCGTTCATTTGGGGGTTGCGCGTCGGCTTTGTCGAGATTGAATGTCTGCAAGATGATATCACTCTTGCCATGGTCACATATCCTGTACGGTATTACTGCGTTTCTGCTGGGAGCATGTATCGGTTCATTTTTAAATGTGGTGATTTATCGACTACCTCGTGGCCTGTCGGTGAATGAGCCGAAGAGAAGTTTCTGTCCTGCTTGTGGTAAGTCTATACCGATGTCACGGAATATTCCTTTATTTACTTGGCTATGGCAGAGGGGGCGGTGTGCAGAATGTCATGCTAGGATTCCCGTTAGATACTTTATTGTGGAGCTGATGACAGCTCTGCTTTGGCTGGGATGTTGGCACTATTTTGATGATCCAGTGGTAGCTATATTCATGATGCTTATGGCGTCCATATGTCTGGCTATTACGGCTGTGGATCTTGAACTGATGGTGATTCCTCGTCAGCTGACATTGTTAGGCACGCTTCTTGGCGTGGCGATGGCGGTTATTGCTCCGAGTTTTTTTGGGGAAGACGAATGGACGCGTAGTCTGTTAAAGTCACTCTTCGGCTTTGGTCTTGGTTGGGTTGGTTTATGGCTTGTGGTATTGTTGGGTAAGCTTGCATTTGGGCGTCAGAAGTTTGAATATGATGAATTGACACATTGGTTTTTGAAAGAGCCTGAGAATGATGAGGAAGAGCTATGTTTCGTCATCGGTAATGAGGCGATTGGTTGGTCTGAGATCTTTTATAGAAAGACTGATAAACTCGTGGTGAGTGAGGGAGAGTGGGTCGAGATTGATGGCAATAGAGAGGTTGTTAGTGAGCTCATCATTACGGATGATTCCGTAAGAATTAATGATAAAGAATATAAGATTGAAGCACTGAAATCTCTAGAGGGGAAAGCTCGCAAAGCCGTGGTTCCTCGTGAGGCTATGGGCATGGGAGATGTCGATCTATTAGGAATGCTAGGTGCTTGTTTTGGGCCAGCCTCACTGTTGTTGATTATTTTTGCAGCCTGCGTGTTGAGTATTGTCTGGGCGATGTGTAATCGTTTGGGGTTTGGGAAGCTCATGCCATTTGGTCCCAGTATCATTGGCGGTGCTGTGATATGGCTCTTTTGGGGTGAGAAACTCATTGATTGGTATCTCAAGTCACTCGGAGTTTGAGTGGGATTATTTGAAATAAAAAAAAACGCTAGGTTCGGACCTAGCGTTTTTTGTTTATGAGCTTTCGGATAGTAATGAGGTTTAACTCATTATTTTTTCTTGGAAGCTGGTTTCTTGGCTGCAGCTTTTGAAGCTTTCTTAGGTGCGGCTTTTTTTGTCACCTTCTTCTTAGCTGCTTTTTTAGGAGCTTTCTTGGTGACTTTTTTCTTCGTCGCTTTTTTGGGTGCAGCTTTCTTGGTGGCCTTTTTCTTTGTCGCTTTCTTAGCGGCTTTCTTGGCTACTTTTTTCTTAGCGGCTTTTTTGGTGACCTTTTTCTTAGCAGCTTTTTTGGCTGCTTTTTTCTTAGTAACTTTCTTGGCTGCTTTTTTGGCGACCTTTTTCTTGGTGGCTTTCTTCGCAACTTTTTTCTTTGTTACCTTTTTTGTGACTTTCTTTTTAGCAGCTTTTTTAGCGACCTTTTTCTTGGTGGCCTTTTTAGCAGCTTTTTTAGCGACCTTCTTAGTAGCTTTTTTAGCTGCAGGTTTTTTTGCTACTTTTTTGGGGCTCGCCTTTTTCTTAGCAGTTGGCTTTTTAGCGACTTTTTTAGGAGCTGGTTTTTTAGTTGAAGCCTTTTTGGTGGCTTTGGACTTCACCGCCTTCTTTGCGGTCTTCTTAGAGCTTGTTTTTTTAGCTGCCATAATAAGTAGGGGTTAGTGTCTCGTTATTTTTTTATGTGTGGGAGTTGTTGTAGCAATTTACTATACGTGCTTATTAAAGGCTGAATACCAGTCTGTTAGTCAAGATGAAATTTTACTAATCTAAACAAATTCCGTTCTATCTAAGGCTGAGTATAGTTTTTATTGAGTGCTATATGTTAGATGTGAGTGCTCTGTAGTTCTTGATTTATTGGGGTTTAGGTCGTTCTAAGTTTGGAACAATTTTCTTTAACTCTAACCAAAATTTTTTATTAGAAGGATGGCCATTAAATTTTACTTTTCCTTCTTTATTTACGAGTACGACAGTGGGGATGGATTGTATTCGAAGTGTTCTAGCCAGAAAGTTATCGTTTGAATCGGCAATCCAGTGAGTGGTTTGTTGCAGTGAGAGTTCCTGAATCGTTTGTTTGGCGTCTTTGAATGCTTCGTCTGACAGTTCTGTTAGGATGGTGGAATTTGAGATGTCATTGGACTTGGTAATTTCACAGAGGGCTTTGAAGTCGTCTATGGTTTCTATGAATTCTTGGCTCCAGGGTGACCAGAAGATGAGTAGGTTTGCCTTGGCGTTTTTGTTGAAGGTGTACGCCTTAGGTTCTAACAATTTTAAATATGGTTTATTGAAATTGAATTGGACCTTGAGCATCGATTGGTCGACTTTGAACTGGTCGATGTGAGGGGCGAAGACGCTCGCTTGTCGAGGGCTGTGCCAGAAGGCTGACTTGATAGTTTCTTTAAACTCTCGTGGTTTATTTTGTTCGAGGGCTTTGAGGGCTTGGGTGAAGCGAATGATAGCTTTCCAATCATCTTCGAGGGTGAAGATTTCAGAGTGATCTGGGTTGAAGGCATCGAATAGCGGTGTGAGTGGCACTGAGAGTGCTGCTAGGCCTGCTGTATCTTGTTGGTCTATAAGGTAGAGGAATTGGGCTTCGAGGAGGGTTTGTTTGGGGAGGTTTTGTTCTTTCGCTTGTTGAAGTGCTGTGTGGAATTCTAGTGGGTCGCGTGACGAAAAGAGAAGTTCTTTGACTGGCGGAGCTGGCTCTTTGGCATTCGCTAGAGTCTTGAAAGTGATGAATGCGAATAAGCTGAGTTTGGCAAAAGTTGTGATCATAAAAAAAGAAAGTGGCATGCGCTGAGCATGCCACTTTGTACCATGAAAATGGGGAGTTAGGAGAACTAGTTATTGGGGATTTGGAGGGTTTGTCCAATTTGGATATTATTTCCGGAGATGCCGTTGGCTGCTTGGATTGCTTCGACAGTCGTATCGTAGTCCCGGGAGAGTTTCCACAAACTATCACCTTTTTGGACGGTATGTGGGATAGTGGAACCGGCTACAGGTGCAGCTTGAGTCGCTGGTGGTGGAGTGTAGACGTTATTGCCTTGGGCTGGTGGTTGGGTTGGGGGGAGTGTTCCACCGACACCGGGAAGAGGTTGGTATGGGGCGTTCTGGGCGTAATTGCCAGTTTCTCCGTTAGACTGAGGCACTGCGTATGGGTTGTTACCTTGTTGGCCTGGAGCTGCAGCTGCAGGTGCGCCGTATGGGTTTCCAGATTGGTTGTTACAAGAAACGAGAGCTGAAGCTGCTGCTGTGGCGAGTACGAGGGTGATGGTTTTCATTGCTGGTATTCTAGCATTTAGTATTAATATGTAAACGACAGTGTAGCACAAATCTTTCTAAGTGTTAGAAGAAAGCTTGAAAAATTGATTTACGGTTTGCTCGGTGTGTTGGGCGAGTTGCTCGATGGATTCATTTCTGGCGTTTGCGATAGCATTAGCTATATGTGAGGTGAATGCGGGTTCATTGCGTTTCCCTCGGTGTGGAGTGGGTGCTAAGTAGGGGGAGTCGGTTTCTAACATAAATGTGCCAGCAGGAGCTAGAGTTGCGGCTTCTATGCAATCTTGAGCGGATTTGAAGGTGGAGATGCCAGTGAAGGAAACGAGGCCACCTAGATCTAGGATAGCTTGTGCGTTTTCCCATGGGCCGAGGAAGCAATGGAAGACCGCCTGCACGGAGTGAGCAAAGTCTTTATAGATTTCGACAGCATCATGGAGGGACTGGGCGCCGGAGCGATCTCGCGTATGGATGACGACATTCTTGTTGAGTTGTTGAGCGAGTTCGAAGTGTTGTTTCAGGAAGAGCCGTTGTCTTTGGTGGTAGTCGGCATCTGACCAGCCATCGGGAGCGGGGTGGAAGTAGTCGAGGCCTGTTTCGCCAATTGCGACACACTTTGGGTGTTGGGCATAGTTGCGCAGGGTTGAGAGGTAATCATCAGGTGTGGAATGGACGTCACAGGGGTGAATACCAATGGCGCAGTGGACTTGAGGGAATTGTTCTGCGATGGCGATGTTATCTGGGCAGTCCTCGAGCGAAGTGGCCAATGTGACCATTCTGTGGATGCCCACTGCTTGGGCGTTGTTGACTATTGTGGGGAGTTCATCGGGGGAGAATTTATGAGATGCGAGGTGGCAGTGAGAGTCCGTGAACATGGTTACGCGTTTGATGTGAGTTCCAAGGCGCGTTGTTTCATTTGGGTCGCCATGAGGTTTAGGGCATTGGCGCGTGTTGGGGCGAGGTGCTCTTTTAGGCCAGTTTGGTCGATGAAGCTCATGTCGGCAGTGAGGATGGTGTCTGCAGGCTCGTTGTCTAGAATTCTAACAAAGAGCGCGATCATGCCTTTTGTGATAAGAGAATCTGAGTCTGCGATGAAGCGGATGTTATCCCCTTCTTTGGAGGCTTCTAACCAAACTTGAGATTGGCATCCTTTGATGAGTCGGTCTTCGGTATGGAGCGATGAATCCATGGGGGAGAGTTTTTTGCCGAGGCCGATGACGTATTCATAGCGTTCGGTCCAGTCTTGGAATAGGTTGAGTTCATCAAGGAGTTGTTGTTGTTTATCTGCGATGCTCATTGGAGTGAATGGTAAAAAAGGTTAGGAAATGACAGTGGCGGTGGCTGTGTCGGTTGTGAATGTGGAATGCTCTTGGAATTTTCTCTTCCGGTAGGCAAGAGCGATTTGTGTTTCGTTGATAACGCAGGTGGAGGTTATGCTGCCTGCAGGTTTATCTGGAGTCGCGCCTTCACAGGTGAGTGGGGTGCCAGCTGGGGACGAATCTGTTAGTTTGAGGAGGACGAGGTGTCGGTTTGTTTTTCCTGCTGAGCGCATTCTTGAAATGACTTCTTGGCCTGTGTAGCAGCCTTTTGTGTAGGAGATGGCGCGTTGTTCGAGCCCTGCTTCAGGAGGGAGCGTGTCGTGGTCTAATTCGGCGCCCCAGAGTGGGATTTTGTGGCTGATTCTAGCCTTTTCGAGTTGGTCGGGTGTGGTGTTTGTTGGGGCTGGGTAATCGGGTGTGACGAGTTGGTCATAGCCATCTTGGCCGAAGCGTAAGCATGTCCAGGCATCGTTTGATGGTGGGGTTTCGGCAATGGTATGGAGTACTTTATATTGATCTGTGAGATCGGTGAGTTCGGCATCATCGGCAATGATGTAGCGGTCCAGTCGCATAAAGAGAGATTCTCTCAAGTCGATGGGGCAATCAATGAGGAGAGCGTCTTCGTGTCGTCGAATGTAGCAATCTCCATCGAGTTTACCTTTGAAGTTCGTGACGAGTGCGTAGACGGCAGAGGTGGTGGATGCGAGGCTCACATCTTGTGTGCACTGGCCATTGAGGTAACGCTCAGCATCGGGGCCGGAGAGTTGGAAGATGGCGCGCGTGAGGAGGGCTTGGGAGCCAGAAGCTATGGTGAATGGCTGCATGATTGTTAGAACTGTTTATAGAGTGCTGAGTAATCGAGGTCTGCGAAGCCTTCTTCACAGAGTGCGTTCATGGTGGCAGAAGTGGCTTCAGCAGCGGGAGTTTTGAGTTTGGCGGCTTTGGCGAGTTCTAGGGCAAAGACGGAATCTTTGCGCATGTTGTCGAGTGAGAAGTGGGTGTCGTAATCTCCTTGAGCCATTGTGGGGAGTTTCATGGCGGCTAGTGGTGAGCCACACGCATTGGAGAGGACGGCAGGGATGAAGGTTTGCTCTGATACGCCGTGGGCTTTGGCAATGGCCATCGCTTCGGAGAGGGCTTGTACTGTTGTAGCCGAGATGAGGTTGGTGGCAATTTTTACGATTGTGGCTGTGCCGGTGGAGCCGAGATGGATAATTTCTTTGGAAGTGACTTCAAGGATGGGACGGAGAGTGTCGATGAGTGTGCTATCACCTGCTGCGTAGTAGACGAGTTCGCCATTTTGGGCTGCAACTTTTGAGCCAGTGAAGGGGGCGTCTAGGAATGGGATGTTGAGTTTTGAGCATTGTTCCGCGAGCCATTCAGTGGTTTCTAAGTCCACTGTGGAGTGGTTCACAAGGATGTGGTTTGGGGTAAGCTCATGACGCAGGGATTCAAATGTTTCTCTGCAGGCGACGCCGTCTTTAAGGTAGAAGCAAAGTAGCTGTGATGCTTTGGCGGCTTGAGCTGGAGAATCGGCGGAGTCGGGACGGCCCTTAGGGGTGCGATTCCAGGTGGTGACTGAATGGCCAGCGGCAGTGAGATTGTCTGCGCATCGAGCTCCAATGATACCGAGTCCAAAAACTGAAATGTTCATGGCTCTAAGTCAGCATAGAGCGGCGGACATGCAAGGGGGAAGTGTAGAGAATATGGTGACTGTTATTGTCCGCGCGAGAGAGCGAGTTTTGCGAGGCGAGCACTTTGTTCGCGAATCTCTTTAACTTTGGCTTCAGTGGGTTCTTCGTCGGCAGCGAGCGTCATGGTGTTTTTGAGGCCCGAGCAGATTTCGCGGATTTCGACCATGTGCTTACGTTGGGAGACGCGGGGGTCGAGCGAGCCAAGGATGGCTTCGTAGTAGTCAGCGACGTCTTCTCTGAAGAGTTGGTTGGCTCTTTCTTCGGTAAAGTCGCGTTCTACTGCAAGTGAGGCGCATTCGAGGGCACGTGCCCAGCCACCGAGTGAGATGAGGTGTGCGAGGTCGGCATCACGGAGTTGTACGAGCTCGATCTCGACATCTTTTTGGGTTGCGGCGAGTTCTTCTTTGAGTGCTTCAGGGCGGTTATTTTTTGCGTGGTCGAGGAGAGAGGCTGCGTGGCGGTTGACACGTTCACCCGCACCGAGGGCTTTTCCGTAGCGTGAGAGTTCTTTAGCGATTCCTTCGATGTCATTGAGCGTGTTATTTTGCACGGCGAGGAAACCTTCAGCGATGAGGAAGCCGATTTCTAGAGAGAGGTCAGAGCGGTCCAAGGGCATTCTCTTCGGGAGCTCATGTTTCGTTTCTTTGACAGGCAGCGGGGAAAGTTGTGCGAGATCATCGAAGATGAGGCGGATTGAGGGAGCAGTGAACTCGTTGACGCCGAGTTCTTCACGCACATGTGGGTCATCGATGAGGTCAGCAGGGAGGACGGGTTCTTTGTTATTCTCATCCTGAGCAGGGGTGAGCTGAGGAGCGAGGAGGAAAGCTGCTAGAGCCCATGATGTTGAGAATTTCATAGAACAAGATAAGCACAGATCTAGCGGAATTGGCAAACCAAAGATGTTGAGAAATCGATGATAGCGTGGTTGTTGGAGGCTGGAACTATGAATTGACATTGTATCTGCATTAGTGCATTGCATTCAGCGGACTAGCCATTCTCAACGAGTGTGGCCCTCATAAACGCCCATCTATTGCTATGTTGAATTGGATCTGGTACATCTCCTACTTTCTTGTGCTCTTTTGCTTAGCTGGCTATGGCTTCCATCGCTTGACGACGTTGTATTTGTATTTAAAGCACGCCAAGGATGTGCCGGTACCGATGCGTCGTTATGAAGAAGACGAGCTACCAGTGATCACGATGCAGCTGCCTTGTTTCAACGAATTGCACGTGATTGAGCGCTTAATTGATCATGTGTCTGCGTTGGATTACCCCAAGGATAAGCTACAGATTCAGATCTTAGACGATTCTACAGACGAGACGGTGGATATCTGCAAGGCGCAGATTGAGCGTTTGCATAGGATGGGGTTCGATGCTGAATACATCCACCGCACTGACCGCACGGGCTTCAAAGCAGGGGCATTGGAAAATGGTACCCGCAGTGCGAAGGGAGAGTTTTTGTTTATTCTCGATGCTGATTTTGCTCCAAATCCAAGTGTGTTACGGGAGACGATTCATTTCTTTACGGACCCTAAGGTGGGGATGATTCAGACTCGTTGGGGGCATTTGAACCGTGAGTACAACATGCTGACACGTATTCAGGCCATGTTTTTGGATGGCCACTTGGAGCTTGAGCAGACGGCAAGAAACCGGTCTGGGCGCTTTTTCACCTTCAATGGCACTGGCGGAATGTGGCGCAAGAGTTGCATTGAAGACGCGGGAGGTTGGGAGCATGACACTCTCACCGAGGACATGGATTTGAGTTACCGAGCGCAATTGAAAGGGTGGAATTTTGTTTTCTTAAAAGACATTGAGACACCTGCTGAGTTGCCGGTAGATATGGATGGCTTCAAGAGCCAGCAGCACCGTTGGACGAAGGGCTCGATACAATGCTGCAAGAAGTGTTTGGTGGATATTTGGCAGAGTGGATACCCGCTGAAGTGTAAACTGGAAGCGACTGCGCATCTGACATCCAATTTTGCGTACTTAGCTTTGATCGTGCTGTGTTTTCTTCTGTATCCAAAGCAGAACTACGGGCCACAGTGGGAGATTTTGGTGAAGTACCCATGGCTTGAACATTTCTTGAATGTCCCAATTTTCTTTTTCGGATCGGTATCAGTGGCGATGTTTTACCTGATGGCACAGAAGGCGTTGCGTCCGAAGACGTGGTATAAGGAGGTATTTTATCTTCCGATATTACTAGCATTGGGTATTGGGATGTCAGTGAATAATGCCAAGGCGGTGATCGAAGCATTGTGTAACCACCAGACTGGTTTTGTGCGCACGCCGAAGTATGGAGTGGGTGAAGGTGGTCAAGCTGCTGCGGCGCCCGTCAAGTCTTCACGGTACAAGACAATGAAGTCGATGATGCCGTTGATTGAGTTTGCTTTTGCGATATTCTTCTCGGTAGTGGTTATTTCTAACTTTGTTGACGCTAAGTATCTTACTGCGGTGTTGCTTTCACCATTCCCGATTGGGTTCCTTTATACCTCAGTGCCATCGTTATATCGGATGTTGCCTATCAATAGTAAGAATGAGGCCAATGCGATCGTAGACGAGGGCAAATAAGCTATGATTTCTCGTATATTACTCATCTGCATTGCTGGTTTACTGCCCTTATTCAATAGTTGTACCCAGACTCTGGACGTCAATCAGAGTAAGATGCTGGTGAGTGTGAAGGATCAGAAAATGTTGCTCACACAGCATGGTAAGCCGATCAAATCGTATAAGATCTCTACGTCGAAGTTTGGTTTGGGGGATACCCCGCGCAGCATGCGCACGCCACTGGGGACGATGCAGGTGGCTAAGAAGATTGGACACGGCCAACCTAAGGGGGCGGTCTTTAAGTCACGGAGACCTACTGGTGAGGTGCTTCCGCCGAATGCACCAGGGCGAGACCCGATTGTGACGCGCATCATGTGGTTGAAA
Organism: Rubritalea tangerina; assembly: GCF_042683245.1. Lineage (NCBI taxonomy): Bacteria > Pseudomonadati > Verrucomicrobiota > Verrucomicrobiia > Verrucomicrobiales > Rubritaleaceae > Rubritalea > Rubritalea tangerina. The sequence goes on from NZ_JBHUJB010000049.1 coordinate 13,824, forward strand.
GGCACTGAGAGACGCAACAAGAATGCTTTCGAGAGGTACATTTATATTCATGGGACACCTGAGGAGCGACGTATTGGGCAAAAAGCGAGTTATGGATGTATTCGCATGACCTCGAGCGACATTGTTGATTTATATTCTCGGATTGGAGTGAATGCTGAAGTGAAGGTAATCAAGGGTTCACTGGAGGATTCATCACAAGGTCGGAAGTATGCCCGGATGTCTCGTATTGAGGAGAAGCAAGCTGCTGAGGGGGCGGACAAGAACGCCTAGATGCGGGGTGGTGGTACAAAAATGCGACTTCCACGACTCAAATGCTTGACAAGATGTTCGAGATGATTAGTTTTCCCGCCCCGGCCTGCAACGCCGAACTTTTCTAAACAATTTCACATTACAAAAACATGGCTAACTCAAAGCAAGCACTCAAGCGCGTTCGTCAGAATGCAAAGCGTAACACAATCAACTCCGCTCTCAAGAGCCGCGTAAAGACTCTTCGTAAGAACTCAATTACCGCAGCAGCAGAGGGTAACACTGAAGCCGCACAGAAGGCATTTTCTCAATTTGCTTCCGCAGTAGACAAGTGCGCTAAGAAGAACATTTTCCACAAGAACAAGGCTGCAAACCTCAAGAGCAAGACAGTTAAAGCAATCAAGGCTGCTCAAGCTGCTTAATTGCTCATCCTTGCGCATTGCGGCAAGTAGCGGCAATTGCAGGCCTAAGCTATTTTTGAGAACGGAGGCAGATATGTCTCCGTTCTTTGCGTTACAGATGGAGACAAAACGTGCGAGAGATCTGCGCTAACAGGGCTTGCGCTTTTGGTGGAATACGCAAAGATAAAGGTAGAACGCACTGAAGGTGCCACTAAAGAAAGACTATGAAAGACTCCGTAAGCATTGCTCGTCAGAAGAAAGCACAAGAGATCGCGACTAATCCAAGTGCCTACAAGGTGTGTGAAGGTTGTGATTCCATTGTGGGGTCTGGCGCAGTGACTTGTCCGAACTGCCACGGTTATCGTTTTGATGCTGAACCTGAGCGTGTTGTGGATCAGGCTATCTTTCTAGGTGCACGCAAGCAAACCTCGGTAACTGTCGAGGATTTGGCATAGTTGTGGTGATTTCGATCACAGCGTAGAGTGAGGAGGAAGCGGTGAAGACAATTGGAATCACTTGGGGTGACCAAGCGGGTGTGGGGCCCGAGGTTATAGAGGCAGCTCTTGGTGCTATTGAGCTTCCAGAGGGGGTGGTTGTGGAGATGGTTGGGCCACGCTTGGATGGAGTCGAGTCGGGCAAACCGAGCTTGGAGACTGCGCGTGCGGCTTTGGATGCTCTAGAAGAAGGGGCGGCAAAGCTGAAATCTGGAGAGATTGATGCGATAGTGACTGGCCCAGTGGCAAAGGAAGGTTTGCATTCGCTAGGCTTTGATTTTCCAGGACAGACGGAGTTTTTTGCAGAGCGTTTGGGATGTCCGAATCATGCGATGTGTTTGACTGGGGAGCATTTGACGGTGGCATTGGTTACGGTTCACGTGGCGTTATCGCAAGTACCTCGTTTAGTGACTCAGGAGGAGATAGTACGAGTGGGGCATTTATTGGCGGAATTTTGTCGTCAACGTGGTCGGCAGAGGCCGCGTATTGCGGTATGTGGTTTGAACCCGCACGCTAGTGAGAATGGGGCATTTGGACATGAAGACCGTGAGGTAGTAGCCCCTGCTATTGCTCAGCTCAATGAGGAAGCTGATGTCGCAGTATTTTCGGGTCCACATTCGGCGGATACGGTATTTGGTCACGCGGTCCAGGGGGAATATGATGCGGTTTTATGTATGTATCACGACCAAGGCTTGATTCCGCTCAAGCTGTTGGATTTTGATACGGGGGTGAACACGACATTGGGGCTGCCGCGACCACGTACGAGTCCTGACCACGGAACTGCTTTTGCGATAGCCGGGAAGGGGATTGCAAAGCACTCATCGATGCAGCATGCTATTGAGCTAGCCATTGAATTGGTGCAGGCTCAGTAGTGGTTGTAGGGGCGTTCACATGTAGCGGGGCTGGTGGACTGGATGTGGCATTTGGTGTGATCTTGAGTGTGGGAGGGATCTGTGACAGAAAGGTTTGACTTTAGTGGGAAAGTGGTCATTGGTGCGGCATGTTACGCAGTTTTTTGAAGTCAAAGATTCACCGTGCGATGTGCACTGATGGCGTGGTGGACTACGAAGGCAGCATTGAAATCCCACTCGATCTGATGGAGGCAGTAGACCTCATGCCAGGCGAGAAGGTCCTAGTGACCTCAGCAAGCAAGGGTGGAAGACTTGAGACTTATGCGCAAGCTGGACCAGCAGGTACAGGAAAGATCATTTTGAATGGCGGTGCGGCACATGTGATTGGCAAAGGGGAGCGTATTACGATCATGGCCTTTGGTTTATCAGAATCTCCTGTGGAGCCGAAGAAGGTTGTCTGTAACGAGCAGAACGAGATCATCCGTCTCGGAAAATAATTCTATCCATTACCTGATGAGGCAAATCATGGCTTTACATTGAGTCGAATGCCTTCCATATTCCGCGTCCCATGAATTCATTGATTTTAGCAGCGAGTGGCTTTGTCCCGATTGCGATTAATATTCTTCTCGTTATTTTAGTGGCAATCTGTCTGTTGCTCTGTCTTGTCATTCTGATGCAGCGTCCTAAGCAAGAAGGTCTTGGCGCCGCATTTGGTGGTGGTATGACGGATCAAGCTTTTGGAGCCAGAACTACCGATGTGTTACAAAAAGGCACTGTGTGGCTTGGTACTGTATTTTTCATTGTGGCCATGACTCTTCAGGTTTTGGTTGCAGCGCAGAATTCAGGGCAGAATATCGAGAAAGAGGTCATTGCTGATGCTGAGGAGCAAGCAAGCAACCCTGAAACTGCTGAGGAAGTCTCTCAGTTAGTGGAAGAGGTAGAAGCGCAAGAAGAGCCAGAGGCGCCAGCCGAAGAATCTACTGAGCCAGCGAATGTTCCTGTCGTACCTGCTGAAACTTCAACAGAAGAAGCGGCACCAGCTCAGGAAGAAGCGCCTGCGCAAGAAGAGACTTCTGAGTCTGCGACCCCAGCAGCAAGTGAGGGAGAAGCAGCTGGCGAAGAGGCAGCTAAGTAATTTTATCATCGGGGACCTTGTCAGTGTCGACCGATCAATCAGCACCAGTTTGGGCTCGGCCGGATGTATTTCCAGCTCGTCCTACAACTGGTGTTTTTGGTTATGTAGATACCAAGGGGAGGCGGCATTCGGCAAAGAGCTTGCACGATTTGCAGAAGCAGATCAGTGACTCAAAGAAGGCTGTCGATTTAGTTTGGACGCCGAAGAGTGACAGACTGGTGGTTCCTGAGGAGGTCGAGTCACTGCGGCCCATCTTGGAGAAGCGACGTGCGACATGGGCGCGCAATGATATTACTGATGGGCGTCGTTTGAGTTTGGTGATGGGGGTCGCAACTTTGTGGGCAGTGTATGCTAGCTATACGAATAGTGGGGGAAGTTGGGATGCGGTGATTCATGCACCAACAGTGGCTGTCACGGCGATCATGCTGTTGATCTTTGGAATTGTGCCCTACTATGAGGGGTGGAAGGTATTGAGAAAAGCGGGTAAACGCGATGAAGTGTACTGGCAGAGAGAGATTGCAGATGCTCGTTTCGATAGTTGGTTGAGCACGCACTTGGCTCCCTTTAGTTTTATTTTATTGGCCATCATGGTGGTGACTTGTTGTGCTCAATGGTTTGGAGCGGGGAGCAGCCATTGGGCTGAGGAGTCAGTCCGGAAAGTGGGGTTACTTAAGCAAAATGATCCATGGTGGAGATATCTGACAGCACCCTTAGTGCATGGCAATTTGGTGCATTGGCTGATGAACTTTGCCGCGTTACGTTATTTGGCACGTCGTGCTGAGATCTTGGCTCGTTGGCCGCACATGATCTTAGTGTTTCTCTTGTCGGCGGTGGTTGGAGCAATGGCCACGACTTATATGATGCCTAAAATTCCAAGTGTAGGGGCATCTGGTGGCATTTTAGGCCTGCTGGGATTCTTGTTAGTATTCGAGACTTTGCATCGAGAGCTTGTGCCTAAGTCAGCACGAAAGAGGTTGTTGGCCGGCTTGGTATTAGTTGCTGTGATGGGGGCTGTGGGTTTCAGTTTTATTGACAATGCTGCCCACTTTGGGGGGCTAGTTGCGGGGATGGTGTATGCGGTGATCGTTTTTCCACCGAGTGCGTCAGTTCACAGGCCGGAGATTTTAGTCAAAGACCGGTTTGTGGGTATGGGGGCGATTGGGGTGTTATTGGCGGCCAGTATGTGGTGTGTGTATCTATTGGTTCGATAGGACTTGTTGATCGAGCCAATTGCCAATGGTGAGGAAAAGCTCATTGCGTTTGGCTTCGGCGAATGTTTCGTGGAGCATTCCATCGAACTCATTATATTGTTTTTGTGGCCATTGGAGTTGGGAGAAGAATGTTTTGGCGATACTAGGGGGGCAGACTGAGTCGGCTCCACCTTGGGTGAAGAGGAATGGGTTTGGATAGGGGTGGGAAGTAAGAACCTCGTGGGTATAGTTAGAGATGCGAATGAGTTCGCTTCCCCAGCCAAGTGAGACGCGTCGGTGGCCGAGTGAGAGTGGGTCTTTCGGGAGTCGTCCAGCTGAGGAATCTTCGAGGCGGCACATATCAGGAGTGACACCGGTGTGAATGGTGACTCTGGGGCTGACGTTGGCAAGAAGGTGAGCGAGTCGTACGAACCAGTCAGGTCTGCCATTGGCAGGTCTGAGCAGGGGGCCATTGACCCAGCAAAAAGTCGGCAAGGGTAGTTTTTCCTCAAGTGCTAATGCCAGATGGCGTAGGGTGAGGAGACCTCCCATGGAATGACCGGCGATGCCAGTGGGTAGCCCTTCGTTGGCGAGGAAGTTACTCTCAATAATGGAATCAATGAAATCAGGTGAATCAATGTGGCCGCGTTTGCCTGTACTTCTTCCATGGCCTTGGAGGTCGGTGACGATGCATTTGATGCCCCGTTGGGTAAAGGGATGGAGCACATCAAGATAGCGCTCAGCGTAATCGCCTTGGCCGTGGGTGAAGAGGCATGTGGCAATGAGGGGGATCTGCGCACTGGGGTAAAGCTCCATGCGATGGAGTCGCACGCCAGCCACGCTGATATGATTGTATTCTACTCTCACTGGGCGAGGGCCAGGTCAAGGTTGCATGCTCTCGAAGATGAGTTTGAAGATTTTGGCATCTTCGTCCTGTTTGAGCTTATTAAAGCTGTGTTCTAGGTTGCGGAGTATACGTAGCATGATATGGCCGAGTGGGGCTTGGGAAAGGATGGCCTGTTTGGCGTATGGTGAGATATTTTTATTCTCATTGAGGATTTCTTCTACTGAGATGAGTCTGCCGCGGTGGAAGCAATCGACTAACATGGGTTTACCATCGAGATGGATGCGTGCAAGGAAGTGGCCCGGGTAGTTACAGCCTGAGACTTCGAGGTCGAGTCGGCGAGCCACGAGCATGAAGAGCAAGGCTAGGCTGATGGGGTTACCAAGGCCGGTATCCATGCACCAGCTGAGGTCACTATTTTTGGGGGTATAGTAGTCATCTTTGTTGCCGACAAATTTACCTGATTCAAACATCCAGAACCGGAGTTTGTTTTCTGAGCGGTCAGCTTTAGCAGCGGTGGCATCTTCGGCGAGCATATCGAGCAAGTCAGGCAGTGCTGGACGGAGGGTGACACCATCATGGAGGTAGTCAGAAATGAGTCGCAGCAGGTCTTCGAAGCTGTCCCAGTCTTCGTCGAGGGCATCTGCCCCACCTTGGGGAACGCGCCATTCATGGACTAGAGTTTCTCGTCTTCCGGGGAGGAGGAGTTCTGAGAGGCGCTGATGGTCAGCAGGTTTGAGGTCGATGGCTAAGGCCGCAATTTCATTGCTCAAATCACCTGAGGTGTCTGAGAACTCCTCACGCAATGCTTCTTGAATTGCGGGTTCTTTATCGTCCAGCAATTTGAGCATGAATGGAAGTTGGTCTTCGTTCACCATAGATACTATATGGTACTGCTAGATGGCGTTAAGGTCAATGTCTCTCGACCTACAAGTGTTTGGTGCTCTATTGGTCAACGAGTTAGAGTTAGATTTTTTTTGATGTGGGAGTTGTGTGTGGTGGGCACTGGTTGGGTGGATGTTGGAATCTGGTAGGAGAGTTGAAAATATACAAAAAAAGGCTTGTCAATCGGTCGTTTGAACTACTAATGTGCACTATCGTTTTTGGGGTTCATGGCGCCGAAGCTGGCTCGATTTTATAAAATGTCTGGAGAGAGCATTTTATAGGATTCTGGCTTCGGCCCCATGAGCTCCAAGGAAAGATTTGTCTGACCAGTAGGGATGACAACAAAAGAGCTCATAATTCCGGGGGGGATTATGAGCTCTCGTTATATATGGATTGAAGGTTAGGCGGGGGGGAGGCTTGGGTCGATGAGGTCACGCCAAGCATCGATACCACCTTTGATGTTTACGGTATTTTGGATGCCTTGAGCGGCGAGGAATGCACATGCTTTGGCGCTGCGACCACCGGCTTTACAATGGATATAGATGGTTTTGTCAGTGGGGATTTCAGTGAAGCGTGCCTCGAGTTCTTGGAGTGGGATTCTGAGGGTGCCATCGAGGGCCGCGGCTTCGACTTCTTGGGGGGTGCGGACATCGACGAGGATTCCATCGAGTCCGGTATCGAGTTTATCTTTGAGTTCAGTGACTGTAATTTCTTGCATAGTAGAAGTGTTAGGGACGCCGCAGAATCCGTCATAATCGATGAGGTCAGTGACTGTGGGGGCGTCACCGCAGAGTGGACATTGGGGGTCTTTTCTGAGAGTGAAGGAACGGAATTCGGTATTGAGAGCGTCGTAGTGTACGAGTTTGCCAAGGGGTGGTTTACCAATATTCAGGAGGAGCTTGATGGCTTCCATCGCCTGCATTGATCCGACGATGCCTGGAAGGACGCCAAGCACGCCTGCCTCAGCGCAACTGGGGACAGTGCCTGGGTCTGGTGGTGTCGGCAACATGCAGCGGTAGCAAGGGCCGCCAAGATGTGGGGCGAAGACGGAGAGTTGGCCTTCAAAGCGAAAAATGGAGCCGTAGATATTTGGCTTACCGAGAAGGAAGGCGACGTCATTTGAGAGGTAACGGGTGGGAAAATTGTCGGTACCATCGATGATGATATCATAGTCTTTTGCAATGTCTTTGGCATTGGTGGCAGTGAAGCGCGCTTCGTGGCACTCGATGTGAATGTGGGGATTGATTTCTAACAACCTAGCTTTGGCGCTTTCGAGTTTTGGTTTACCCACCCAGGATTCGCCGTGGATAATTTGGCGTTGGAGGTTTGAGGATTCGACGTGATCGGCATCGACAAGGCCGATACGGCCGACACCTGCGGCGGCTAGGTACATGGCGACTGGGGAGCCGAGGCCGCCGGTGCCGATACAGAGCACGGAGCTGGTTTTGAGTTTTTCCTGACCGGCTTCACCGACTTCAGGAAGGGTGAAGTGGCGGGCGTAGCGTTGCTTCTCTGCAGGTGTGAGCATGGTGTGAGTGTTGCCTCAGAAGGTGGGTATCGCAAGGGGGAAGTGGCTTTTGCATGGAGAAAGCGCGGTTAGTCTCTTGTGGGGAAAGTGGTTTCAATTGGGGGGCGTGAGGGCGGGCTGATGGTGGCTTTGAGCGTGGGGAGAGTATTGGAGGTGGGAGCCGGGGTGTACTGGATGTTGAGCCACTCGCTCTGTGGGATTTGGGAGAGCAGGTCTGGGGGCAGAGCGTTGAGAGTGTTAGGGAAATGGCCGTGCGTTTTTTTGAACACGGTGAGAGCGTTAAAGAGGTGGGATAGTTCGAGGGTCATATCGGCCTTGGTGGCACTCTCAAAGTAATAGCTAGACCCAATGGAGAGAACTGAGATGAGGGATTTTGCGATGAGGCCGCAATCGGACGATGGGAGGCGAGTTGCGACTGTGTCAAATTCTAAAGGGAGATAGGGCGGATGCGAATGGATATCGGTAGGGAAGTAGGTGTCGAGTTGGAATGCTGCGACATCAGCTCTGGCTTCTGCTAGGAGGTATTGCGGGGTTTTTCGAAGGGCATCGCTTGATGGGAGGAAAGGGTGTGGGGTGTCTTCAACAAGAGATTTGAGGCTATCGAGTTGGACAATGTATTCGGTTTGCAGAGCTTTGTGAAAGACGTGGATGGCACTGAAGTTGGGATAGTGTTTGAGCAGTTCAGTATTGAGCTGGGGAGAAATGTTAGGGGACTGAAGTGTTAGGTTGGCTGTGGATGCCGTTTGAAGGTCGATAGCGGTTGCTACTGAGAGAGCGATGAGTGATTGGCCGTAGTCGTAGAGCAACTGTGAGGTTTTTAGGAGGCAGTGGTAGTCGCTGGTGTCTGAATGACCCATGAGCCAATGGCAATAGGAGCGAAGGGCTAGGAGGTTAGAGGCATTGCGGAAAGTGGATGCAGAAATAAAGAAGTAGTTCTCCTCGATATAGTCACGGCCGAGGTTGTTTGATTCTTGGATTGCGTGCTTCCATTGATCAAGTTCGGTGTGTAGTGGGGCGATGGCTTTGAGGACAGCATTGAGGACTTGGGCGTCTGTGTAGCCATGGGGGAGTGGCTGGGTGAGGGCTAGGTTGAGGGTTTCTATTCGTTCTCTCGGTGTTTGCTGCAGGCTCAATACTGGCCATTGTTTGAGGTTTGGGAGTTGTGCGAGATCACAGAAGCTATGTGGGGCTTGGGAGCCGTCTTGTTGATGGTCTTGAGTGAAATGGGGTGAAATGTTGGGGAAGTCGGTAAACAAGCTGGGGCCCACTCCAGAGCTTGCGACTAGATATGCCTCAAGCTCTGTATGGATGCCACGCTGCTTGGCGTCTCGTTGGACCACGAGCCAACGGTCTTGAGCGTCCGATAAGCGGGCGGCCTTCTGGTAGTTGTCGAAGGTGTAGCCTGCGATGCAGATGAGCGCCATCAAAATGAGGGCGTAGGGTATACGTGGTAGCGACATCTTGTGGAAGGTAAGAGCTAGGGAGCTTAGCAGGAAGTACAAAGTTGTTCCATGAATGGAATGCAGGGTGTGGTCTTCGCTAAAGGAAAATGTTAGATACGTTTAAAGTGTCGACCTTGTCATGGTGAAGGGCTTGGTTTTATAGGGAATAGAAGCGTTTATTTTCGGTTAGTATATGGGTATGAGTGTGCAAGGAAAATACGAGTGGGTGATCGTGGATGGGATTGGTCCATTTTTTCGGGGGTATGAGAAGCGGCGTATCAACTGGTCTAAGATTCCATTGGCTGAGTTACCTGTGGATGGGGCGGGGGCGGATCGCTATTGGGCGGGTGTGTGTGAGGATATGGTGGAATTTGTGGGGCGTGTGCGCGCGCACGGGTATACAGCGGTGACTTTAGATGATGTGGCGCACTTGGTGTCGAGGGAGGGGCACGGTGATGGGTTATCGTTACGGGTATCGCGCCTCCAGCTTGAGATGCGTCGAGTGATAGGGATTATTAAGGAGGCGGGTTTGAAGGTGTTGATGACGAGTGATGTGATACCGATGACGGAGAATCAGCGAAGGGGTTTTGCGGGAGATCGCGAAGCGATGTCGAAGTATTTTAAGGATTTATTGGGAGAGTTTTTAGAGTCCTTTCCGGAGGTAGACGGGGTGGTGTTACGATTGGGCGAAGGAGATGGCAAGGATGTGAAGGGAGACATAGCTAACGAGTTATTTATCAAAACTGCTGCAGAGGCTAACGTTTTGATGGGGGACTTATTGGAGTTATTTGATTATCACGAGCGTTATTTGATATGTCGTACTTGGACTGTGGGGGCTTATCCTGTTGGAGATCTCATTTGGCATCGTAAGCGCATCCAGCGATTACTGAGTGGGATCACAAGTTCCTATTTTATTTTATCGTTAAAGTACGGTGAGAGTGACTTCTTTCGATATCTTCCCTTGAATCAAGCTTTCCATGAGACAAGTGTGGCGAAGGTGGTGGAGTTTCAATCGCGCCGGGAGTACGAGGGGGCTGGTGAGTATCCAAGTTTTATTGGTTGGCAGGTGGAAGCTTATGCTCGTCAGTTAGAATCTGCGGAAAACTTGGTAGGGTTTAGTGTGTGGGTTCAGACGGGTGGGTGGCATGCTTTTCGTAGGCGCAGCTACATGGGGAAGGGATCATACTGGGTGGAGCTCAATAGCGTGGTGACGGTATTGGTGATGCAGCATGGGATGCGTGTGGATGAGGCGCTGACGAAGTGTTATGGCTCGATCAAGTTCGATGCGGTGAAGCAGTTCTTGGAGCTGAGTGAGGAGGTGATTATGAAGGGCTTATATGTGGAAGAGTTTGCCCAGCAGAAGTGGTTCTTCAGGCGGGTGAGAATTCCTCCTCTATTGCACGTGTATTGGGATTCCATTTTCTTCCAGCATCCGATGAAGAAAGTGATGAAGCATTTTGTGCACAATAAGCAGGGGGCAGTAGAGCAAGGCTATGCCGTGTTAGAGAACTTTGATAGGATGGAGCAGTTGGCACAAAAGATTGGTTGGGGGACAGAGGATGTTTGTTTTATGAGAGACACTTTTGCGATGATCGCCTTGTCTCGGGAATACCTTTTCATGCCATTTGATCAGGCTCTCAAAGATCGGGTAATGAAGGCCAAAAGGGAGTACAAGTTAAAATATCCGAGGAGTGTGAGGCCGCGGTATCGCGTGAAGACAAACTTTGATCGCATGGCTGTGAGCCATGAAAAGCTGCGGTTGTTACAAAGGGTCTTTCTCAGGAAGAAGCGGGGATATCGCTTTATTGACCACTTGCTGACGCTTTATTTACTGGGGATGGTTTATCGGCTCTTTCATAAGCGTTATGAGAAGAGCCTGCCGAAGTTTGCGCGCAAGAGTGCGATGGGGATCGATGCTGTTTTGAAATGAGTGATGTTAGGTGTTAGGAGCTGTTGGTTTCCAGCCTAAACGTTTTTCGATAGCTTGAATCATGAGGCCGGCGATGTCCTTGCCCGTGGCGGTTTCTATGCCTTCGAGGCCGGGGGAGGAGTTGACCTCAAGCAAGAGGGGGCCTTTGCGTGAGCGGATGATGTCGACTCCAGCAACTTGAAGGCCGAAGCATTTAGCAGCTTTTACGGCTAGGGTGCGTTCTTCACGGGTAATTTTGACAATACTGGCGGTGCCACCTTGGTGGATGTTTGCTCGGAATTCACCAGCTGCGGCAGTGCGTTCGATTGCGGCTACGACCTTGCCGTCGATCACAAAGCATCGGAGGTCTTTGCCTTGGGCTTCTTTGACAAACTCTTGGACGAGGAGGTTTGCGTTGAGCGATTTAAATGCGTTGATGACGGACTCTGCGGCTTTTTTTGTTTCCGCGAGGACGACGCCTCTTCCCTGTGTGCCTTCCAGAAGTTTTACGATGAGTGGAGCGCCACCTACCATTTCAATGAGGTCATGGGTATCCATGGGGGAGTTGGCGAATCCTGAGGTTGGGATATCGAGGCCTTTCTTGAGCATGAGCTGCATCGAGAAGAGTTTGTCTCGGGACTGGCTGATTGAGTCAGAAGTGTTGAGGGCAAATTTTCCGAGGCTTTCGAAATGTCTGGTGAGCGCGCAGCCATAGAAGGTGACACTGGGGCGGATACGGGGAATGACGGCATCCATGTTATTGAGACTTTTCCCGCCGCGAGAGAGGACCTCTGGATGTTCGGCATCCATTTTTAGGTAGCAATGTTTGATATTGAGGAAGTGCATGTGGTGGCCGCGTTGCTCACCAGCTTCAATGATCCGTTGGTTGCTGTAGAGGTCGGGGTTTGAGGCGAGGAGGCCAATGTTAAGCCCTTCGAGTTTGGGCTCTGGATTACCGTAGAGAGCTGTGATTTGCTCTGGGCTGCGGTCTCCGTGGCAGAGTTCTTCAGATGGATCGACCAGCATACGTCCTTGCATGGCCTCACGGCCAAGAAGCATGCGGTAGCCCATATTGTCTCTGTTAGATAGTGTGATGTCGATGCTCTGATTTTCACCAGCGAGCTCCATTGTGGTGCGAATCACGTAGCGTTTTTCGCGTTCACCGTTAGACGACTTGATGATACGTCTGTCAGTGACTTTGGCCTCACAGCGCACGGTGGTTTTACGATTTTTTTGGATGGGGTGGACATCGAAGTGGACCCAAGTTTCGCCATTGCGTTTGAAGCTTTGGATGTTGAAGGCGTGGAGAGAAGAGGTTTTGGCGCCTGAGTCAACGCGAGCTTTAATAGCGGGGACGTTGAGGCTGGGGAGGGTGAGCCATTCAGCGCTCCCGACGATAATTTTACTAGGGCTATTCATTTTGTCAGAACATCAAATTTACCTTGTGTGATGGATAGTTTGCGCGATTGGGATTGCAACAAAAAAGGCACAGAGCCGGAGCTCTGTGCCATTCATTGTGTGTGGTGTGGTAGAGAAAGGTTAACGGATGCGTTCGAGCAACCAGGGGAGGAGATCTTTGATTGCGACGCGTTCTTGCTCCATGGAGTCACGGTGGCGGATAGTCACCGTGTCAGTGAGGTCTTCGCCGTTGGGGCCTTCTTCGCCAAGAGTTTCGAAATCAATAGCGATACAGAATGGTGTGCCGATTTCGTCTTGGCGACGGTAGCGGCGGCCGATAGCAGCGGCTTCGTCGTAGAAGACATTCATGAAGGGTTGGAGGAGGTGTTGAACTTCCTTGGCCTTAGCAACGAGCTCTGGTTTGTTTTTGAGCAGTGGTAGGATAGCGGCCTTGATGGGAGCGATGCATGGCTTGAAGCGCATGACGGTGCGTTCATCTTTTTTGCCCCCTTCTTTAGTGAGGTCTTCGACTTCGTAGGATTCACAGAGAAGAGCGAGGACGGTACGGTCGCAGCCAGCAGAGGGTTCTACGACGTGCGGGATGAAGCGTTCTTTTGTTTCTTCATCGAAGTACTCGATATTTTTACCTGAATGATCTTGGTGTTTTGTGAGGTCGTAGGCACCGCGGTATGCGACCCCTTCGAGTTCTTGGATTCCGAATGGGAATTCGTACTCGATATCGTAGGTTTTAGCGGAGTAATGGGCGCGTTCACCGTCTGGGACATCGAGGATGTGGAGTTTGGTGCGCGGGATACCGATTTCTTCGTAGAAGGAAAGGCGCGCTTCGAGCCACTCGTCGGTGAGGCGCAGGCCGTCTTCTGGGCGGCAGAAGAACTCGATTTCCATTTGTTCGAATTCACGTGAGCGGAAGGTAAAGTTACGCGGGTTAATTTCGTTACGGAATGCTTTACCGATTTGCGCGATTCCGAATGGGAGTTTCACGCGAGACGAGTCGAGGACGTTCTTGTACTGGACAAAGATGGTCTGAGCTGTTTCAGGGCGAAGGTAAGCGACCGCATTTGGGTCGTTGTCGTCCGAGGAAGCTCCCATTTTGGTTTGGAACATGAGGTTGAACTCACGCGGTTCGGTGAGAAGGGAGCCATTTTCAGGGTTGTATTGGGTGGTGTCGACTTCCTCGGTGGTTGTCTCACCGGCAAGCTCTAATTTCTTGGGAGCGATTTGCTTATCACTGAGGAATTGTGCGTAGTATTGCTTGGCGGTTTTACGCGCTTTATTTTCGTCTTGGTTCGCACTTGGGTCGATGAGGACGGAGAATGGTTTTTCAACGGACCAGCCGGACTCGGAGTGGCTGGCACCGGTATAGTGGTAGGCTGTACCCGTTTGTGGCTCAATTTGGTCTGCGCGGAGGCGTGCTTTTGAAAGCAAGCAATCGCACATTGGGTCAGAGAAACCACCGACGTGGCCTGAGGCAGTGAGCACGGCTTGGTGGGTGAGGATAGAGCCATCCATACCGAGGATGTCGTCGCGTTCTTGGACATTTTTACGCCACCAGTATTCTTTGAGGTTGCGTTTGAGTTCGGCGCCGAGTGGGCCGTAGTCCCAGCAGCCATTCAGTCCGCCGTAGAGTTCTGCGGATTGGTAGATGAAGCCTTTGCTTTTACAGAGGGAGACAATTTTCTCCATCTTCTGTGGGTCGGTATTTTCTCTTTGAGCCATGGTAAAAAGTGATTGGTGGACGCGGATAAAAGCAGCGGCGGGGCTGAAGGGCAAGAGTGAACTTTGCCACCGAAGTGGGCTAGCGGAGATAATCCTCAATTGCAGCAACTACAGCCATCACAGCAGCTACAATTGCCGCAGCAATCGCAGCCATCGCAACAGTCGCCGAGCTCACAGATGCTGGAGGTATCGTTAGATTTTGAGCAGGAACTACATTCTAGGAGATCTGCACAGCAGCAACAGTCGCAGGTGTCACAGCAAGTGGTTGATTGTGAGCTGTCTTTTTTCTTCCTTTTCTTGCGTTTGGAGGAAGGAAGCGGGGGCTGTAGAAGCTCTTCGTGGAAAGCACTGGTTTGGAGCTGGATGGCATCGAGCACGTCGCGGTGGCGGAGGGTGGGTAGGGCAGCGAGTGCTTGTTGGAAGGTTGAGAGTGACTGCTCTACGGTTTGAGCAAATGCGGAGTGGGGGTGATAGCGCAGTGGGTTATAGTGGTCTCGCTTGAGATCTTTAAAATAGTCAGCATGGGCGTCTTGGAGGTAGACGAGTTGGCCTAGGCTAAAGCCTATGGTTGCGAGCTCTGAGGGTGGTTTTGGGCAGAGAATGGTGCCTAGGTGTTGGAAGATGTTTTGGTAGGCGTGAGCTGTTGGGGAAGCGGCTTGCTGAAATGAGCTGAGTGGGGTCTCGCGTTCGGACTGTTGGCCTAGGTGAGTGAGGGTGGACTGGGTAGGGAAACCGAGTGAGTTGAGTGTGCTGAGTGCTTTATCCTGCCATGGGGTTGTGGCCCGCAGGACTGACTTAGCGAGCCAGGCTCTAGAATAGCGATGGTCTTGTTGGTCATCTTGGCATTTTGCGCTGAGACCACATACGGCGACAGCAGCGGAGTAGGCTTGGATATCGGAATCTATCAGGAGTGGGGTGGGATTGGCGAGTGGGTTACAACAGGTGCTAGATTCGTTTGCTTGGGGGGAGTTGGAGAGACTGGACCCAATGAGTGAGAGGAAGGTCGAGTCTCGGTTTACAAGGAAGCGCGCGCTATGGCCGTAGTCACGTCGCAGTCGGCATGAGAGGCCACAGAAGTGGCTTTTATAAACCGAGTGTGCGCGTGTCTGGCAGCAGGCTGTAGGTGATTGGGTAAAGCCAAACATAAACGATATGAGAGAATGGATAGAAGAGTGACCATGTCAATGCTGCAAAATTTACAGAGCCTTTACCCACAAGGTGGGGGAGTCTGGTTAGACTGATGGTGTTATGAAAATGCAAGTGATCATTGTTGGGGCTGTACTAGCAGCCAGTGCCATGGGAAAAGAAGCTGGAGTGAAGCAGCAGGTGGCGAAGGTGGACTTTATTGGGTTTACTCAAATGAGCGAGGAGGTGCGGGCATACCGGGAGCTGCGCAGAGTGTCGATTGAGCAATTCAACACAATGGCAAAGGAGGAAGGAACGGTTATTTTAGATACGCGTTCCAAGCGAAATTTTGATGGGCGCCGGATCAAGGGGGCAGTGCACTTAAACTTTTCCGAGTTTTCTGAAGAGAAGCTTGCGAAGTTGATCCCAGACAAGAACACGCGAATTTTGATTTACTGCAATAATAACTTCAAGGATGACCCACAGACCATGATGTTAAAGTCTGCTCCATTGGCTCTGAATATTCCGACCTTTATCAATCTCTATGGCTATGGGTACAAGAACGTCTATGAATTATCAGATTATTTATCCGTGAAAGATCCACGTGTGCAATTTGAGGGGGACGTTGTGAGGGCTGAGAAAAAGCAGATGTCACGATTGGCTATCCAGAAAAAAGAGTAGTTGGGAACAAAGTTGATTCTGGGTTTGTTCTTCATGCGTGTCTGTGAAGGATAGCCGCGTGAATGGTATGAGATATAGTGCGGTAATCGTATCGGTTGCCGCGTTGTTAGTGTGTGTGTATCTAGCGAATGCTTGGAAGCGTGAGAGCTATAGCCTGGTGTCGGGGAAGCGCGGTGGTGGGTATCACGACTTCGCAGTGGGCTTAGCCTCGCTGCGCGAATATGGAGGACTCAAGGTTGATTTAGTTGAGAGTGAAGGAAGCTTAGCCAACGTCAGAATGTTGGAGCGTGGAGAGGCTGACTTTGGCTTGATTCAGCAGGGGGTGGAGGTGGATGATTCGATACGTGCAGTGGCTGCGCTGTATCCAGATATTGTGCATTTGTTAGTGCGCACGGATACCAAGATAGAGTCGATCACTGAGTTACAAGGGATGCGGGTGTCGCTGGGGATGCAGTCGAGTGGAACTCGTTTGGTGGCAGAGCAATTGTTAGATCATTATGGTTTAGACAAGAAGAAGTTGGTAGATGTTTCATCTTCACCGCGTCAGAGTGTTCAAGATTTGATTGATGGGAAGGCGGATGTGATGATTATGGTGACGGCATTGAGGGCGCCAGTGGTGATAGAGGCATTGGAATCAGGAAAGGTGGAACACCTGAGTTTAGGTGAGGCTGAGGAGGCGGCAGGGGTGTCGCATGGGATCGCCAGCAGGTATGGGCATTTGAAGCCCGTGGTGATACCGAAGCATGCATTTGGGAAGTTATCTGAAGAGGCGATGTGTTTTCCTAAGGAACCGATAGCGGCATTGGCACTTCCCTCGTGGTTAGTGTGTCGGGCTGATATTTCGGATGATGCTGTTTATGAGATGACGAAGTCGATCTACACGCACCGTTACCAGTTGGGTAAAAGCAGTGTTGTGGCTCAGCAGATGTACGCTCCAAATAGTACGGAGCATTTTTCTTATCCGCTCCATCAGGGGGCTTGGGATTATTATCACCGGAAGGACCCTGGTTTTCTGGTGGTTTATGCGGAGGTGATTGCATTAATTTTGTCGGTGCTGATAGCTGTGGTGACCTTGGCGGCGGCCATTCACAAGTGGGTGCAGAGGAGGGTGAAAAACCGTATCGATCATTATTATGAAGTGATCAATCAAAGTTTCAGCGATTTGGAGACAGGTAAGGTTAAAGATTTTAAAGCAGAGGAAGAGATGTTGATGGCCTTGAAGCACAAAGCCATCAACGATTTGGTAGCGGAGCGACTGAACGCGGATGAATCATTCAGGATTTTGCAGGACCTGCTAGAGCAATGCTTAAATGAAGTGCAGCGGCGTCGCGGGATTTAGCGTCTATGTGCACGACGTTTTTTTAGCATGATGAGGCCCGCGAGAACGAGGGCACTAATCATAAGGGTTGCAAGTGAGATGAAAAATCACCGCCTTGCCAGGGACTAAATCATCTCACATCGCCCAGCAAACCAATGTGTCCGCACCACAGTAGTGGGGGAGGTTACCTGTTAGGTGTGGGAAGTAATGTTTTTAATGCTCTGGTTCAGACCGAGGGTTGTCATATGGGGTGATGGTCTTTACAAGGAGGGCATGATTCAGGTGGTTTGTGGATTGATCGTCAATGGTGAGGGGAGGTTGTTGATTTGTCAGCGGCCAGAAGGAAAGGCGCAAGCGGGATTGTGGGAATTTCCAGGAGGGAAGATTGACCAGGGGGAGTCAGCGAGAGAGGCGCTTCGTCGTGAGCTCATCGAGGAACTAGGGTGTGAAGTAGAGGTGGGTGAAGCATTAACAAGTGTTAGGTATGCCTATGATGACTACAGCATATGTTTGATTCCGTATATTTGTCGTTTGTTGGATGGCCAAGAGCCGAAGGCTATTGAGCACAGTAATATTGAATGGGTTCGGGGGGATGAAAGGTTGGTTACATCGGCTGACTATGCGTTGGCACCTGCGGATATTCCTATTTTAGAGGAATGGGTTGAGAGATTTGGGGATTGAGATTTTTTTAGAGCGGATAAGGATAGGGTTATGGCTGGAACGCAGACATTGAGTGTGACTCGATTGGTTAGGAAAATGCGCAATCTCCTAGAGATTGAGCTTGGGGAAGTGTGGGTAGAGGGGGAGGTGTCAAACATGCGTCGTCAGGCCAGTGGGCATCTTTATTTTACCTTGAAAGATGATAGTGCCCAGATGAGCTGTGTGATGTTTCGGGGGAATGCGAGTCGTGCCAAGGTGCAACCGGATAATGGAATGCATGTGCGTCTCTTTGGAGAAGTTTCGGTGTATGAGGCAAGGGGGAGTGTGCAGTTGATCGTGCGTCAGGTGGAAGCTGCTGGGGAAGGCGAGTTGCAGGCGCGTTTTGAGGCATTGAAGAGAAAGTTAGATGCTGAGGGGCTTTTTGCACAGGAAGGCAAGCGTGCGCTACCGAATTTTCCCAAGAAGGTAGGTTTGGTGACCTCTGGTACTGGGGCTGCACTTCAAGACATGTTGAATGTTTTGGGGAGGCGTGCGCCATGGGTGCAGCCGGTATTATACCCGGTGCAGGTGCAAGGTGTGGGGGCGGAGGTTGGAATTGCGAATGCCATTGAGGCTTGGAGTACGTGGCATGAAAATGGGTTACCTGAAGTCGACGTAATAATTGTTGGGCGCGGTGGTGGTTCGTTAGAGGACTTATGGAATTTTAACGAAGAGGTTGTGGCGCGTGCGATCGCAGCTTGCTCGATTCCGGTGGTTTCGGCGGTCGGTCATGAAATTGATTTTACGATTGCAGACTTTGTTGCGGACATGCGTGCTCCGACACCGAGCGCGGCAGCGGAGCTTGTGGTTCCGGATGGGACTGAGTTGATTCGGAAGCTTCAGCGTTATCACTCGGGGATGCAGCGTGCTGTTGAAGGACGGGTTAGGCAGCATGAAGCCCTCTTGGTGAGTATGAGGCGTGGTTCTTTATCGATGTCCGTGGATCGTGTGTTGAGGGAGCCCCTTCAGCGATTACTTCAGGCTGGCAAAGATTTAGAGGATAGTTTGGAGAGAGGTCTGCTGGCTAAGACCCAGCAAGTGGAGCTGATGAAGCAGCGGTACGCGACAGTCCATCCAGAGGTTTTGATTGATGGTCGACTGGAGAGGTTGGAACATCGGAGGGTGCAACTAGAGCAAGTGCTACGCAGGCGGATAGAGAAGGCTGAGCAGTTACTGCAACGTCAGGGGTCATTGTTGCGGGCCTTGGGGCCAGAGAGTGCGTTTGAGCGTGGTTTCTCCATCACTGTGACCGAGGAGGGGCGCTTAGTACGCAGCATAGAAGCGGTGGAGTCCGGTGAGGTGCTTGTAACAAAGTTGCGCGATGGGTCATTGCGCTCAGTGATTGAGTAGTCTCGTATACTGCAGGTGCATCTATGGGCATTGCTGAGCTGGCTCAGGTGACCCGTGTTGTCGGGGGGCACAAAAAAGGCGCACCGATGGTGCGCCCTTTGAGAAATTGTGTGTTGGGGAAGTTTACGCTTCCTCAGTTGCTTCTGGAGACTCAACTGTCACGCTGAGTGTAGCGGTGATATCACCAGCAAGCTTAACTTCAACTTTAGTCGTGCCAGCAGTTTTGATTGGGCTGTCGAGTTGGAGTGCTTTACGGTCGATTGTGACGCCAGCTTCTTCGAGCTTCTTCTGGATGTCGATAGAAGTAACGGAGCCAAATGCTTTGCCGCCTTGGCCAACTTCGAGAGTGAAGCTGAGCTTAGTCTTCTTGATCTTGGCAGCAACTTCTTGAGCCTCGGAGATTTCAGCAGCTTCGCGTTCAGCGCGTGCTTTCTTGAGGTCTTCAGTGTGCTTAAGGTTTTCCTCAGTGGCTTCAAATGCCTTACCTTGTGGGATGAGGAAGTTACGTGCGTAACCAGCCTTAACTTTTACAACGTCGGCTTCGGCGCCGAGATTGTCGATCTTTGTACGGAGAATAACTTCTGTTGTAGCCATGGGAAAATGTTTCGTTCAGATTTGGGGTGCGAGTGATTAGGTGGTTTGATAACAAGAGTCAAGCGGGTTTTAAGCGAATTTCCGTGATGTGGGAGAATTGGTAAGAAAATGGCGACGTGTGAGGGGGATTTGTTTATCTTTGGCAATGTGTGCAATAGAAGGTGGAGCGCTGGCCGAGAGTGATACGTTTGATGGGGCGTTGGCAGGTATGGCATGGTTCCCCTTCGCGGTCATAGACTTCAAGTTGTTGTTTGAAATATCCGGGTTGGCCATCGCTATGGAGGAAATCGCGGAGGGTGGTTCCGCCTTGTTCGATGGAGCGGGCGAGGACCATGCGAATGGTTTCATAGAGTTTGGAAAGTTTGGCTTTACTAATTTTGTTGGCGGATCGCTTTGGGTTGATGTGCGCGAGGAAGAGCGATTCACAGGCGTAGATATTGCCGACACCGACGACGGTGGCATTATCCATGATGTGGAGTTTGATGGCTCTGTCGCGTTTGGCGCAGGTTTGCAGGAAGTGGGGGAGGGTGAAGCTATCGCTCAGTGGTTCAGGGCCGAGGTTTTGGAGCAAGGGGTGGGATTCGAGATCGTGGTCGACCCAGAGGGCACAGCCAAATCGGCGTGGGTCATGGAAGCGCATTTCTAGTCCATTGGAGAGGTGGAAGATGAGGTGGTCATGCTTGCGCAATGGCTCCTCGGAGGAGGCGATGCGTAAGCTACCAGACATTCCGAGATGGAGCAGGATATGGTTGTTTGAGGGAAGCTCCAGGGCGAGGTACTTGGCGCGGCGTTTGACGGCGAGTACGGTCGTGTCACGGAGTTGGTAAATTTCGTCGGAGACGGGCCAGCGGAGGCTGCCATTGTGCACATCAATATTGCGGATGGTCTGGCCCTCGATATGGGGGCGAATTCCACGGCAGGTGGTTTCGACTTCTGGCAGTTCTGGCATGCAATGGTTTTAGTCTGTGTTGGTTTGATAGCAAGCAGTGAGGCTTACAAATTACGTCAGACTTTAGAATTGCGTCAGCCATGTGGGGTGCCTAGTTTTCAAACACCAATATGAAACAAAGAACCTATTTTATTTTGCCGATCGTGGCTGCTAGTTCGTTGATGCTCACATCCTGTGACAAGGGCTCTAAAGAAGTTGTTAAAGAGACATTACCAGAGGGGGCAGCAGAGGTGCAAAAGCCGGCCGGAACTGAGGCCGAGGCACCAGCTCCTCAGGTTGACCGCATCGATGCGTTGGCGAAAGCGGCGGGCTTTGCTCAGTATTTGCCAAAGGGAGCGGATGCGTTCTGGGCATTTTACGATGGCGCTGGCATTGCCAAGCAGCTGAGAGGCTCAGCCTTGGGGCAAGGGATTGAGGAAATGATGGAAGCTGAGGGGGGAAGTTTGGAAGATTTTTTATCTGACCCAAGTTTCCAGCAATTTGCAGATGTTGCGGGAGAAGAGGTTTTCATGGCGATGGGGGATGACACGGCCGAGCAAACTGAGAATTTGTTGAAGGCATCGATGGCTAGCAATTTTCATCAATTCCGTTCATTGGTTGAGATTTTTGGGATGACATTGTCTGGGAGTGATGAGGTCATCGATGAGGAAGAATATCTGAAAGATTGGGCAAAGGACCCAAAGACATTGAAGGTATTTGAAGCTTCGAAGATGCCTCCGATGTATCTTGGCTTCAAGGTTAGCGATGCAGATAAGCGCACTGAGTACGTAGCTCAACTTCAGGGGCTGGCAAGCATGGCATTGGAGGGACAGGGCGAGGATGAGAAGGTTCTTGAGCCGATCGACCAGGATGGGTTTATGGGCTTCACCGTCAAAGGTGACTTGTTAGTTAAGATGATTGAGAAAGAAGGGGCGGATGAGGCTATTGAGGTGTTGGGTGAAGAGACTTTCCAGCAATACATGGACAAAGCAAAGTCAAAGGATTTTGTGATGATGGCTGGAGCGCATGAGGACTACGTTGTGTTGTTCTTTGGATCTTCTGTTGATCAGATGGTTTTCTCCAAAACTCCTCAAGAGAGTTTCTTGGCGGATAAAGGTATGCAATTTGCGCAGAAGTACGCTGACCAGAAATTGGTGAGTGCTCTGTATGTGAGTGAATCTGTTTATGAGGTGCTTGTGCGTTACCAAGCATCGTTCAAGGATATGGCTGAGGGGGTGATTGCAGGCTTGCAGGAATCTGATGCTTATGGTGATACAGCAGTTTTAGAGGCGCTGCTGAAAGATCTTATTGTGAAAGAGAAGAACTACTACGCACCTTTCCGAGGTGGGAGGTTTGGTTCTGTGGCTTTCCTCGATCAAGGTTTGAAGTTTGAGACCTATTACGGAGGCAATGCTCCTCAAGCTGATCTTAAGAGTAAGCGCCAGCTCAGCAAGGTCGGGAAGGGTGATGGAGTGCTCTTTTCGGCGAATTGGGTTAACAACTCGGCTCAGGCCGAACTTGGCTTGCAGTACTTGGATTCTGTTGGTTCGGTGACTTACCAACTCGCGAAGCAAGCCAGTGGCTTAAAGCTTGAGGATCCGGATTTTGAGGAATTCATGACTGGTTTTGACATGTTTGACAACATGTTCAAAGCCGACTTGCTCAAAGTGTGGGGCGCGCTACGCGGCGACATGGTGCAAGGATTGGGCAGTGAGTCAGCGATTGTGATGGATATTGGGGGTGAGTTGCCAACGATGCCGATGATTCCTGAGGAGGCGCTGAAGGAGGCTAAGCTTCCACGATTGAGTTATCTGAGTACAGTTGAGGACCGCAGCAAACTCGCAGCAAGCTGGGAAACACTCAATGCGACAGCGGAAAAGTCGCTCAAGCAAGTTAGTGAGATGTTCGGTGAGAATATCCCGATGCAGCGCCCCTTCAAGAGCGAGTCAAACGGCTTGACTAGCTGGACTTTCCAAATTCCTTTCACGCATCAGAATTGTATTCCGAACGTGTCACTGAGTGATGAGCTATTCATTTTGGGGACCTCTTCAGATTTTTCTGTTGAATTGGCGAAGGCATTTGAGAAGGAAGCCAGTGGGGCTCCGATGGCTGAGATGCAGTTCAATTTTTCTCCTCTGACTGAGCTGGGGGAAAATTGGTTGAGCCAATTAGAGAAGCACTCAGAAGAGTTCATGAGTGAGAGTGAACAAAGCGATTTCGAAGAAGCCATTCCAGTTATGAAGAAGTTGTTAGAAGCTTCTAAGGGGATGGATTACATCCGTTCTGTCTCGGTGCAGGAAGGTGCTGAAATTCACAATACGTTCCACATCAAGACGCAATAGGCGCGGGTGTAGGGAGTTTAATTACACAAAAAAATGCCGAGCGATGTGCTCGGCATTTTTATTTTCTGATAGGCGTGTGAGTTTGGGCTACAGGTGATAGCTCATAAAGTTTCAGCCAGCCATTCCCGGGGGAATGGCCTGTGTCGGGAGAGGCAGGTCAATGGAGTTATCTGAATTAGGTAACCGTGAGTGATTTGGCAGCTTCAGGGGTGAGTTCGACACAGGTCCAAGGGAGCCCGTACTGATTGAGGGCGTCCATGAAGGGGTCTGGATCATTTTGTTCCATATTCCAGACGCCAGCTTCGGAGGTCCAAGTACCATCGAGCATGAGTTTAGCGCCGATCATAGCTGGGACACCAGTGGTGTATGAGACTCCTTGGGATCCCACTTCCTCGAAGCATGCTTCATGATTACATATGTTGTATACGTAGATTGCCTTTTCTTTGCCCTTTCTGTTGCCGCGAATGATGCAGCCGATACATGTTCGGCCAGTGGTGGTTTTTCCTAGGTCACCGGGGTCTGGGAGAACTGCTTTGAGGAACTGGAGGGGAATGATCTTTTGTCCGTTGTATTCGACTTCGTCGATGCGGGTCATTCCAACATTTTGGAGCACTTCGAGGTGTTTGATGTAGTTATCTGAGAAGGACATCCAGAATTGTGCTCGTTTGATTGTTGGGATGTGTTTGGTGAGTGACTCCATTTCCTCATGATACATGCGGTAGATGGAATAGGTTCCAACGCCTTCGGGACATGTGAAACTCTGGTGTGTCGACATGGCGGGCGTTTCCTGAAAGGCACCGTCTTCCCAGTGGCGGCAGGGGGCTGTGACTTCGCGGATATTGATCTCAGGATTAAAATTCGTAGCGAAGGCTTGTCCGTGGTCACCGCCATTGACGTCAACAATGTCGAGGTAGTGGATTTCATCGAAGTGGTGTTTGAGGGCCCAAGCTGTGAAGACATTGGTCACGCCTGGGTCAAACCCTGATCCCAGCAGTGCTTTGAGTCCTGCTTTTTCGAAGCGCTCTTGGTATGCCCATTGCCAGTGGTACTCGAACTTTGCTTCATTGGGTGGTTCATAGTTAGCGGTGTCGAGGTAGTGGACTCCAGCCTCGAGACAGGCATCCATGAGTGGCAGGTCTTGGTAGGGGAGAGCGACATTGATGACGAGACTTGGTTGGACCTTTTGGATTAATGCGACAGTTTCGCTGACGTTGTCGGCATCGACTTGGGCTGTAGAAATAGGAACCTGATAGCGTTGGTTGACGCTTTCGGCGATGGTCTCACATTTGCTGAGGGTACGTGATGCGAGAGTGATTTCAGTAAAGGTGTTAGGGAGTTGTGCGCACTTGTGTGCCACGACTGAACCCACACCACCGGCTCCGATAATAAGTACACTGGACATAATGAATGGGCTGCTTAGTTGGGTGATAAATAGATGGTTTTACAGCAAAAAGTGCAGAGGGGTAAGAATTTTTCAGGAAAATTCAGCCTTAGCTTGCCATGATAGATGATTTGTTCATGATGTCGCAAATCTTGGCGCTAGCAGTGCTATGAAACCCTTTACCAACCTAAAAAAGACTACCTAAATGAGCGATCAAATCGTTGAAATTACCGAGGCAGAATTGCCACAGAATCTAAAGACTCTCTGGTTGAAAGCCTTGTCTGCAGTGGAGATGCAGAACCACTCCTACGCTATCAGCTTGGCAAATGCGGTGTTGAAGGATGCCCCTGGATTTTTGGAAGCGCGCCAGTTGGCTCGTAAGTGTGCGGCACAGGTTGCCAGTGCCTCTGGCAAGAAAAAGAAGAGTGGTGGGATGACAGCGCTTTTGTCAGGTGGTGTTTCTTCGATGAAGCTGGCCGCAGCAGCTAAGAAGGATCCTGTGAGTGCTTTAGTTCAACTCGAAAAAGAGTTAGAAAAGGACCCCTATGACCCGCAGATCAATGATGTTCTTTTTGATACTGCAATGCGCTTGAACCTTCTTGATACTGCAGCATTTGCATTGGAGACCGTTCGCAAGGGGGCTCCGGAGAATACCAAGTTATTACATAAGCTTGCGGAGCACTATTTGTTACGTGACATGCCAGACAAGGCGACTGATGTTTTTAACGACATTGTGAAGCAAGATCCTGGCGACATTGATGCCGTGAAAGGAGCGAAGGATTCTTCTGCACGCGCATCGATGAAAAAGCAGAAGTGGGAAGAGGCTCAGAGCCTTGACGATTTGAAAAAGGATGCTGCGCAAGTGGCTGAACTTGAAGCTGCTGACCGAGCTGCGATGACCCGTGATCAACAGCTTGAGAAGCTAGGTCAACTCATTCAACAATACCAGCAGGACCAGAACAATCTCGCAGTGGTGAAGCAAATTGCGCAGCTCTATGAGGAGATGGAGAACTGGAAGGATGCGCATGCATTTTACGATTGGGCGTACCAGATCAGCAATGGCGACGCCGCTCTGAAGCTGAAGGCTGGCCAGATTGGTGATCGCGTAGCGAATGAGCAGCTCAAGGAGTTGGAGGCTCAGCTAGAAGCAGATCCAAATAATGATGCTCTTCGAGCTCAGGTGGTTGAAGCGAGGCAGTCTCGTGCAAGAGAATCTGTGGCAGAAGCTCAGAAACGCGTGGAGCAAAACCCAACGGACCCGCAGCTGCGTTACGAATTGGGCGCTGCACTTTACAATGCTGGTGAATACAGCGAAGCGATTCCACACCTTCAGCAGGCGACACGGAACCCACACATTCGTACTCGAGTACTCTTAACTTTGGCACGCGCCTTCGATGGTAAGGAAATGCATGATTTGGCGATTAAGCAATTAGCGGATGCCCTTGCTGACCTTCACGCCATGGACAGCACGAAGAAGGAAGTGCTTTACGAAAAAGGTTTGATCCACGAAAAGATGGGAGTAGCCGACGAAGCGCTTGAGTGTTTCAAGCAGATTTACGAAGTCGATTACGGCTACCGCGATGTGGCTAATCGTGTAGAATCATCGTACAGCTAGGTCATCTAAGACGAAGGGCAAGCTCAGTGGGTTTGCCTTTCGTGTTATTGGAAGCGTGATTGCATGCCTGGGGTGGAGGCTCGCGTAGATGAGGTGAGCGTTTCCCATTGATGTGAGATGTTGGGGGCTCATGGGAGTTTCTTGGGCGATCATCAAATAAGAGAAGGCTTCGGGCGGGATCGCTCGAAGCTTTTGCATTTGGGGAAAATAATCTATAATAAAGAACAAATAAGTGTTGCGCACTTTGGAGAAATAATGAAGATGCGCGCTCGAAGTGGTATTCGCTCAAATACGAGCTACTACAACTAATTAAGCAACAAAGGAGACGTTATCGCAGGAAAACCAAGAAGAGGTGGCAACCGACGCCCAAACAGAAAGAACGCTGGTGGCCAAGGCCGTCGATTCAAGAAGAAGCCTGAGGATGACCGCGAGGACAAAGCGGTAGAGATCGAAGGCACAATCAAGACCGTTCTTGCTGGTACTATGTTCAAGGTAGAATTACCTGGTGGACACGAGGTCTTGGCGCATATTTCTGGCAAGATGCGTAAGCGATTCATTCGTCTTGTGGTAGGTGATAGAGTGCGTATGGAGATGTCGCCATACGATACGACAAAAGCACGTATCACATTCCGCATTGGGTAATTGGGCTCAATTTATAAAATAGTTCGGCTAAAAACCCCATGGCTGTAAGGTATTATAGTTATAAGAACTGTGGCACATGTCGTAAGGCTAAGAAGTGGTTAGTCGAGCGTGGTGTTGCATTTGAGGAGGTGGCGATACGCGACACTCCGCCGAGTATTGAAGAATTTCAGAAAGCGTTGGCAGCGGGATATTCGTTGAAGGCGCTTTTTAACAGCTCGGGTGGAGACTACCGCGAGTTGGGGATGAAAGACAAATTACCAAACTTATCAGAAGCTGAGGCATTAGAGCTATTGGCTGGTCGTGGGAATTTGGTAAAGCGTCCATTTGTCATCCTAGATACTGGTGCGCTGGTTGGTTTCAAGGAAGCTGATTGGCAAAAGGCGCTTGGCTAGGTGGTCAGGTGTCGGGTGTAAATTCGTGAGATTTTGCTATTAGCGGAGTTAGAGAATTCTGCTAGGAATTTAATTGGATGGATTTTTTCGAAAACGGTCAGCAAATATTTTTAGCGATCTTGATGGTGGTGGTCTTTGTGGCCTTCGTCAAAGAATGGCTGTCAGCGGAATTAGTAGCTATTGGTGGTTTAGTTGCTTGTGTGTTTTCTGGGGTATTGTCGGTGACGCCTGGGGCTGAGAACAATGCTTTACAGGTATTTGCGCATCCTGCGCCTATCACCGTGGCTTGTATGTTTATTTTAAGTGCGGCCTTAGATAGGACTGGGGTGATTGAGTCACTGGGGAACTGGTTTGAGCGTGTGGCGGGCAAGAGTCCGATGCGGATGTTAGTGGTGATGCTAGTGTTGGTGTCGAGCTTGTCTGGCTTTGTAAACAACACGCCGGTGGTGGTTGTTTTCATGCCGATTGTTTTAGGGATATGTCGGCGCAAGAATTACAAGGCATCTAGGTTTTTGATTCCATTGTCCTATGCGGCGGTCGTGGGTGGCACTGTGACAGTGATTGGGACCTCAACGAATTTGGTGGCAGCGGGGATAGCCAATAAGGTGATGGATCCATTTACGATGTTTGAGATCACTCCATTGGGTATTACGTTTGTGGTGATCACGTTTATTTATTTGGTGACGATTGGGAGGAAATTGTTACCGGACCGGACGACACTAGCGGCATTGATAGATAATGAAACGAGCCGTGAATTTATCACCCATGCATTTGTAAAAGAGGACTCACCACTGTCTGGGCAATTATTTCCTGAGTCGGACTTGGCGGGATTAAAGAAAGCCCGGGTGATTGAAGTACGAAGGGATGGGATTCGTTTACAGGACCCATTGCCACAGATTCGCTTTGAAGCTGGGGATGAAATTGTCTTCAAGGGCGATATTCAGGCCTTGATGGGAATCAAGGATAAGGCGGACGTCGATGTACGAGGTGAGGAAAAGTTAGGTCTAGAAGATATAAGGACTGAGTCAGCTGTATTGATGGAGGGCATCTTGGGGCCGGAGTCATCCCTAGCAGGAAAGAATCTCAAGGAGCTTAATTTCCGCCAGCGTTTTGGGGTGTTGATTCTCGCCGTTCACCGCAAGGGGGAGAACCTACGAGAGCGATTTGAAGACGAGCGTTTACGTTTTGGTGACACTTTATTGGTACAAGGGCCTGCTGAAAAGATGCGGCGCTTGTTCCAGCAGAAAGATTTCATCAACTTGAGTGAGCCGAAGCATCAAGTGAGCCGGACGCATAAGGCCCCATTTGTATTGTTGGCCTTAGCGGCATTCATAGTTATTGGTGCATTGGGGGGGAATTTTGGGATTCCAGCAGTCCCCACAGTTTTATTGGCAATGTGCTGCGCTTTTGGAGTGTTGGTGACGCGTTGTTTGGATCCACACGAGGCGTTTCAAGCGATCGAGTGGAAGGTGGTGTTCATGATTTGTGGGATGTTGGGGCTAGGCATGGCGATGTCGCAGAGTGGCTTAGCTGAGAATACAGCGAAGGCTGTGGTAGGGATGGTTGATAGCATTGGGTTTGTGGATGCGGGCCTAAAGCCCTACATTATGTTGGCGGCCTTTTATTTGTTGTCGAACATCCTCACAGAGATGATTTCGAACAATGCGGTTGCGGCCTTGTTGACCCCACTTGCCATTTTTGTGGGCCTGCAGATGGGAGTTGATGCTCGGCCGTTTGTGGTCTCTGTGATGTTTGGTGCATCCGCAAGTTTCTCAACACCGATTGGCTATCAAACCAACACATTTGTTTACGGTGCTGGGGGGTATAAATTTGGAGACTTCTTCAAGGTGGGCTTCCCGCTGAGCATTATATTATGGCTGACAGCAAGCATCTTGATTCCGATGCTATGGCCATTTTAGTGGGGTAATATGGACGGTTAGTCTTCCTCAGTCGGGGTGTGTGGTTCAAAGGTAGTGGTGCGCATGTATGATTTTGCTTTGGCAGCTTTGGCAGCCTTTTTCTGGAGGTATTCCTGCATGCGGAATGCGCTGTTTTTACCCTTAGGGGTGATGCGGGAGGAGGAACCATCTTCAAGGATTCGGTGGGCTTGTTGATTGTCCTTGAAGGCTGCTTCTAAAATATCGATGAGCTGAGATTTTAGGTTTTTATCAATGATTGGCACCATCAACTCGACACGCTTCTCGAGGTTACGAGTCATCCAGTCCGCAGAAGAGATAAAGAGTAGGTTGTCTCCACCTTGGTGGAATTGGAAGATACGGGCATGCTCAAGGTAATAGTCTATGACTGAGACGACTTCGATATTTTTGGCCTCTTTGCGCGACCCCGTTTTGAGACAGCAGATGCCTCGGATATTGAGTTTGATTTTCACTCCAGCTTTGGAGGCTTTATAGAGAGCATCAATGATATCTTTATCTTGCAGTGAGTTTACTTTGGCCGTGATGAAGGCTTTTTCTCCGGACTTTGCACGGGATGCTTCGCTTGCAATCAGCTCAAGGAGGCGCTTTTTCATATGGGTTGGAGCCGGGAGGATGTGGCGAGGCTGAAGAAGTTTAGATCGTCCAGTGATAGCATTGAAGACCAATGAGGCGTCAGCCCCAAAGGAGCTTTTAGCGGTGAGCAGTGAGACGTCAGTGTACAAGCGTGCTGTTGACTCGTTGTAGTTACCAGTACCTAAGTGGCAATAGCGTCTTAGGCCACTGGTTTCTTTTCTAACAACTAGGGTGATCTTGGCGTGAGTTTTGAGCCCTTTAACTCCGTAGACGATTTGGACGCCCGCTTTTTGGAGTTCTTCAGCGCGGTGGAGGTTGCGTGCTTCGTCGAAGCGGGCTTTGATTTCTACGAGGACAGTGACTTGCTTACCATTTTCGGCAGCTCGAATGAGAGCGTCAATGATACGTGAATGTTTTGCAGTGCGGTAGAGTACTTGTTTGATTGCGAGGACTTGTTCGTCGCTGGCGGCTTCTTCTAACAACCTGAGAACAGGATCGAAGCTATGGTATGGGTGATAGAGGAGGATGTCATTCTTGGAAATCTCGTCGAAGATGGAGTTTTGGAAGTCGATCGAGGTAGATGGTTGGGGTTCCCATGATGGAGCCTTGAGGTCTTCGAAGCCAGAGATGAAAGCGAGTTGCATGAAGTCGCTGAGGCAGAGTGGACCGTTGATGCGGAAGATTTGATCGCTCTTTGCTTGGGCAAGGTTGAGCACTTCTTTTTCGAGAAGTCTTGAGCCGGTGGCGCTCATTTCGACACGTACCGTATTGCTGGTTTTACGGGCAGAGAGCACTTCTTCCATTTCACCGGCGAGGTCGATGGCGTCCTCTTCTTGTACAGCGATGTCACCGTTGCGGGTGATTCGGAATACTGTGTGTGCTCTGATGGACTCGCCTGGGAAAATGGTTCCGGCAAAGCTAGCTATTGCGTCTTCTACGGGAATCACATATTGAATGCCAAGGTCTTCGACTTGGATAAAGCGGTCAACGGATTCGGTAATGGGGATGAGTGCGAGTCGCTCGCTTAGGTTTTCGTCACGCATCAGACAGGCGACGACAAGCGTCATCGCCGGTAGGGTCAGAGCCGGATGTGTTTCATCTACTTCCTGACAAGAGAGGGGGGTGAGCAATGGAAAGATGTTGTCTTCGAAGCGTTGGAAAACTTGTTCCTTGATGTGTTTGGGGAGTTTTTTAGGGGTGGAAATCTTGATGCCATTGTGTTCCAGCTCAGGCAGGAGCTCCTCATTGAGCAGGGTGTATTGCTCGGAGACTTGGGTTTTGATGCGTTTTCGAATCGCGGTGAGCTGCTGTGTTGGTGTCATGCCCGCAATATCTTTTTTTCGTGATCCAGCACTTTTCAATAAGGTGAGACCACCCACTCGAACTTGGAAGAATTCATCCATGTTAGAGGCGGATATTGCTAGGAATTTAAGGCGTTCTAACAATGCCTTATCATGTCGTTGGCCTTCACTGAGTACGCGTTGGTTGAATTCGATCCAGGAGAGTTCTCTATTGATGTAGTTTGACGGCATGGCAGGAATAGTTAGCTAAGTTTATCTTCGACGAGGTTGATCTCGAGTCCGAAAATATTTTCGAAGAGGTCGCCTTTTGACTTCATGGCGAGTCGTTCGGTGTGTGCGTCAGCGACACGCGGGAGGTAGATATGGAGTCGGCGTCTCGAGACACGGATTTCTAGTTCGGTTACTCTGTTAGTGTGGGAGCGTTCGAGGGCGTCGGCGATACGCAAGAGGGAAGCGAGTTTTGAGACGCGCATTCTATTTTGCATATTGAGATCTTTGTAGATCGGGTGACTGGGTTTGGGGAGGGAGTTTCTATGGTAACGGGTGATGAGGGCGACCATTTCGACATCAGCACGTGGGAGACCAAAGATTTCTGAGTTCAGGATGATGTATTGGGAATGTTTGTGGTGGGCTCTGTTACTGATGAAGCCACCACATTCGTGGAGGATAGATGCAATATGGAGAAGGAGGGCGTCATGGTTGCTGAGCTTGTGAAGGTCTTGCAGCTGATCGAAGAGTTGGAGTGAGAGTTTTGATACTTGGCGTGCGTGGGGGAGGTGGACACGGTATTTTTTTGCAATCTTTTCGGCTGAGCGAATGACTTCTTTGGTGAATTCTCCTGAGAGTGAAGGGGTAATGTTAAGGTCGTGAAGGAGACCTTGTTCATAGTCACTTTCGGGAATGTGAACGCGGCGTGCTTCGAAGGCGTTGACTATGGCTAGGTTTATTTCCAGAGCTGGTAAAATGGCTTCAGCTGTCTGGTAATCGACACGATAGGTTTGCACGATTTCGTCATCGTCTTTTGTAGTAACTTTATCGCACAGGTCTGTGAGGGCTTGTTCTGAGCAGGATTTGTCTTTGTGATGTTTAATAAAGTCACGGATGAGCTGAATTTCGTAACCAATCAGAACAATGTGTTCGATATCCGCATCTTTAAATTCTTCGACTAAAGAATCCAGTGGGCCTTTGATTTGTGCGCGGACGCTCTTTCGATATGAGTTAGACCGTTCATTGTTGGCAATATTTTCACCTGTGCGATGAACGCCCATGCGATAGCTGCTATAGGAGGTTATTCTACCTTTTTGGAGGAGTATGGCGCGAGTGTTCCCTGGGCCGACATGCACCACGAGGGTGTTTAGCGAACGCATAGAGGGGGTGTCGCTGAGGCGTCTGCGGGTCTTAAGGTAGATGAGTCTTGTCATCTCACCGTCATCGAGGATTTCCACATCGAGTCCGCAGCTGATGTGGATACGGTTGAGGAATATCTCTTTGTTTGTAGACTCTGAGAGGATGTTAGTAGCGACGACTCGGATAGTTGGTGCTTCTGGAGACCCTGCTAGTTCTGCGATACTTTGTTTGTATCTTGTCAGGATGGTGACGCAACGTTCGACGGTTGAGCGTGTTAATTTTCCTCTACTGAAGACATCGTGGGCGATGGGGACGGATTGTTCGAGGAAGTCGATTGGCTCCACGGATCCTGGACTGATTTCGTGGAAAATGAGAAGTGAGATTGAGCTCGCTCCAATATGAATGGTGGCACTTACATGTGGTGAGGGGGGAATGGTAAGTGGGTCAGAACTCATAGGGGTGAATATGAGTGGTGCTGAAGCTTGATGCAATCAAGAATGTGAAGCGAATATGTGACGAAATTGTGATGCTAGAATTTTCTCTTGAGTTTTAGATCCGCTAGAAGAGATGATCACAGGTATGTTGATTGATGAAGCGAGTACGAGGTACCGGGTTGAGCCCGGACAGGTCATTGATTTAAATATGTTAGATTCCTCCGATAAGGGTTTATGGGTGAGTGGTGTGAAGGCCGAGCATTCTGATTTGCTGCATGAGAAGTTGGCAGAGTTGAAGGCGTTGCAAAACCAGCTATTTGCAGAAGGTAAGCATAAGGTGTTAGTTGTGATTCAGGCGATGGACGCAGGGGGGAAGGATGGCTGTGCTAAGAAAGTTTTTTCATCGATGGACCCACAAGGGGTGCATGTAAAAGCATTTAAGGCGCCACATGAGGAGGAGCTCTCTTACGATTTTTTATGGCGTATTCACAAGGCTGTGCCTCAGAAGGGGATGATCGCTGTGTTTAACAGGAGTCATTATGAGGATATCATTGCGGTGCGTGTTAAAAGGCTATTCCCGGAGCAAGTATGGAAGAATAGGTATAGGCATGTGATTGATTTTGAGAAAATGTTGGCAGATGAGGGGACGAAGATTGTGAAGATTTTTCTGAACATATCTAAAGAGGAGCAAGGTGAGCGGTTGCAAGCGCGCTTGGATGATCCAGCTAAGTTGTGGAAATTTGAGCCTGAAGATCTAGCGGATAGGAAGCGCTGGGGGGAGTTCATGGAGGCGTATAGTGACCTCCTATCTAGGACGTCTACTGATTATGCTCCTTGGCATATTGTTCCTGCAGATAGAAAATGGTACCGAAATTTAGTAGTGGCACAGATTATGATCAATGCCTTGAGGGAGTTAGACATGAAGTTTCCGGAGGTGAAGTGGAAACCAGAAGACATGGTAATTGAGTGATGATAGTAGATATAAGAGAGCTTGAGTTTACGACTCGTGGAAAGGGGACATATGAGATTTCACATGAGGTTGCTGAGGTGGTACGTGAATCTGGACTTCGCAATGGTACGGTGACTGTGTTTGTAAAGCATACGAGTGCTAGTTTGGTATTGATGGAAAATGCGGACCCAAGTGCTAGAAGAGATTTGGAGATGTTTTTTGATAAGTTAGTGCCCGAGGATACTGATTACTTTATTCATACCTATGAAGGCGCTGACGACATGCCATCTCATATTCGGATGGCGTTGACGCGAAGTAGTGAGGTGATTCCAGTGAACGAGGGTAGAATGATGTTAGGCACATGGCAGGGGATATTTCTCTTCGAGCATCGCAGAGCAGTGCACCACAGGAGGGTAGTTGTAACTGTAATGGGCGAGCGCTAGGTATATGCCGGACCCAATTGATGTAAAAGTTGGCTTTCGAGTGGTTGCTGAGAGTGACGACTGGATAGTCGTGGATAAATCAGCGCCACTGATTGTTCACCCGACAGGCAAGAAAAGTGAACCTACATTGTTAGGTGGTATCGAAGAACTCCTGAGCTACGAAATTGCCAATGGAGCTAAATTGTCGATCATTAATCGTTTAGACCGAGAGACGAGTGGTGTCGTGATTGTCGCTAAGAATAAATCGGCGGCGAGGATGTTTGGACGGGCGATGGAGAGGCGCCAGTTTGCGAAGCAATACGACGCGATTTGTTTTGGTTGGCCAGATTGGGATGAAATTTTAGTTGATGCCCCTATTCGGAGAAGGGGGGAGGTAGAGCATTCTGCGATCTGGGTGAAGCAGATGGTGCATCCTGGTGGGAGGGAGTGCCGAACGCATTTTGAAGTCGTGGCTAGGCGTATGGTGCGAGGGCGTAAGGTGTCTCGGTTACGGGTGATTCCAGAGACTGGGCGGATGCATCAAATACGTGTGCACGCGTCCTATTTAGGTTATCCATTGGTGGGGGATAAGATTTATGGTGAGGACGAGACTTGTTATTTGCGTTTTATCGAGTCGGGCTGGGATGAGAGCATGGAGCAGCAATTGTTAATGAGGCGCCATGCATTGCATGCCGCTGAGATGGCATTACGCAATGAGGAAGTGGCATATGATTGGGCGACACCTATGGCTGAGGATTTGCATGTCTTTTTTGGTGCGTGAGATAGTGTGATTTGCTAGGTTTTGGCATGGCAGAATTGCATGCGATTGAAAGTTATTTGGAGGAAATGCTCAAAACGAGTGAGGTGCCTGATTATGGGGCCGCGCACAACGGGCTACAGCTTACTAATAATGGTGAAGTTACCAAGGTGGTCGCAGCGGTAGATGCTTCATTGCCGGTGATACGCAAAGCCATCAACGAAGGGGCTGACCTTTTGATTGTGCACCATGGGCTATTTTGGCAAGGGGTTCAGAAAATGGTGGGAGCTCAGTATGAGAAGTTTGCGGAAGCGATTCATGCAAACTTGGCAATTTATAGTTCTCACATTCCATTGGATATTCACCCTGAATTTGGAAACAATGCCTTGCTCGCACAATCGATTGGAATGGAAAAAGTGGCGCCATTTCACGATTGGAAAGAGATTCAGCTTGGATTGAAGCAGGAACTTGATTTGGATTTTGAGACTTTGATTGAGAGAGTGGAGGCTGCGGTGGAAGGAGATGTCCATTTTTGTCGTGGTAGAAAGGAACCGTCAGTCGGGACGGTTGGTATTGTCACGGGAGGTGCAGGTTCTGAGATTATGGCAATGGCGGAGCAGGGCGTAGATACTTTTATTACCGGAGAGGGACCACACTGGAGCTACCCCTTGGCTGAAGAATTAGGGGTCAATTTGCTCTATGCTGGACATTATGCCACCGAGACTTTTGGGGTGAAAGCACTGGCTGAGCAAGTGGCGAAGAAGTGGGATATCGCCACAGGGTTTATTGATCACCCCACTGGACTGTAGGGATAACAGCTGGACTTTGTTTGCAAAAAGGGAGCAATAAGCGCAGAAAAAGCTTAAAAAGTCCTTGCTATCGCCAGCCTCAAAACTCTAGTTTACATAAGGTATTGCTACAAATGATGTCTTCGGAAATGTCGGCCTTGGTAACGAGGGTCGTTTTTTGGGAGGCTTTGAGTAGCTGAGGGTGGCGCAAAGCCTCCGAACAATCACCCAAAATGAGATTATGAAAAACACAATGAAATACGCCATGCTTGGAGCGCTTGTCGCGTCAGCATCCATGGCGAACGCTCAGAATGAGGCGAAGGCAGAGCCATGTGCTCCCATCTCCACAGAGGTCAAAAAATCCGTTACTCAGTCTCCTGAGAAAGTTTTAGAGATTGTCGCCAAGATGGTGGCAGCCAATGAAGCGTGTGCAGGGGATGTTGTTAAGGCAGCGATTCAAAGCTCCAAAGCGAATGCTGAACTTGTCGGTCAGATTGTTGAGACAGCCGCGACAGCAGCACCGAAACAAATTTCTAAAATTGTCGCTGCAGCAACTGCAGTTGCTCCGGATGCGAGCAAGCAGATTGCGGCAGTAGCAAACAAAGTCAATGCTGAGTTGGGTACAGCTCAGGCTCGACCTGTTCATCCACTCGATTTTCCAGAGGGTGATCCCAATGGAAACCCAGGGCCTGGTGGCCCTAACCACCCACTTGTCGGTCCTCCTACTGGCGCCCCAGCTGGTGCAGGTGTCTCGGGTCCTGCAGGCATTCCTAGTGAGGCTAACAGCATCACTAACACGCCTCCAGGAGCCAGCCGTTAATTTCCTACTTTCGAATAATAAAACTTACCTATGAAGTCATTAAAAGTATGTGCGATCAGCGCACTAGCCACAGGATCACTTGCCGCGCAGGGGATTTTTAACGTCTCACCAAACGACGGCATCACGGAGAGTCTCCCATTGGAGTTCAACGCGAAGCTTAACTTTGGTTATGATGACAACGTTACTCCTACAGTTCGTGCGAACCGTGGAGATTCAGCCAGCTACACTTCATTGAGCGTTGGTGCGAATTACCTTAATTTGGGGCCACAAACGAATGTAGATTTCAACATCAAGTTGGGAATCCTTCACTATCTTGACAATGTGGAGAATTCACAGGTCAAGGACACCTACAGTGATTCCCGCGGCCTACTTAATATTTCCCACAACGTGAGTGAGCGTCTTCGTTTCTCAACACGTAACTATGTGTTTTATGGCCTTGAGCCAGACTACACCTACGGTGCGGTGAATGATCGAACTAACGACGAGTACTTGTTCTTCTCAACCGACAACTCTGTGGGTTACAAGTGGACTGAGCGTCTCGGTACATATACTGGTGTAAAGTACGATACGCTGAACTACGACAGCAACGATTCACGCAATGATCGTCAGAACTTCACTGCCTATAACCAGTTCCGTTATGTGTTAAGTCCACAAGCAGTCGGGACTCTGGATTACCGTTACCGTTTCACAGACGTGAAAGGTGGTTTGGATTCAGATAACCATAAGGTTCTGGTCGGTACTGAGTACCGTATCAATCGCACAGCAGTGTTGGTTGCTAAGGCTGGTGTACAGTACCGTAAGGTGAAAACACGTGATGCACAAACTGACCCAACATTTGAGGTGGGCTATCAGCAGCGTGTGAATAACCAGTTCCGTGTTCGTGGGTCTATTGCTTATGATGTGAATGACTACGGCACTTCATTTTTCGGATCTAACTTCGAGAACAACCGTGCATTCCGTTTCTCCTTGGCTGGAGATTATCACCTATCCCAGCAGCTTTTCTTCACTGGAGGTGTGAACTACGTAGCCAACGAGTACTACGGTGGTCGTCCTGACGATGAGGTCGATGTATTTAACTGCCACATTGGAGCGACCTATCAGTTCATTGATAACTTCTCCGCTAATGTGCACTACAACTACACCAACTCGAACGATGCTGGTGACACCCTTGCTCGCGATTACGACCGCAACCGTGTGCAAGCAGGTCTTACATACACCTTCTAATCATAGGTGAGCTAGCGCACCTTTATAATCTCAGAAAAAGCTCTCACATCCTTATATGTGGGGGCTTTTTTCTTTGCCAGATGGAAGTGATTCCTATAGTTACTTCGTCTGATTCCCATCTGTATACGATTCGAAAATGCAACCCAACAATTCTTTAAATACCTCTGATGCTGCACTGCACGCTGTCGATTACTGGCAAATTCTCAAAAACCGCTATGGAATTATTCTTTTGACCTTCATCTTGGTTGTTCTGACTGCAGCAGTGATTACTTACGTAATGCCTAAGAAATATGAGGCGACGGCTGTAGTGAAGATCAACCCATTGGGGACAAAGAATCAGATGTTGAGTACTGGTGGGCAGTCCACTTTGATGACACGTCAGTTCTTTGGTACACAGTTCAAGATTATTGAATCTGACGAGGTTTTGAAGCGTGCAGCTGAGATGACTCAGCTGCCACAGAAACTACAAATCTCTACAGCTGACGCTATTTTACTTTTAAAATCCGGGCTCTCGACACGTCAGGAACGGGGCACTGACTTGATTGAGATTTCTATGCGGATGGTCAAGAATGACCGCGAGCTTGTGAAGCCCGTGACTGAAGCGATTGCTCTTGCATATAGTGAAATGCGTTCGAGCCAAGAGATCAAGCGACGTGAGCAGACACGTTTTGAATTGGATCGGAAAATTCAAAAACATGAAGATATTGTCGAAGACTACCGGAATCGCTTGTTAGAATTTTCGACTAAGACAGGAATTATATACTTTGACCGTTACAACAGTGGCGGAACCACAGATGTGGTTCGAAGAGATGTGCAGCAGGAGAATTTGCTTTATGACGAGGCGGTGAAGTCTCGCGATGAGTTGGCGCTGCAGGTGAAGAATTTGGTAGGATTAGACGACGATACGTTGATCTCGCATGTAGCGGGTCTCAATCGACCTGAGAGTGCAGTTCTTTCTCGTACTTACGAGCAATACCAGGAAGCGAAACGCGAGAAGGCTGGAGCAATGGCTCAAGGTCTTGGAGAAAACCATCCCTTGGTGAAGCAATACGACTCACAGATATCGATTTTACGTGAGGATTTGGATGCGAAGGTGCTGAAGGTTCGTGACTTGTTGAAGGTCCTCCTAGCCGAAGCTGAAGCCAAGGTTCAACGTTTGAAAGAATCAGCTGAGAAATCGGAAGGTGAAGCTCGTAACACAGCACAGGATTATACGCTCTTTACTACGTATAAGAATGATTACGAGGATGCCGTTCAGACACTCAATACGCTCAGAACAAGTAATGTGCTTGAGGAGTTGCAGGAGAATATGTCCATTGAGCCTATTGAATTCTATGCCTTTCCTAAGGAACCAGAAGTGGCGGACTATGTGTCGCCAAATTGGATTCTGAATATGGCATTGGGTACGGTGGCTGGTCTTGTGTTTGGTGTGGGGATCGCCTTTGCATTGGAGTTAATGGATACTTCTGTGAAGAGCTTGGAAGATGTGGAAAGATACCTACAGGTACCAGTATTAGCTGTTGTACCAAAAGATGTGGGGGTTTTACACAAGCAATCGACTTCCAGCCCTGATGCTGAGGCTTATCGTATTTTACGAACGAACATTGAATTTAACCGACCGAACCAGAATGATAACGCTATCACCGTGGTTTCAGGTGGTGCTGGTGAGGGTAAATCGACGACCTTGGTTAATCTGGCCTATATTTGTGCTCAGGGTGGTTATTCGACATTGATGATTGATGCAGATTTACGTCGTCCGCGTCTTCACACCTTCTTCGACATTGCAAACTCAGTTGGTTTGACGAATTTTTTGACGACCGATTTGCCATTGGAGGAAGTCATTCTTCAGACACCGGTCGAGAATTTGTACTTCATGCCATCGGGTATTTTGCCAGCCGACGCGGCGGGGATATTGAATTCACGTCGGATGTCTGAACTGATTCAGGAGGTGAAGGACCGTTTTGATTTGGTGCTAGTTGATTCACCTCCGATTCTTGGTGTGAGTGATGCATCGGTAATTTCCAGCGAGGTGGATCTTACAATGATCGTGGTTCAGCATCGTAAGCTTCCACGCAATATGCTTCTTCGAGTGAAGCAAGCAGTTGAAAATGTTGGAGGTACAGTGCTTGGGGTTGTCTTGAACAATGTAGATGTTCGCAGCGACAGCCAGTATCAATACTACACGAGCTATTACACATACTATTCACCGAACCAGCAGGACAAGTCTAAGGCTGGGCGTAGTGTTGAGACCGCGGGCTCAGATTCAGGAAAATCTAGTGACCTTTACTAATATTGAACTCTCTGATACATTCTTATTATGAAAAAACTCATCGCATTCTTCTTAGCTCTTTTCGCCACGGGTCTTGCTCTACAGGCTGGCTCGGTATCTTCTGGTGAAAAAGTCACTATTACCATCAAGGGGGTGCCAGCAAGTGAGCAGGCATCCATTAATGGTGAATACGTTGTTGCTGATAATGGCTTATTATACATGCCCATGCTCAAGTCAGGGGTGAAAGCATCAGGGAGCAGTAGTTCGACAGTTGCTCGACGCATTGAGGAAGCCTATAAGGGAGCAAAGATTTACTCTAATCCTCGTATTACGATCATTACTGTAAGGGATGAGATAAAGCTAGAGGGGATTGGCAAGCGTGAGAATCAGTTTGTGACGGTATCTGGCGAGGTGAAGCGAGACGGTCCTGTTCAATATCGTAATGGTATGACGATTTACGAGGCGATTGCGACGGCAGGTGGCGTTGACACTTTTGGGGCTATGAACCGTGTCGTGCTCGAACGTAATGGGCGTGAGACGAAGATCGACCTCAAGACGAGTGAGGGACGTCGGGTGAAGGTACAAGTTGGTGACAATATCACTGTACCTCAGAAAAACGCCTTTGGCCGCTAGGAAGCTCAGACATTGAACTCTCAACAATGGCTCACTCTCAAGAGTGGGCCATTTTCATTGTTGAGGGATTCATTTTCTCACTTATAGTGTCCGGGTATGAAGTTCTCAGTGCCTTACATGTTAAGTTGCTCTCTCTTGCTGTCAGGATCATTGTGTGCTGAAACGCATGCTGATTTAGTGGAGCAACTCAACGCTGAGACCTATGAAAAACGGGCGGAAGCGCATCTAGCCCTAGAGTCGTGGGCGAAAGATAATCCTGAGGATGCTATTGGTATTTTGCTTGAGTATTACAAAAAGGAAGCGGCTCCCGAGGCAAAATCTCGTTTGTTAGGCCTGATCAAAGACCGGGTGATTTTTGAAAAGTATGGTAAGCCAAAAGGCTTTGTGGGTATCCGAATGGACAATGGAGCTGAGAAGATCAATGGGGAGGTTTTGTCCGTAGTGCTTGTTACTGAAGTCGTGGATGGTTCGCCCGCTGATCAATTTGGGATTGAGCAAGGTGACGCCATTTTTAGTGTGGATAGGAAGCAATTTAATCGCAATGCAGTGGCTTCGATGCAATTCATCGAAATGGTGACTTCTAAGCGCGAGGGGGATCGAGTCGAGATTGAATTGATGCGAGGCGGGGAAGTTAAGAAAGTGAGCCTCGTGTTAGGTGCGATGCCTGCAGAATTAGAGCGGCAGCAAAATTTCAGGACACGAAGGGATCCGGTTCAGGATAGAGAGGATTATTTTGATCAATGGCTGGATCAGAATATTACAAAGAAAAGCGAGCCACCGAAGTGACTCGCGCTGATCGCGAGGGTAAGTGGATCGGGCTAGAATTTTCCGTTGAAGGAGAGTCCGACAAGATTGACGTGACCTTCAGCTCTCCCTTGGAAAGCACCTTCAGAAATCTGCACTGTTTTGGCGAAGATATGGGTGTAGCCTAAATCCACACTATAGCATTGATTGATATTATAAGTGGTTCCTGCGCTTAGCCAGAAACGATCAGAATCAGGGATTCGTAAGGTGCGCAATTCAGCGGATGGGACAGGGCTTTCATCGAATGCGAGACCGGCACGAAATGTCCACCTGTCATTGTGGTGGTAGGTTGCACCAGCGGCCACGCGATAGACATCTTTCCACTTTTCAGGTGTTGGGGGAAGGTCGCCATTGATGGTATTGATGAGGAGCTCGTCGAATACACTCCAGTCAGTCCAAGTAAAGGAAGCATGCAGATCCCACTTATCATTGAGTGAATGGAATCCACTGAGTTCGATAGACTGTGGCAGTGTTGATTTAGCAGAGGCGGAGGTTGTGCTAGTGGGTGGGAGTACACCTGGAAATCCAGTGTCGGTTCTGGCTTGCCCTTCTAGAGTGAAGTCGACCTTAGAATAGTAGGCTAGTCCAAAGCGAGTACGCTCGGAGCATTGGTACATTGTGCCAAGGTTAAAGCCGTAGGCCCAATCGTCCCCACTTACATCGAGCACCGTGGCACCTCCCAGGCCAGGAACTGGACTAGGAATGGCATTGGTGAGCGTGGCGTCTA
This sequence comes from Rubritalea tangerina, assembly GCF_042683245.1. NCBI lineage: Bacteria > Pseudomonadati > Verrucomicrobiota > Verrucomicrobiia > Verrucomicrobiales > Rubritaleaceae > Rubritalea > Rubritalea tangerina. The sequence goes on from NZ_JBHUJB010000049.1 coordinate 55,936, forward strand.
CGTTTACGGCATCGAATCCGGCACCGATGCTCCAAGCCTGATTGATTTGATAAGCGAGTTTAGGGCTGATGTAGACAGTCGTGATTTCACTTTTTTTGGCTAAGCTAGTGGCGAGAAAACTATCAGCATAGTCTGTACTCAGTCCAAATCTTGCATGGAGGGCTAGGCCTAGAGCCCAATCCTCGTTGAGCTTATGGCTGATGTATGCGTAGGGGACGAGAGCTTCTTGGGCGGGGCCTGGGTCGGCTGTTGGTATCCCATTGAAAGTTCCACTGACTTTGACACTGGGCATGACGTAGGAGGCGCCTGCAGATACTTGGGTGCCATCCAGTAAGAGCATGCTTGCAGCATTAGTGGCAATAGCGCTGGCGTCCTCTGCAATGGCGGCTTCACCTGCGAAGGCGCGTCCTAGGCCACTGGTTGAACGTTCTTGGAGTTGGAAGCCGGCAGAGAGTGCCATTGTGGCAGTTGCTAGATAAATACTGGGGAGAGTAAGGTGTGATGTGCTGTGTTTCATATTAATAACATAGTTATTATGATCAGCCATACTATGTGAACGTTTGTTTGTTAGTCAAGAAGCATTCACTTTCTAACTACAGCGGTTAGTATCACAGGCCCATGGTAGTTGACAGCGGGTTAGTGGTGGCAAATACTGGTCGTGATGGATAGTGAGTCAGATGAGTCGAAGGTATCTTTGAAGCGCAGAGTGCGTGAAATTATTTTTGAGGCAGAGACTCCAACCGGGAAGCTATTTGATGTCATTTTGTTATGGTGCATTGGTTTAAGTGTGGCAGTGGTAATGTTAGAGACTGTGCGTGGACTGGATGCTCAGTATTCAGGGGTGTTGTTGACATTGGAATGGTGTTTCACGGGGATATTCACGCTCGAATATTTATTGAGATTATGGTGCAGCAAGCAGCCATTAAAATACGCACTTAGTTTTTACGGCGTTGTAGATTTGTTATCGTGTTTACCAGCATACGTTGTGCTATTTTTTGGAGCGTCATCAGCCTTTGGAGTGGTAAGGGCATTACGCTTATTAAGGATGTTCCGGATCTTGAAGATGGTAAATCATGTTCAGGGTGCAGAGGTGATTTTGCATGGATTAGCTCGATCGAGGGCAAAAATCACAGTTTTCTTTTTTGCGATTCTATTGCTTTCAACCATTGCAGGGACATTGATGTATTATCTGGAAGGTGGGCAACCAGGGACTGATTTTACGAGTATTCCCAAGAGTATCTACTACGCGATAGTATCCATTACGACGGTTGGCTATGGAGATGTTGTCGCGCAGACTGATTTGGGGCGCTTCATCACGACCTTGATGATCTTGACTGGATATGCCGTGATTGCTGTGCCGACTGGCATTGTGACAAGCGAGATGATGCGCTTACAAGAGCCTGATAGAACGACAGATGCATGCCCCAGCTGTGGGGTTCATGGCCATCTACCTGATGCAAAGTTTTGCCGTCGATGTGGCAGCAGTATGGATGATGAGCATTAAATTGGGCTAGCGAGGAATGATGAGTCGCTGGCCGATGCCAATAGTGGTGCCTTTGATTCGGTTTGCCCGTTGTATCGCACTGACAGAAGTGCCATATTTTCTGGAAAGGCCGTATAGCGTGTCACCCTTGCGTACAGTGTGGGTGATGGGAGGTTTGCTCTTAGGTTTAACAGCAACACTTTGCTTTTTTCTACTCGTGCTGTTAGATGCCTTTACAGGGGGAGGTGGAGTATATTTCTTGGGCGGAGCGGCTGCATATTCGGGGGCAGGGGCTGGAGCCAATGGAGTTGATGTGGATTTCTTTTTGTCACGTGAGATATATTTTCTCCGTGGTGGGTTATCAGCCCATTTATCGACGTAATTCCCATTGCTATCGAAGGGGCCGAAATTGGGTTGATAACCGACAGTTTCGTACACTTCAATGGTGCCGCCAGCTTGATGGCCACAGCTAGCCAAAAGGAGACAGAGGCTAGTGGTTATTCCCGCAGCGCAGAGGCTTAGTCGAGAGAGGTTGGGTGGCGTAGAAGTAGGCATGGGTTGTTTGGGGTACGCTAGTGGTGAGCTAATCTTACAATAGAATGTTATTGCTTGGTGAGGCCATCTTTGCGCGCTTGTTTCCAATATGCGTATTCGGATCGGTTGAAGTCGATGTACTCGGGAGACATATCACTCGTGTACACTGTGTACTCGGCGTCTCCGAGGTGGAGGTCGATGGTGATTTCGAATTTATCTTTGGCGACTCGCTTACGAAGTTCATCCATGGGAGTGGATGCTTCCATGCCTCCTAGGCAAGCAGGTTTAGAGCCGATGTAGATGTCAATGAGTTCTTCACGGATCATAGCGCGTGAATATCCGATCGCGTGAATGATCCGTCCCCAGTTAGGGTCTTCACCATTCCAGGAGCTTTTCACGAGAGCTGAATTTGCCACAGCTTCAGCGACCTTCTTAGCGTCACTGTAGGTGCGAGCCCCGCGGACTTTTACAGTCACAAATTTGGTGACGCGTTCGCCGTCGCGCACGAGAGACTTCGCCATCTCTAACATTACAAACTCGAGAGTTTCACGGAAGAGGCGGTAATTTTTGGAATTATGTTTGATTCTCGGCATACCGCTTTGGCCATTAGCGAGAACGACGACCGAGTCATTGGTGCTCATATCGCCATCGATGGTAATGCGGTTGAAAGAATGTTCGACTGCCTCATGCACGGCTTTATCGAGACTCGTTTTACCAATGTTCGCATCGGTTGTGATGAAACAGAGCATCGTAGCCATGCTTGGACAGATCATTCCAGCTCCTTTAGCGCAGGCGCCGATTTTGACCTTGTGTCCATCGAGGTCCATGGTGATGGCTATTTCCTTATGCTGTGTGTCGCTAGTCATAATAGCCTTTGCGACATCCGTGCCCTTTTTGCGGTCAAGGCCATCTATGAGTTGAGGGAACTGGGGGGTGATACGCATCATTGGCATGGGGAGGCCAATGACGCCTGTAGAGCATACTGCGACTTGTCCCTGTCTGAGGCCAAGGGCTTTGGCTATGGTTTTTGCAGAATTTTTGGCATCGGCAATACCGTTGACTCCAGTACAAGCATTGGCGTTTCCGCTGTTAGCAACGATGGCTTGAATGTCACGATCACGCATGTGGGCTTGGCTCACTCGGACAGGAGCGGCTTTGATGCGGTTAGTAGTAAAGGTCCCTGCTGCGACGCAAGGTGAAGTGCTGTAGATGAGTGCTAGATCGAGTCGATCTGCCTCAGGGTTTTTGATGCCAGCAGAAACGGCATTGGCCAAAAAGCCTTTAGGTGCGCACACACCGCCAGAGATTTTACGGAAGGGAGTCGACATTTGTTAGGTTGGAGTCAGTGGGATTGAAATAGTAGGTACTAGAGGTTGTGAAGTCCAGCTTGCTCTTCGAGACCGGCCATGAGGTTGAAGCTCTGGACGGCTTGGCTTGCAGCACCTTTACCGAGGTTATCCTCAGCACTGTATAGAAGGACTCTACCGGTTCGTTGATCGACGGCCCAGCCGATATCAATGAAATTGGTACGTGTCACATTTTTTGTGTCAGCGGGATTATTTTCACCGAGCAACCTGACGAAAGGTTTATCGGCATATGCCTTCTCAAGAACTTCAGAGATTTTTGAGGCGTCACCAGTGAGCAGAGCGCTAGTGGTGGTACAGATACCATTATGGGTAGGAACGAGGTGGGGGGTGAAGGACATCGTCACTGGAGTGCCTGCAGCGATACCTAGTTCTTGTTCGATTTCTGATAGATGCCTGTGTTTTGGCACGCTGTAGGCACGCACGCTTTCGTTTGCTTCACAGAACGAGAAGAGGACGTTGGAGCTTTTACCTGCACCACTTACACCACTCATGGAGCAGGTGACAATGGACTGAGGGTCAATCAAACCCGCTTCGAGTAATGGTACTAGAGGTAAAATGATGCTGGTGGGGTAGCAGCCTGGTGATGCTACGAGTTGGGCCTCACGAATTGCTTCACTTCTACCCTGAAGTTCTGGCATACCATAGACGGCCTGTTGGAGGAGTTCTGGAGCAGGGTGAGGTGTTCCATAGAATTCTTCGTATACTTGTTGGTCATTGAGGCGGAAGTCTGCTGATAGATCGATGACTTTAATCCCAAGTTCTAGGAGCGCTGTTGCGTATTCAGCGGCCACTCCGTGTGGGAGTGCAAGGAAAGCAATTTCAGCTCCGCTATCTTTGATGAGCTTTGCTTCAGGTTGAATGAATGTGAGTGCACTGCCATCGGCCTTTGCGAAACGTGGGAATACGGATGCGAGAGATTCACCAGCGTATTGGCGTGAGGTGACGCAACATAGCTGAGCATTTGGGTGCATGAGTAGGAGTCGCAGCAATTCCATCCCTGTGTAACCGCTGGCCCCTACCACTGCTGTCTTGATCATTTGCATGTTTTGAAAATGCAGGAAATTTCTGGCTTGCCAACATCGAATTGCCACATATCTTCGCCAACGTGTTCGGGACTTAGCGCAGTTTGGTAGCGCGCCGCTCTGGGGGAGCGGAGGTCGCAGGTTCGAATCCTGTAGTCCCGACCATTTTTAATTTTGTTTGGAGTGAGGGCGTTGTTATTTTGAAGTGCACAAAGAATGCTGCCCCAGCTTAGGGTAGAGCGGATATTCTTGTTATACGCGTACTTTGAGTCCTTGAAGTTATTGCTACAACGCCAGAGTAATGGCAGCCTTAAATTTAGGGAGGGCTTCTATGGCACTTTTCGCAGTTTCTGGAGATTCAGAGGAACTCTGAGAGATGAGAGTGTTATTGAGCGAAAAAAACGACACAGGACCTTACTAATGCACACGACAGGTTCGGATATGGTGTTTGCTTTCCTTCAATAAGCGATAAATCCGGGTAGGGTGCTTAGCTCGTGGTAACTGAGCAACGTTTCATGAGGTAGCCTTGTTCTAATGCTTGGAGGTGAAATAGAAATCCCCTTGGCCAACATCAAGCTGACCAAGGGGGATATGTACTTGTTGTATGAAATGGTGAAGTTTATCTGCGACGGCGCAGCATAAGTCCAAGGCTGGATAAGCCAAGTAGTGCAGCAGAAGAGGGCTCGGGAACAGCTGTCACTGCAATACCTGATAGACCAGCGTTATAGAGAGATGTTACTTCATCAGAGGTGAGTGAACGGTCCCATAGCGCGACTTCATCCATCATGCCGTCCCAGTCTCGATCTCCGATAGCTGCAACACTGCCGTCTCTGGAGCCACCTAAGTGGAGTCCAGTGAATGAGAATGTGCCTGAGGTATCCGTGACTGTGTCTCTGAGGGTTCCATTCACATACACATTGAGAGTTGAGTTGCTGGTCAAATCATATTGGAGAACCACATGATTCCACGTTTCTTCTAGAATGCCTAATAGCTCTGTGCCCTTTGCCGTTTCTGCATAACCCACGTAATCCGCATTAGAGCTATAACTACTATCGGTGCCCCAAGAGACATCGTAATTGTTAGCAGCTTCGATCGCTTGGTAGCGGTTACTCAAATTATCTACACCTGGTGCGAGGTAGTGCCACATAGAAATACTAAAGCTTTGGCCTAAATCGGCAGAGCTAAATGGGAGCAATACGCGTATGGTGTTTCCTCCATCTCCATCGACAAAGTTAATCGCATTGCCTACGAGAAGAGAGCTTCGATCGCTGATTCCATTACCTGGGTTGAATGTTGCATTTCCGGTGAACCCAGTGGAGCCATTGACGGGTGCATTTGTCCAAGATGCATCTGTACCTGATGCTCCAGGTGCATGGTTCACTAAGCCTGCGGCGCCTGCTTGATCAAAGTTATAATAAGCGACAAGACCAGAGGTGAGGGCGGCGTTTGCGTGGGTAAAGCCAATGAATGCAGCTAGTGCAGTGTATGGTAGAGCTTTCATAAGGAGTGGTGCTGTGAATTAGGTTTTGGTGGTCCAAGATTAGACCTAATTTGTGTGGTGCTTCTAAAAGTGGGTGTTTCTCACGTGGTGTAAATGGTTTTCTTTTGGAAACTTTTGTTGGACTGTACACCAGAGCTTCCATGCATTGCGAATATGGGACATGCGGTCTTTCTTCAGACCCGACAGATTTCAGCGCGGAGGTTTAATTATCGAATGGTGCGGCTATTTATCGCTGAAGTTTTTTGATGCGCTTCTGATCCTCTGGGCTCAGGTCAGTGAGTGGGAAGAGGTGGTTTTTCTTTCCAACTTTGAGGCAGACTTTCCCATTTTTGATGACGATGGGTTTCTCTAAGGTTCCACCTTGTGCAATGAGTGATGCTTGGATTTTTTTTCCCTCTTTGTTGATCCATTGTCTAACCGGTAAGAGGACTTTTCCAGAGAGGTCAGTGAGGGCTGTTACTTGTGCAAAGCGTCTGGCTCTAATTTCTGGTCGGACAATATCCTTTTTATCGGCGTGCTTTCCATCTTTGAAGTAGCCAGCATCTTCGGGGGTGCCTTTGGCCCAGGAAGATTTGACGCCTTTGAGGGTGATCGTCGCAGCTTTCGGATCGATGGTCATGGTGGTGAAGAGTGGGTCTTTATAGGTGGCGAGACGCACTCTGCCTCCGAGCCAATAGTAGGATGCTGAATTGATGTGGAGGTAGTGGATGCCTTTCACTTCTAATTGCTGGTCCACGTGGGAGTGGCCATTGATGCAGAGGAGGATTTTATCTTGATAGTGGGAGAGGAGTTCCTGCATCTCTTGAGCATTGTCTACTGCGATGGTGCCGGCGAGTGGCTGGTGGCTGGCGATGAGCACGGGCTGTTCCGCTGCGTCGAGTTCCTTCTTTAACCATGCTTGTTGCTCGGGACCAATGTAAGAATGGTAGCCACCGTGGCTGCTGTATGTCGGGGAGCCTCGATCATTGCCATCGAGCACGATGATTTTGATGCCTTCTACTTCTTTGCTGTAGTAGTAGCCAGGAATGCCCCATGCTTTCACAGCGCTATCGCGTGTTAGACCGTGATCGAGTTCGTGGTTGCCGATCGCGTGGATCGTGTGCTCGTGTGCCGCGTTGAAGCGGTCAGCGTGCGCTTGATATTTTGCATTGGGAAAAGCAAAGTCACCGAGCTGGACAAGTGCGTCGGGTCTTTCTTTTTTCATTTCCTTGAGAAAGGCGTCTAAGCGTTTCTCCGCTTCAGAGACAAAGCCGATATGGACATCTGTAATGATGCCAAGTGTGATGCTTTTATTGAGAGGTTTCATCAGAGCATAGAGCTTCGGCGAAATGGCAAGTGAAGCGCTAGCGAAGGCGAAAGTTTTTAGGGATGAACGTCTACTGTGCATAAGTGGAGGTGTGTGGGTGATAGGATTGTGAAAGTTCAGGAAGTATTCTCCTGGTTTGTCGCAGTTTATTGATTGAGAGCAGCTTTAGCCATCTCTTCACCGAGTTTGAGGAGACCGTCAGCATTGAAGTGGATGTTATCACCGTCCCGATAACCGTCTTTTTCATCAGCGTGGGTTTCGAAGCTTTTGTTAGTCTTTATGGTTCTAACGTTCTTGAGCTTTTGGGAAACAGTCAGCTGGGCATTACGAACGTCGTTGCGGAAAGGGTATGCTTTGTGCGCTGCACTTCCTCTTGTGTAATCTGGGATGACTTGTCCTAGAATGAAGCGTATACTGTCAGCCTGCTTATTGCTTGAATACTCAGCAAAGGTCTCCCTGGTGATGTCTATAAACTGGGTAAGACGTTGTTCATATGCTTCCGCATTTTCTTGTTTCTTTGAGTCGGCCTCTCCTTGTTGCCAGAGGATGCCGCGAATAATGGGTGTTTTGCCTTTTCGCTTCAGTGCTTCAAGGGCTTTGGTGGTTGTGTTTTGAAATGTCGCATACTGCGGTCCCCAGCTGCTTGTGTCGTGAGGTGAGGAGCCAGGCACCCAATCGGCGAAGAGGCTTGTGCCGCCAACTGCGTGCTTAATGAGTCCGAAGTTTCTGTTAGGAGCATTTTGATGAAGTGACTTACCGAAGCTTATCTCAAGCCCAAAGCCTCCTGTGGATGTGCCTTTCCAGCCAGCAGGCTTGAGTGGAACCCATTTATTTGCGGAGTCTCCGTCACCAATGGATTTACTGTGAAAGATTTGCACCTTATCGATCTCTTTATATTCCTTCTCTAATTTGGAGCGTCTGCCTACACCTTCCATGTTAGATTGACCAATGAGCAGGTACACGTCGACGATGTCCTCGGCTCGGATGGTGCCTATAAAAATGGGAAGTATGAGGGTGATGATCGTTTTTTTCATGCCATTGGGTTATTTATATTTCGACTGTAAAATTGTGACCAGGACCTGTATTCCAAGCGGTTTTACCAAGTTTTTCCATGAAAGGTGAGAAGGTACGTACTGAGAGGGTACGGCGGTCTGGTTCGAAAGTTAGGAGCCGGATCCATCCATCACCTCCATTGCCATTTTCACGCATTCCTCCACCGAGACCTTGAGAATTAAACAGCATTTGGTGCACTGTGTCCCTGTTAGATTTCACATCCATTCTGTAGCCCACATGCTTTCCCTCGACATGGCCGTTCAGGACTAAGTTTATGTTAGGTGAATCTTTCACCAGTTTTTCCCAGAGGTCTGCACCGTCGTTTGTATTCCCGCCTTTACCTGTGGGGTAGCGATGTGGATTGCCAGGACGGTTCTTAACCCCATCACGTTGGTTGTCGTCATGGAGATAGGAGTGTGTCAGTAAGATACCGAAGTGATTTCTGTATTTGAGTTGGCCAAGAGAGTCTTTAGCCCATTCTACGACTTCATTTCGCGGCCCCCATTCTAGGGAAGCAACGAGAATGTCTCGTCCGTCAGGAGCGTTGAGGGTGTAGATGGCATTTTCTAGAGTTGTGGCCCCGAAGCTATTGGTGAATCCTTCTCTCCAGATACCGCCACCTAATCCATCACAAGTGAGTGGGTTGTCGGTGAGTCCGAAATAGTTATTGAAGCGTGTCTGTCTATTTTCGGCATTTCTGAAACCGTAATCGTGGTTACCAGTGGCTAAGATGGTGGGGACTTTGCCGTAGAGGGTGGACATGCTGCGCTGAGCTGAACGCCATTGTTCTTCAGCGTTCTGGTCGCCAAAGCCTGGTCCTCCACCTTGGGCGATATCGTTTTGTTCGACGAAGTCACCTTCATGGAGCACGAGTTGGATGTTCCAAGCTTTCATGTGCTTGGCGATCCACTCTGTCATTAAGTCAAAGTGCTGCTGATTTTTTTTGAACTTGGCGTAGTTTTGGCTGTCTGGAATGACGGCGATCGTCCAGCCCTCTTTGCCAATGCCTTTGCTAGCGCTTACAGCTTTTGCTGTTCCTAATTTTGGCGCAGCAGAGAGGTTGTTAGAGGTGAGCACCGAGCCAAGCATGGCGAAGCCCATTTGTTTGTTAAATTGTCTGCGAGTTGTCATCGGTGTAGGTGGGGTGCTTAGTGGTTAGATAACTGCAATGTCCTCTTACTTGTTGAAATCAGTAATCACTGGGTAGTGGTCTGAGATTTTATTCACTTCTCCCTCGGTAATGATTTTACAGCCCTTGACCTTTCTGTAGAGGTCTTTACTGGCGAGGATGAAGTCGATGCGTTGGCCTTTCTTAACGGCTGTTTTTTTGTCATCCCAGACGCCCGTGGGGGAGGTGAGACGTGCTTCCACTTTTTCCGGGAGATGGTTTTTTGCGGTATCTACGAGGCCAAGCTCATGGAATTTCTGGAGGACTCCGTACTCAAATTTTCCGCCTTTGAGGTTTTGCACATGAGCGTGCCTGGCGTCTGTTTGAAGTTTAGATTCGAGCAGATTCGCATTGTCTTTCGACTCTAACCACCTACGGTCATCTGGGGTGAGAGCATTGAAGTCGCCCAGGACGATCACGCTTTCATTTTGGCGGAGAAGAGGGGCGATCTTTTTGCAGAGCAGGTCTGCTTCGCGGTGGCGCACTTCCCATTTGAAAGGGGAGAGGTGGACGACAAAATAGTGAACGCCATTGGTTTTGGCGTGAAGGTAGCCGTGGTGCATGCCTGAGAAGCCTTTTTCCACCACTTCAATAGGCCAACGCGAGGTCAAGCCCACCGAGAAGCCGTTCGTTTTCAAGAGGCTGCTATGAGGGTGTTCCCAGTTAGATGCGAGTTCCTGAAGTCGTTCAGGTTTGATGCTGGTGAGTTCTTGAAGGGCGACGACGTCGGGTGATTGTTCTTTGATAAACTGGCAGCCCGCTTCGACTTCTTTCCCTTTTGCAAAGACATGCCAGATATTATAGGTCATCACTCTGAGGGTGTTTGGATGTGGGTCTTTATTCTGAGCGTGAGTGAGGTTTGTGAGAGTGAGAAGAAGGCTCGTGATCAAGAGCGTCATTTTCAATGTTATTATTGGAAGATGGCAGGTGTTCGTTGGGTTTGAGTGCATGGTCAATTATTGTGAAATTTTGAAGGTGCTTAGAACTGCGGCGTGGTCTGAGGGAAATTCAGGAAAACTACGTTTGGTATGGTTTTTGTAGTGCTTGATTACCTGTGAAGAGCTGGGGCTCAGGTGTGACCCTAAGCTGTAGATGAAATCGATGCGCGCGTAAGGATCTTGATTTTGTGGGCGCGGGTTATTAGAGGGGGCCACGGGTTCAAAACCTTTTCCCGAGACATAGGTGTGATCGAGCCCGACCGTCGTCCAGGTGTAGCCGAGTGTCTCTTGGGTGAGGCGTGGATGCATGGCTCGGTAGGTATCTGTGAAGCCTTTTTCGAGCATTGCTGTGTGTGTGGGTGCATCTGCAAAGACCCTCTGGTAGTTTAGGTCAGCAGACTTACTTTCTTTGGTGTAGTCCAAGTGCGAGACACAGTTGAAGTCTCCCATTACGACTACCGGAAGATTCTCGGCATTTTCCAGATCCATAGTGACGGAGGGGTGGGAGAGGAACTTCTCTAGCATGGCACGGCGGTTGTTGTCACCATTGATAAAGTCTTTATCAGAAAGCTTAGGATCTTTGATAGAGACAATATGTCTCCCTCCACTGGTGAGCCATATACAGTAGACACGTAGCTTCTTTGTAGGTGAGAGATGTGCGGTGGCTGTGATAAAGGAAAAGGATGAGAGCCCCTTTGGTGTGCCGAAATCTGACAGTTCGTATTTACTGAAGATGGTGAGGTTCGCTGACTTACTTGGTGTGTAGTAGTGATAGCCAAGGCCTTTCGCGATATCTGCGGCCGATCCGTAGGTTTCTATCATGCCGATGATATCGGCTTTACTCTCTTTGATAATCTCAATGGTTCTTTGACGAGCGGACTTACCTTCGAAATTATATTTTTCCGCCTGATTGAGTCGTCCCCAAATGTTCCAGACTAACAAGCGAAGTTCTTCAGGTGCTTTGCCCTTTATTACAAGCGGGGCAGTTTTTGGCTGCTTGGAGGTGTAAAGCTTTTGAATATTCGCATTACTCAGGTTGCCTTGCCAGATCGAGACTTCATCTAACAATCCATCGAAGTTACGTCCGATTCCTTCGCGGTGCCCGCCAAAGACGATACCGCCAAATGGGGCTGCAGGTCCTGGCTTGGGGAGAAAATGCGTTTTCGCTAATTTGCCGTCTAGATAGATTTTGAAGGTATTGGAATCGAAGCTTAGGACGAGGTGTGTCCACTGGTTCTTGAGTTCAGAACGTAGCATGTGGTAGTCAAATCCCCCTTGGGCAATGGGCTTACCTGTAGCCTTGTCAATGGTTTGTGTCCAGGTTTGGAGGTTAACGGTATTGGGAGTGGCTCCGGCCCAAAATCCCAAGGAGAGGTGGATCGCGCCCGCATCGTCTGTGGTTTCACCTTTTACCGATTCAAAGAGGAAGTATCTCTCTCTGCTTCCGTGTTTGGGTAAGGTCTCAGGCTTAAACCACAAGGATACTGAGTGGGCTGGTGTGTTCGCTTTTCGTATGGGGGATGAGGTGAGTAGGTATTGTTGTTTCGATCTATCCAGTCTCAGAGATTTTCCACTAACACTATCATTGCTGAACGTAGGGGAATTATGGGGGCTGAAGTTTTGCTTTTGATGAACAGGCTTGTTGTTAGAAAAGTTGCCGTCGAGTTTCCAATAGGCTTTGAGTTCAGCATCAGCATGCACATAGATGCTAAGTAGTATGCTCCAGAATAGGATGCGGAAGGACTGCATGATTGGGGGGATTAGGATTTGAGGATTTTTCCGTCAGCACAGTCGGTGACATCGATGTATTGGTTTTCCAAGTGACCATCGGGGTAGAGGTCGATGATGCCATACCCCATCGGGGTGCCATCGACACTGCAGTTTTTGTCATTGATATGGGGCTCCCACCAAGCACCGCTGAGGGCACCATTGCAGTGGAAGTTGAGGTTTTTGAAGGCTAGAGCGTCCAAGATGTGGGTGTGACCAGAGAGAAAGTGCACTGGTGCCGCTTTGCTATCGATAAAGGGGCGAATGATTTCCTGCTGGCGCGCACTCGTGCCTTTGCCAAAAACATGGGCCACTTCTAATAGTGGCTGGTGCGACATGATCAACATGGGTTTTCCCTCATGCTTTTTGTACTCGGCATGGAGCCATTCGAGCTGCTCAGTATCGAGGTAGCCTCGATTGTTGCAATCGAGAGTGAAGATCACCCAGCCGCCTTTCTCCACATTCATGTAACGCGACTTTTGTCCCAGTCGTTCGAGGACGTAATCTTTGCCACGCATCGGATCGTCTTTTTTGCCAGCCCACCACATGTCATGATTTCCCAAAGATGAGAGAGCTCCGTAGCGTTCGAAGAGAGGTTTGATATTATTGTCGAAAAGCTCCCATTGCTTGAGCATGCGTTCACGGCTGATATTGCTGTAGTCAGCCGCATAAATCACATCGCCACCGTTGAGAATGAAGTCAATCTTACCGCTTGATTTGATTGCGTGACGCATGATTTTTACAAAGCGTTCCGGCGCTTCGTATTCTGGGCGCATGTGCACATCGGTGAGATGGAGGATACGGAAGCTTTCTTTTGGCTTGGAGCTCGGAGTTTTTTGAAACTGGGCACTCGCTGGGGTAATGGAGGCTGCCATGGCTCCAATGCCCGATGCGAGAGAGCCTGTGATAAAGTGTCTTCTGCTAGTCATGGTAGGTGTGGTTGCAGGTACGATAGCATGTTTTTGTTTCTTTCGGTTTCTTTTTTGTGTTCTTTGAGAAACTTTTTTTGCAGTGAAAAAGTGATTATTGAGAATGCGACGCTTATGGTGTGTGGGCTTTGGATATTTTGAGACTTTGTCTACTGATGGGGGATGCATGTGTGAAGAACGATGCTTGATGAGAGTGGTTGGGGGGGCGTTGGGGTTCGTAGATAGAGGAATTCGGCAGTTTGTGCCTGAAATTGTGGGAGCATGAGCAATCTTCTTGCTTCTAATCGGCGGCTGATTTAAGTCTTGGCCTATGTGGCATTGGTCAAAATTATCATCGATTAAGTGGTTAGATGCATGGGAAGAGCGCTTCTATGGCAATCCTAACAGTGTTATCAATGAAATCAAAGGGGGGAAGAGCATTAGAGTAGAGGTCTATTGTGATAGTGAAGAAGAGGCTAATGCCATTCAGAAGCAATTTGGAGGATCGGTCCGCCTAGTAAAAGAGCAGAACTGGGCTGCATTAAGTGAGGTGGTAAAGCCTCCATTAAAGATCAGGGACGCATTATTGATAACGGGGAGTCGTGAACGTGGCGTGGTGGAAGAGTTAAAGCAACAGTATCCGAAACGTGAGGTGGTCCGCATGCCCGCTGAGATGGCTTTCGGTACGGGTGACCATGCTACGACATCTACTTGTCTGAGGATGTTGGTGGATGTCGCAAGAGAGCGTAAGGGGCAGAATTGGGAAATGCTGGATCTTGGTTGTGGCACTGCGGTGTTGGCAATCGCGGCTCGATTGATGGGAGCTGAAGCATGTGAGGCGCATGATTTTGACCCTCAGGCCGTACGAGTATCGGAGCAGAATCTGGTATTAAACAAGGTAGATGGGATCCGGGTCATGTGCCAAGACGTCCTGGAGTGGCAGCCGCAGAAGCAATGGGAGGTAGTGATTGCCAATCTATTTTCGACGATATTGCAGGAAGCATTTCCAAAGATACATGCTGCGATGAAGGATGATGGGGATTTTATTGTTTCAGGGATTCTCAGGGAGCAATGGGAGGAGACATCTGCGAAGGCTGAGGAGGCTGGGCTTCAATTTTCTAAAGTAATCCGTAAGGGTAAATGGGTTTCGGCGAGAGGTTTGAAAGTGCGGTAGTTTGGGCGGGACTTGAAAATTCTCGTCAACAGGAGGCATTTCTCTTGCAGTCTTGTATTGATGTATTAATAAATGCCTCGACTCCAGAGGGCGAGCTCATGGGTTTCCAACAGACAGTGACTTCGCCCACTTGAGTGCGAACAATTTTTACACATCGTCTAAAATGGAAAGCATATCATCACGCGTAACCCAAGTCACACCCTCTCTGACACTTAGCATCACAAACCAAGCTAAGGCGATGAAGGCCAAAGGCGAGGAAGTCTATGGCTTAGCAGGTGGCGAGCCAGATCTCGATACTCCAGATTTCATTAAGGAAGCTGCGATCAAGGCCATTCAAGATGGTAAGACAAAGTACACGCCAGCCGCTGGTATTCCAGAGTTACGTGAAGCGATTGCAAACAAGCTCAAGCAGGAAAACAATCTCGAGTACGATGCACGTCAGGTGATCGTTAACAGTGGTGCCAAGCATTCCTGCATGAATGCGATCATGGCGGTTGTCGAAGAGGGCGATGAAGTGATCATCCCAGCTCCTTATTGGGTATCTTATCCTGAAATGGTTCGTCTTGCAGGAGGGGTGCCAGTAATCGTAGAAACGAAAGAAGAGAATGGGTGGAAGCTGACACCTGAAGAGTTCGAAGAGAACATGACAGGTCTCACAAAGATGATCATTCTCAACTCACCGGGCAACCCGACTGGTGCTGTCTACACAGCTGAAGAGTTGAAGGCGCTTGGGGAGGTAGCTCTTCTCGAAGACATCACGATTCTCTCAGATGAGATTTACGAGCACCTCATTTACGGTGAGGCAAAACACGTTTCCATCGCATCCTTGAGCAAGGAGCTTTACGACCTGACTATCACTGTAGGTGGTTTTTCTAAGGCATATTCCATGACCGGATGGCGTCTTGGCTGGATTGCAGCGCCACAAGCATTGGCTGATGCGATCAGCAAGATTCAAGGACATACTACTTCTAATGCATGTACCTTTGCCCAGTATGGTGGTTTGGCTGCATTGACTCAGGAGAATTCATTTGTTGAAGATCTCAGAGCTGAGTACGATGTGCGTCGTCAGTTTATGTTGGCACGTCTCAAGGCGATTCCGAATATCAGTGTTGTGGAGCCAGAAGGTGCATTTTACTTCTTTGTTAATTGCGAGCAATTGGGAATGAAGTCAGTGAATCTCTGTGACAAATTGTTGAACCGTTACAGAGTAGCAGCGGTGCCTGGTATCGCGTTCGGTAACGACAACTGCATTCGTATCAGTTACTGTACGACACTTGATATTCTTAATGAAGGGATCACCCGCTTCGAAGAATTTTGTCGCTCTCACTAATTAAGAAGAGGCAGTAAAGAAAAGTATTTCTCAATGGCACCTTTCGCATGAAGGGTGTCATTTTTTTGTGTTGGTGATAGGCAGCGTTAGAGAGATACGTTAGTTTAGGCCTATGAAAATGAAATCGCTTCCGCTGGCTATGGCTCTTGCAGGCTTAGGTCTTTTTTCGTTGTTATGTGCTTCGCAGAACAAAGAGAAAGGGAATGTAGCTCCTGAAAAGTTAGAGAGAGTGGCTGCGGCGCTTCCGCAGAAGGCAGCGGAACCAAAGAAAAAGCGAAAATTACTTATTTACACTGAGACGAAAGGATACCGCCATCAATCGATTGATATCGGTAAGGTTGCATTTGAAGCAATGGGGAAGGAATCGGGAGCCTATGAGTCGGTCGTGAGTAATGATTTGGGGAATTTTGAAGCTGAGGCGATTCAAGAGTTTGATGCGATATGCTTTTTGAACACGACTTTAGAAGTTTTTCGTCCGCATCCGGTGAAGTTCAAGCTTTTGAATAAAGAGGAGAAGGATAAGGCATTGGAAAAGGAGAGAAGGCTGCAACAGAATTTGCTAAATTATGTGAAAAATGGTGGTGGGTTCATTGGGATTCATGCTGCCTCAGACACTTTTTACCAATGGGCTGAATTTGGGGAAATGTTGGGTGGGTATTTTGATGGTCACCCATGGAATGCTCGGACGGATGTGTCTATCGTACTTGCTAAGGGAGCTGAGGGGAATCCGATTGTCACTTCGATGAAGGACGGGGAAGCACTGAATTTTAAGGAAGAGATCTACCAGCTTAAGGATCCTTATGACAGCAGCAAGCTGGATATGTTGTTGAGGTTAGATACGGAAAACTCTGATATGAAAGTGAGAGGGATTAAGAGAACGGACAATGATTTTGGAGTAAGCTGGACGAAGTCCTATGGTAAAGGTCGTGTCTTCTATTGTTCCCTTGGACACAACGAACACATTTATTGGAACCCTAAAGTATTGAGCATTTATTTAAATGGGATCCAATGGGCCATGGGGGATCTCTAAGAGGGCCTGCTCACGTGGCTCTGTAATGGGAGGGTCGATGAAAGCTAAGCACGTGAGCTGATCTGGTCGATTGCCCACTGAGCGTGTTCAGCAATCAAAGGATCAGCATGGGCAGCCTGTTCGCGCAAGAGGGGAAGGTGTTCGAGGCTTCCAGTGTTTCCGAGTGCGACACAGACGTTACGGATGAAGCGATTGTGTTTGATGCGTTTGATGGGGGATTTAGCGAAGGTCTTTCGAAAAGAATCGGGGTCCATGCGTAGGAAGTCGCGCAGCGAGTGATCGAAGATTTCTTTACGTGCGTGCAGTTTTGTTTCTCGACTTATTTTTGCGAAGCGATTCCAGGGGCAGACTTCGAGGCAGACATCGCAGCCATAGATACGATTACCCATAAGGGGGCGAAGCTCGGTTGGAATGCTGCCTCCGTACTCGATGGTGAGGTATGAGATGCAGCGGCGCGCATCCATTTCACGTGGGCCAGTGATGGCCTGTGTTGGGCAATGGTCGATACAGCGCGTGCATTTGCCGCAATGGTCACCAAAACTCGGGTCAGCTTCGAGATCAAGGGTTGTGATGAGTTCACAGAGGAAAAACCAGGTACCAAAATCTTTGTGAATTTGAACCGTAGATTTTCCGTTCCAGCCGAGCCCAGCGTCATTGGCAAAGTCGCGCTCCAGAACTGGACCGGTATCCACATAGTAGCGTTGGGTGCCTCCCATGTCGGCGAGCGCGAGGTCGAGATCTTTTAATTTGTCCTCGATGATATCGTGATAATCGTCATTCCAGGCATAGCGTGCGATTTTGTAGTCATCGTTTTGCGCTTGGTGGCCGGGAAAATAGTTTAAAGCGAGAGAAATGACAGATTTTGCGCCTGGGAGGATGGCAGCTGGATGGACTCTTCGGTCGGTATTGCGCTCCATCCAAGCCATTTCACCAGCACAACCTTGCTTGACCCAATCGAGGTAGCGGTCGGCATGAGAGGCGCGACGGACTGATGCAATGCGGCAGTCTGAGAACCCTAATTCACTCGTGATGAACTGGATATTGCGCTTGATGATTTCAGCAGTGAATTCCATGACCAAGTGGAGTGTCGTAGCATCGGGGTGGCTGTGCAACAGCAGAGAAAAATAAATCGTAAAAAGTAGTGTTTTTATCTTGCAGATCTCTGCGATCCGTCCTAGAAATCCCCCGCCTCGCAAGGGGTGCTAACCGCAGAATCGCAAGATTCGAAATTTTCTACGATGGGTAGATGGCCGAGTGGTTAAAGGCGGCAGACTGTAAATCTGCTCACGTAAGTGTACGCTGGTTCGAATCCAGCTCTGCCCACCATTTTTCTAGGAAGTTACATTGGGAGGTGTAACTTTTTTATGAGGGAAAGGGGTGCAACTTTAATTAGTTGCACCCCTTATTCATTTACGGATTTGTGGTATGAGAGATCCTTTTTAATCAGGTGGGATTATTTTGTGAGTATTGATCTGGTTCGTTTCCTGTCAGAGGGAATAGCATTTGCGTATCGCACAAGGATTAGCTGGTAATAATGTTTTCCTCATTAGTGAGTTTGGGCTGCCAGCTGGGTGGGTGAAAGTCGGAGATGGTAAAAATGTGACCAGATATGGAATGATTTAATGTAAATAGCTTGTCTTGAATGTGCGAAATTCTATGGGTTGGTTGTTGGGGTGATTGTGTTTTGTTCTTACTTTTAGTGGGTTAGGTTGTTTTTTAGGTATCTCTATGTTTGTGTAAAATCGTCAAAGTCTGTGGTAATGTGGCAAATCACCAGTAATGTCTTGCGGATTGGCAAAAGTCCCTTAGTCTGAACGCCTAGATGTCCAGGGTAGACATGTTAGAGGCATATTATAACCTGAACCAAATAGACAAATGTTATTGAAAAAGACCAAGTTGGCTCTTCGTGTAAACGACGAGAATCCAAACCATCACTTATGGAACAATCGTGGGGTTTGGTGGTGTCACTTAACAGTGCACAAAGCGGACGCAACGGCTGAACGTTTGCGTTTTTCGTTAAAAACTAGGGATGTTGAAGAAGCCCGTAGAAGGCGCGATAATATCTTCAAAGATATATCGAAGCACTATTCTATTGCGGCTTAGCCAGCAATTTTCAGAAGAAAAGCCCGCATTGCTCTCGATGGCGATGCGGGCTTTTTTCTATGTGAGAGTAGTGTGGAGGGGGATGCTCGGCTGAGTAGGGGGCAGCGATTTTTTGTATAATTGGAATTAGAGTTGGAGGGCACCGGGGCGCAGCTGGTTGAGGGCTTGGACGGAATGGCCGCTTGGTGACTGGAAGTCGAAGGATTCCGAGATTGCGGAATGGACCCAATCTTTGGCAGTTTTGATGGCATCGGGGATATCGAGTCCACGTGCGATGTTTGCGGTAATGGCGGCGGAGAGGGTACAGCCAGTGCCGTGGGTGCTATCAATTTCGACAGTGGGTGCGCTGAAATTGTAGATTTTTCCATCATGCCAGAGGGTGTCGATGCGTTGTTCTTCAGCGGCAGGAAGGTGTCCGCCTTTGATGAGGCATGAGATGTTATAGATTGAGCCAATTTCTTTTGCCGCGTCAGCGAGTTGGTCGAGTTGGCTGATCTCTTGGTTGAGGAGTACTGAGGCTTCAGCGAGGTTTGGGGTGACCAGTTGGGCAATTGGGAGAAGTCTGCTAACATATGCCTCGACGGCGTCTTCTTTAAGCAGGTGTGCTCCTGAGGTGGCGACCATCACTGGATCTACGACCAATGGGATGGGTTGCTGTTCTAGCAGCTCGGTGATCGCGACGATGTGTGGCTTTGAGTAGAGCATGCCAGTTTTGATCGCTCTGATTTGGTAGGTTTCGAGCAAGACCTTAATCTGATCCTGGAGCACCGCGGGCGGGACTGGGTGGATAGAGACGACTTTATTGGGGGTTTCAGCCACCACGCAGGTGATAGCGGTGAGGCCGTGGGTGCCAAAGTATGAGAAGGCTTTAAGGTCAGCTTGTATGCCCGCGCCTGAGGAGCAATCAGACCCGGCGATAGAGAGGACAACGGGTGGTTTATGCATAGCTTGGTGAGTGTTGAGAGACAAATTCAGAGATGTGTTGGGCACACTCCTCTGCTTGGTTTTGTAATAGCAGGTGTGGAGATGAGATCCAATGTGTTTCGGCTTCGGGATATTGCAAGCGCAATTGGTTTTGGGTGGCCCAAGGGATGAGGTTGTCATCCGAGGCCTGTAGTATCAGTATGGGCGTTGACTTGAGTGGAGGACAGTCTTCGGGGCGGAGTCCCAATACGCTGCGTATGCGAGCAGTGAGTGCTTTTGAGGGAATTTTTTGGATGATGGTTTTGAGTTGGTCGAGTTGAGCTGGTGGGGCGTTGTTGCCGACGAGGAAGTGTTTGAGAGCCTTTTTTGGGGGGCTAAGGACAAAGAATGGGCGCAGGGGGAGGAGGGCTAGGTTGGGAGTTGTTGGGGGGGCACAAAAGCTAGCAGCTAGGACGAGTTGTTGGGCGGAATCTGGATGCATTGCGGCGAGGCGCATGGCTATGGGGCCTGAGAAACTCTCAGCGATGAAGATTCTGGGAATGTTCCAGTCAAGTGTTTGGTCGAGCCAATGAACGAGACTATCATAGTCTTGAGCTTGGTCGGTAGGATACTCGATGGCCTCATAGGAATGGGGTTTGAGCGCAGCTATGAGTGGTGCATAGAGCTCAGAAGTGCCGTGGAGGCCAGGGAGGAGAGTATAGGTAGCTTGCATATTCTCAGATCTATACGTCAGCTAGAGGATAGATCTGACAGGGTAGCAGAGAAATGCTGTCTTGTTGACAATCTTTTCACCAAGAGAGGTTTTGAGTGGCCTGTTGGTTTCTGGACTGGGAGCGTATTCTGTCCATTGCAATAGCGAGAGCTGTTTGTTTATGGATGAGCTGGCGTTCGAGTTTGGTGAGCACTCTGCCCTCAGCTTTGGTGATCTGTTTTTCTAATGCATGGATTTCATGCATTAGTTCGACTTCTGGTGGAATATAGCCGTTAGACTTGAGCATGCTGTGGGTAGCACGCAGGTGAGCCGGAGTTGCGAAATAGTCGTCAAGGTTGAGTGGTTTCCCGGTGCCGACAAGGTCATCGAAGAGTCCATTGGCGATGGCTTCTTCAATGCGTTGGTTAGCAAGTTCCTCGAAGAAGGACATCAGGCTGGGGAGTGGGATCGATCAGGACGCGAGACATCCTGGGCAATTTTGGACCCAATGGTTTGTGGCGCGCTCGACTAGTTCGGGTGGGTGGTCTTGGATACAGAGTTCGGGGTTTCCAAGAGTATTTCGGGCATGGAAGGCGCAGCCTTGCGGAGGAGAGGTGAGTGAGGGGGGGAGTCCGGGGATGGTATAGAGTCGCTCACCTTTCGCGTGGGTGGCGGGGATGGATTTGAGGAGGGCACGTGTGTATGCGTGCATGGGGTTTTTAAAGAGGTCGCTGGCGCTGGCACTTTCTACGAGGCGGCCTGAGTACATGACATTGACATGGTCACAGACTTGAGAGACGACGCCGAGGTCGTGGGTGACCATGATGACGGCCGTACCGAGTTCTTCTTGGCGTTCTTTAATGAGGTCGAGGACTTGTTTTTGGACGGTGACGTCGAGGGCGGTGGTTGGCTCATCACAGATGAGTAATTCGGGCCGTGTGATTAGAGCCATGGCGATCATGACGCGCTGGCGCATGCCACCGGAAAATTCGTGTGGATAGGCGTTGATGCGTTTTTCTGGATCCGGGATACCGACTTCTGCGAGCGCATCGATAGCGCGAGTGAGGGCAGCTTTACCTTTGATTCCTTCATGGATTTCTAGGGGTTCCATGAGTTGGGTAGAGATTTTCAGGAAGGGGTTGAGCGAAGTCATGGGATCTTGAAAGATCATGGAGATCCGTTTTCCTCGAATTGCTCGGAGTTCTTTTTCTGAGGCTTGCAGGAGGTCGATGTTATTATCGAAAATGGCGGTGCCTGAATGGATCTTTCCTGGAGGCTGGGGGATGAGGCCAAGGAGTGAGTAGCATGATACTGATTTACCTGAACCTGACTCGCCAACGATGCCGAGTGTTTGACCTTTTTCGACAGAGAATGAGACATCCTCCACGGCGCGCACGATGCCATTGCGGGTGTGGAAACGAGTGGTGAGGTTCGAGACGTTCAGCATGCTGGTAGTAGCGCGCAGCCAGTGGCTGGTAGCAAGCCGAAAAATACACAAATGTGAGGGAAGTTCTGAAATGGCTTCACCTCACAGCTGTTAGGGATGGTTGGGGGGAGTTTTGGGTGTTTATTCGACGGTGCCGAGGTCTCCGTGTCCACCTTGGCTGCCACCACCTTTAGAGGCGTTGCGTGAGCGGATAGAGAAAACGATAGGGACGCCAAGGACATCGTGTTGTTCTCGGATACGGTTTGCTAGGTATTGTTCGTAGTGCTCATGCATGAGTCGTTTGTCGTTCACGAAGAGGATGAACTGAGGGACGGGGATCGCAGTGTATTTATCATTCACCACTGCGGTGGCATACATGAGTTTTACGCGCTTCTTATACTTCTTATGCTGTGAGGGAGGTTTTACCTCCATGGCGTCAGACAAGAGTCGGTTGAGGCGTCCCGTTGTGATGGGGTTGCGTGCGGCTTGACGGATGCGTGAGATTTGGTTGAAGATTTGAGCGATGTGTTGTCCTTGTTTTGCGGAGACACATGCGAAGGGGGCCCAGGAGAGGAAGAAGAGTTCGCGGTCGATGAGCTCTTTGGCTTCTTCGAGGCGTGCTTGGCGTGCTCCACCTGGGTGGAAGAGGTCCCATTTATTGAGGATAATAAGGCAGGGTTTACGTTCCTCTTTGACCATTTTTGCAATTTTACGATCCATGGAGGAAATGCCAGCAGCGAGGTCGATGACGAGGAGGCAGATGTCGGCACGCCGGATGGATTTCTCGGTGCGCATAGCCGAGAAGACTTCGACTGAGGTGTCCATTTTTTGGCGTTGGCGCAGTCCAGCGGTATCGATGAGGGTGTGTTTTTCTTCTCCCCAGGTGTATGGGATGTCGATAGCGTCACGTGTGGTGCCAGCGATGTCTGAGACGATGGTGCGTTCGTCTTTGAGGATGGCATTGATGAGCGAGGATTTACCTGCATTGGGCTTACCGACGATCGCAATTTTCAAGCCCTCGCGCATGACTTGCTCTTGAATTTCTTCTTCTTCCTCGGATTGTTCGGCGATGACTTTTTCGAGGGTGTCGTCGAGTGTTTGGGCGAGTTCTCCGAAGCCGCGGCCGTGAGCTGCTGATATAGCGATGCCAGCGCCGAGTCCAAGACGAGCGAAGTCACCGACCATGAGTTCTTGTTCGGCATGATCGGCTTTGTTGAGGATCAGGAAGACTGGAGGTTTCGCGCGGCGAAGTTTTTGGGCCAAGTCTTCATCGGTTGGGGTAAGGCCATCACGAGCATCGACGACGAAGAGGATGATGTCGGCGCTATTCATGGCGATGTCGGCCTCGACGGTGACCTGGTCGTGGAATCCGTCATCGAGCTCCATCCCAATCCCGCCAGTATCGATGATTTCACAGGGGTGGTCGGTCATTTTGCAGGGAGCCGAGATACGGTCGCGGGTGACTCCTGGCTGGTCGTGAACGATGGCGATACGCCGTTCAGCAAGTCGGTTAAAGATTGCAGACTTCCCGACATTTGGGCGGCCGACGATAGCTATGGTAGGTGTTTTCACGGAAATGGGATGAGTGGAGTTAGAGGATCGGGAGCCGAAGACTTATTTTTGCTTTGCACGTAGAGTGCCGTTGAGTTGTCGAATACAGTTGAGGCTGTATGCCCATGAGGACCAAAGTGTCAACACTGCTGCGATGATAGTTGGATAAAGTGGTGGGAGGGGAACTACTTTTAGCATGACCCAGCCCAAAGTAAATAGCTGTGCGACGGTGGTAGCTTTTCCAGTCCAATGCGGTTTGACATCGAGTTTGATGCCCAGAGATAGGATCATGGCGCACCCAATACCGATACTCACATCACGGGCAACGACCATGACAATGTACCAACTGGGGATGATCCAGTCATCGCTCCCCCAGGCCACGAAGGATAGAGTGATGAGGCCGGTGAGCATCAGGACTTTGTCGGCAAGGGCATCGAGTACTGCGCCGAGTTTGGAGCTTAGGTGGTATTTGCGTGCAATGTAGCCGTCGACACCGTCACTAGCGGCAGCGGTTATGAAACTAGCGAGAGCCAGGTAGCGGAGCATTTCATTAGGTGAGCCATCTTGGATGCTACGTCCGTACATCACGGCGAGCATTCCAAAGACAGGAATGAGAGCAAGTCGTGCTAGCGTGATGGCGTTTGCTGCATTCAGTGGTTTGACGATCATGATTTGGTGGATCCTGACACTCAGAAATTCTAACTATCTTGATGACCTACGCAAGCCACTAGTGTGGTGCACAAGACGTTTCATTGAGGGGAGGTGTGCTTATTTGGGTACTTCATAAAAAAGCGGTGGCGTGGAGAGTGATTTCAGCTTAGTTATCGGCATATGAAACCAAATGTTGGAGACAGCGCGCCTGATTTTAAGGCTAATGTGATAGGGGGAGAGTATACAGAGGAAGCGTCTGTGGGCTTGTCAGATTTTGCAGGTGAACGTGTAGTGTTAGTCTTTTACCCAAAGGATAATACACCGGGGTGTACGACACAGGGTTGTGCGATGAGAGATGATTGGGGGAAGTTGAAGGGGTTGGCACGTGTCTTTGGGGTGAGTATTGATTCAATCAAGAGCCATCAAAAGTTTATCGACAAGCAAGGGCTTCCCTACGCCTTGCTTAGTGATGAGTCTAAGGAGATTGTTGAGGCATATGGGGTTTGGGTAGAGAAGCAAATGTACGGGAGAAAGTATATGGGGACCGAGAGGTCCACTTTTGTGATTGGAGGGGATGGGAAGATCGAAGCTATATTAGAAAAAGTAAAACCTGCGAAGCACCTTGATCAGCTCCTAGAAGTTTTAGAGGCATAGTGAGGAAATAAGGGAGAGCCATGGGACAGAGTCTGCGAAAGGTCGATTGCCACGTACATATTGTTGGTGATGGGAGTTCGGGAAGTGGGGCATGGTTTGAGCTTCCGACGCCATACAAGAGATTGTTAGGGCGGATGATGATTCGCGGGATTGGCCTTGAGCAATCGACTTTGCAGTGGGGATTAGATGCTGCTTATGTAGAGAATTTAGCGAAGCAAGTTCGTGAGAGCGATTTGGACGCGGTGGTCGTTTTGGCTCAGGACATTGCTTACCGTGCGGATGGGATAGCGTTAGAGGATGATGCGCAGTTTTATGTGCCGAATGGCTACGTTTCGGAGTTGGCGAAGAAGTATGCTGAGTTTATCCCAGCGTGTTCTATTCATCCTGCGCGGCTGGATGCGATGGACGAGTTAGAGCGATGTATTGAGGCGGGGATGCCAGTATTAAAGCTACTACCCAATTGCCTGAACATTGACTATGATGATGAGCGTTACCTTCCATTTTGGGAGAGGATGGCTGAGGCGGGAATGGTGTTGTTGAGCCATACTGGTGGCGAGATGACGGTGAAGGTCTATGATCCGAATTATGGGGATCCAAAGAAGCTCAAGTCTGTGTTAGAATGTGGCGTCACGGTGATTGCAGCGCATTCGGCAGGGAGAAGTGGGCTATTTGATCCAGATTGGACCGAGGATTTAATTCAAATGTTTAGCGTCTATCCAAGGCTTTATGCGGACAATAGTGCCTTGTGTAGTCCCAACCGAGCGAGGACATTGAAGCACATTTTACCTGCGGAAGTACAGGGACGTATTCTTCATGGTAGTGATTATCCAGTTCCCATCTCAGGGCTTGGTCCGTGGGCATGTGGGCATCTCGAATGGAGAGATTGGTTCAGAATCGCACGAGAGAAGAATGTGCTTCAGAGAGATTACTTGTATAAGCGTGCGATGGGATTTGGGAGTGATTGCTTTACGCGTTTTGATTCGATTCTGAGGCAGGCTTCAATTTGACGATGGTTTATTTTTTGAAGATTCTGGGAGTGGTTTTAATTCAGTAATCGTTCTAACGGGATAGGAAGCATTGTTTTGGGTGACGTATTCGTGGATCCAAGAGAGCTCTACCTGATCACCAAGTTTGAGTGCTTTGATGGTGTTGAGAGTTTGTTTACTGAGTTTTGAATTGCCGAGTTGGTCTTCGAGCATGGTGTGAAATGTGGTGGCTTTAGGATCACCGTACTTACCAAGTTTTTTATAATTGAGGTACTGGTTGACTTTGAATTGAGCGACAGTGCCAGCGTGGGAGCATTGGTCGGGGCAAAGTGTCGTTAGGTGACGGCATGGGCGGAACTTACTGCCTTGGTATGTCGCCAATGTTTTGTGGGTTGAGAGCGTTTCTCGTTTCGCATCTGGCTCAGCTTGGAGTACTGGGAGGCATAGCAGTGTTAGGGAAAATAGGAGAAATGTCTTCATCATAGATGTGATAGCATAGGAAAGGAAGGAAGTCAGTACGATGTTCTTGTTTGCCTTCTTGACTGGAGAGGGAGGGGTGTCTTTAATGTTCGCTAATTATGAAACTATTCGGTCTTCTCCCAGCCTTGTTATTTGCCACGATTGTTGAGTCTCGAGGTGCATTGATTGCGCATTATGACTTCACAGATGGTGATCTGCTAGATAATGAAGTGGGAAGTAGCTTCCAACTTAGCAAGGTAGCAACTGGGGTGGCAGATGTGACGATTAATTCTGATGGGTCTGCGAACTTTCCTGGTACAGGTGGTAGCAACAAGGCTTACCTAGAGACGACCACGGACAATGGAGGAGAACCAAGCTTTACGGTGTCATTTTGGTTCAAGACTTTGGATTTCACTCAAGGAAGTTTCCAGGGGTTATTCTCGAATAACAGCGGAGGTTCGGGAACTTCTTTTTCGTGGCAGGTGGACCTCAATGGTAGCGACATCCGTTTGGTATCTCAGCAAGGTGTTGCGATTACAGGGTCTACGGCAGGGTATTTGACGGATACGTGGTATCACGTAGTGGTGAGGAAAGTGGCGACTGCCGAGACTGAGTTTTATGTGAGTCAACTTGGTGCAGGTTCGGTGAGTTTGGTTGGTGAGGACAAAGGGAATGGACAGAATATAGGTGGGCTGCAATTTTTGCGATTAGGAGTCAATCGGGCGGACGATTCGCTGGCGCAGATGGACATGTCTAATGTGAAGGTGTATGATGACGCTTCAGTTGATTTGGGTGTTTTATTGGCTGAAGGGCCTCAGTTGATACCGGAGCCTTCGAGTGTTCTCTTTTTAGCGGGTGGGTTAGTGATGGGGGGCATGTACAGAAGGCGTCAGCGGTGAGTGATACCAAGTCGCACTTCAAAAGAGGCAAATGATGATTTTTTTGGGGGCTTGATGCATTGCGCTACGCGTAAAAAATGTAGGGGTGGGCACTTTTGAGTCACGAAGTGGTATTTGAGATGAGGCTGAGCGGATTTGTTGAGCTTGGGATTGCTTGTGGTGGCTAGTGCGCTAGAAGGAGCATATGAACATCGGTGAGATTAAAAAGGTTCTGAGTGATGCAGGTGTGACACCATCGCGGCAGCTGGGGCAGAACTTCTTATGTGACCCTGAGGTAGCTCGCGGTATTGTCGACCACTTACATCCACAGGAGAGTGATGTGGTTGTTGAGTGCGGGCCAGGAACGGGAGCATTGACAGTTCATTTGGTAGGCCGTGTGAAGAAGGTGATATTGATCGAGTTTGATTCACGCTTAGCCGCATACCAGAAACAAAAGTATGCAGAGCATGCGGATGTGGAAGTTCATCATGCTGATGCAGCGCGTTTCGATGTTCGCGAGCTGTTTAAGTATGGACCGATTAAACTATTGGGAAATTTACCATACTCGGCAGGTGGGGCGATCATGAGAAATTTCATGAAGCGACCGAGCATGGTGTCTCGAGCGGTGTTGATGTTACAGAAAGAATTTATTGATCGCATCATTGCGAAGCCGAGGACTAAGGATTACGGGGTTTTGACATTACGGATGCAGAGTGAATGGGTGAGTGAGCCGGTGATGCTTGTTCCACCTGAGGCCTTTACGCCACCTCCGAAGATTGATTCCACAGTGATGGTGTGTGTGCCTAAAGCTGATAATACTCATCCCGTTTATGACGCGCGATTGTTTGATGAATTAATTCGTCGCGGATTTGCTCAACGCCGCAAACAGCTTAAGAAGCAACTTCCAGATCATCTCAGTTGGGCTGAGGTTGCTCCTCAATTAGGATTGAAGGAGACAGCTCGCGCTGAGGAAATTTCTCTTGAAAATTGGATAGAGATTACGCGGATCTATGACGATCACCCGCTCAAAGATATTCCGCAGAAAGATGACGAACTGTTTGATGTGGTTGATGAGGCTGATGAAGTTGTCCGCCAAGAGAAGCGCAAGGTTGTGCACGAGGAAGATTTACTGCATCGGGCAGTGCATGTTTTCGTTTTCAACAAACGAAAGGAATTATTGCTACAGAAGCGCTCTGGACTGAAGGATAATTTTCCAAGTTGCTGGGATAGCAGTGCGGCGGGGCATCTTGATGCAGGAGAAGCATACGAAGCCTGTGTTGTTAGGGAGCTCGATGAAGAGCTTGGAATCCAGGGGGCTGATACTCAAAAAATAGCAAAACTCACTCCGAGTCAGAATACAGGTTGGGAATGGATAGAGCTTTATTTAGCACGTCACGACGGAGCGTTACGCTATCCATGCAGTGAGGTGTATTCCGTGCAGTGGTTCAGTTTAGAACAGGTTCGTGAGTGGGTAGAGCTCAGACCCGAAGATTTTGCGCCAGGGTTTATCGAATGCTGGAAGGTATTTGAGGAAAAAATGGCGGGAGCGCAGGACGCGTAAATGCTCGAGATTGGATTGATGTTCTAGGGAAGTGTTCCTAAGCATCAGGGGGACAAAAAAGCCAACACCGCTTGTATGGTGTTGGCTTTGGTAAATGAGATGGGGTTGATATCTTAAGCTTCGAGCTTTGAGGCTGCCGCTTGGTCGATGTAGAACACGGAATTGGCATGCTCTTGGAGGTAGGATGCAGATACGATGTCATTGACTGGGCCGGTGACGGCTTCATTGACAATCGGAGCTTTTCCTTCACCCCAAGCCATCAGGACGATGCGGCGCGCAGCAAGGATTGTGCCACAGCCCATAGTGATGGCTGCAGTAGGCACATTGTCGAGGCCACCGAAGGCTGGTGCTGCGTCTTCGCGCGTGATCGGGTCGAGTTCGATTGCGCGTGTTAATGAATCTTTTGGAGAGCCAGGTTCATTGAATCCGATGTGACCGGTACGGCCGATACCGAGGATTTGGAGATCGATGCCACCCGCGTCTTTGATTTTTTGCTCATACTCGGCGCAGTGTGCAGGGATATCTGCGTCTGCGACAGTACCGGATGGGAGGTTGATGTTCTCAGGTTTGATATCGATGTGGTTGAAAAGGTTTTGGTGCATGAAGTACCAATAGGATTCGACATGGTCCTGGGGGAGGCCAGCGTACTCATCGAGGTTGAAGCTTGTGACGTTGGCAAAGGAAAGTCCGTCTTCTTTGTGAAGGCGGATGAGTTCCTTATAGTAGGCGATGGGTGTGCCACCTGTGGCAAGGCCGAGGACGGTTTGTTTCCCTGCAGCTTCATTGCTGCGAATGAGTTCAGCGGTTTCTGCGGCGAGTTTAGCCACTGCGTCTTGGCTAGATGGAAATACTTCTACTGGAATCTTCTGCATAGCGAAAGCGTTGTGATGGGCTTGTGGGAGAAATGCAAGGCTGGAGTGCGCCGAAACTGTGTGCATTTCGGAGCTGTGAGCAGCATCGATGGGGAGATGGGACGGGGTGCATGATAGGATTCGAGGAGGAGGGAAGTATGGTACAATGGCGTGTGTAGGGTTGAACAAATTGCGTGATGCACTACGCTTGACCTCAAGAGAGCTCATGGCAAATAGAGGATACAGTTGGAAGAACGTACGTCAGGGATCCACATTTAGTCTCCCAAGGACTGAGCATGTGGGGCGCCTGGTGACTGTAGCAGTGGTGTTGGCCTTGGTGGCGCACGTGGCGGTGATCTTTGGGCTCAAGAATATGTCTGTGACTTTTCCCGCGATTCGACAAATGCTCAACATTGAGACTGAGCCCATTGTTGTGCGCGAAGTGGAATTTCGTGAATCCTTACCGGAGTTAAAGCAAGAGGAGCTGGCGGAACCTCCTGAAGTTGCTGGGGAGCTTCTTGATGAGATTGAAATTTTAGAGGAAATCCCTGAAGATACTGAGCTCGACATGTCGCCTGAGATCAGTGATCCACAATTTGATGTGGAAATGGTCACACCGGCGATGAAGGGGGAGGCCTTAGCTGAGAGTTTAGAGCCGATTGCTGGGCCAGAGCTGACCCATGATTTACCTGAGATCGGTAGGATGGACGATGTGCTTCAAGTAGCAGCAGCTGGGCAGCTTGTGATAGATCCCGGTGAGCAAAAGGCAGACACCTTTGATCCGGACAAATTTAATGAGGAATTAGAGCGCAAGGGGGCTGGAGGTTTAGCTGACGATGGTGCTCTAGAGAATTTTACGCCCTTGGCAGCGATGGCGCGCATGGATGGAAACGCGTTGCAGAATACGAAGGGCATGATTGGGTCTGACTTATTATTTGAGTTTAACAAGGCGACTTTGCGTGAGAGTGCGCGCAACTCATTGCTAAAGGTGGCGCTTTTGATTGATAAGAACCCTAAGCTCAATTGTTGGATTGAGGGGCATACGGATACCATTGGTGGGGATACGCCTAATGGGGAGCTCTCCCTGGAGCGCGCGCGCGCTGTGAAGCAGTGGCTGGTTGAGGCGATGCGTATTGATCCGGAAAGGTTGATTGTGATCGGGTATGGCAAGCGTCAGCCGATCGTTTTGGAAGGAGATAAAGACACGCAGGCGATCAACCGCAGGGTTGTTATTAAGATGCGTAAAGGGAAACCGGTGAAGGACTCGCAAATGTTTTTAGAGAATGCTCTACCTCCTGAACCTGTGAAGCCGAAGGTAGGAGAGGCAGTTTTGGTGAAGCCCAGCGGCCCACCCATCATCCCTAGTGCTCAGCGGGTTGATGAAGAACCGCCAGCACGCGCTGTCATTGAAGAACCGTCTCGTAGGGCTTTACCTGTGGAAGAGCAACGCAGGCGAGCGATTCCAGTGACTCCAGGGAGGGCAGTACCAGCCGAATAGGCGTAGAGGATAGAATTTTTTTAACCCCAAGAAGTGGGGTGGAAAGTTTGAGGAATCACTGTATCTTAGTCGGATGCAGAGTGATGGAAATGGTGGAGATTTCAGCTCTATCAATCGTGGCTACCAATCGGTTTTTCAGTATGGCCAGTTGAGTATTGGTATTGTGGTGCCCATTGAAGCGTACCCTCAGAGTGCTGTCCCCACAATGGAGAGGCACTGTGAACGTGTGTTGTTAGTAGAATCTTTGGGCTTTTCAGCCGTGTGGTTGCGTGATGTTCCCTTCAATGTGCCATCCTTCGGGGATGCTGGGCAGCTTTACGACCCGTTTGTCTACTTAGGCTATTTGGCGGGACAAACGAGCGACATAGCTTTGGGTGTTGCGAGTGCTGTGTTGCCATTGCGTCATCCGGCGCATGTCGCTAAGGCAGCAGCGAGCGCTGACGCTCTCTCTGGCGGTCGATTATTGTTGGGAGTGGCATCTGGAGACAGACCCGATGAATACCCGGCAGTGCGAATGGACTACGATGACCGAGGGAAGCGCTACCGTGAAAGCTTCCAGTATATTCGTCACATGAGTGATGATAGACCAGTTTTTGAGAACGCGTATGGGAGTGTGGCCCGAGGCTTGGACATGCTTCCTAAGCCGTCTTCAGGTAAGTTACCAATGCTTGTGACTGGGGGAAGCCAGCAGACGATAGATTGGATCGCAGAGCACGCTGATGGGTGGATGCTCTACCCACGTGAACCCGAAGTGCAGAAACAGATTGTAACGAAGTGGTATGAACAGCTTGAGTGTGTTGGGCGCGGGCCACAACCAGTGATGCAGTCATTGTACATTGATTTGGTTAGTAAGGGAGGAGAGGGGGCGAGTGCAATTCATCTTGGATTTCGTTCAGGAATAGAGTATCTGATAGATCACCTAAAAAAGTTAGAGAGCTCTGGAGTGAATCATGTGGCCTTAAATTTGAGGTTTAACCAACGAGATGTTGAGGAAACCGTCCGGCAGATTGCTGATGAGCTACTTCCTCATTTTAGGAACTCTACGTGACCAAACTTACAAGCAAGTATGTGATGCAAAAAACGATATTTATCACTGGAGCAACAGATGGGATAGGACTTGAAACAAGCAAGCTTCTGGCGAGTAAGGGGGCAAAGCTTCTCTTACACGGTAGAAACCAAGAGAAATTAGAATCAGTAGCTCAAGCGATTAGGGAGGCTTTTCCGAGTGCTCATGTGGAGGTCTATCTAGCAGACTTACAGAAGTTAGAGGATGTGAAGGCGCTGATCAGCCAAGTCAGGCAAGCTCATAAAAAGTTAGATGTTTTGATTAACAATGCTGGTGTGTTCAATGTAGCAGAGGTTCATACGAAAGAGGGATATGATGTGCGTTTCATTGTCAATACTGTCGCTCCGTATTTGCTGACTCAAGGATTATGGGAGCTTTTGAAAGGTGGGAGGGTGGTAAACTTGTCTTCAGCGGCTCAGTCATCAGTGGATTTAGAGGCAATGCTTGGTAAGCGAGCAGTTGAGGATATGGCGGCATATGCTCAGAGTAAGTTAGCACTAACGATGTGGAGCAGAGTTCTGGGGGGGAAAGGAGGAAATGGTCCGCTTGTCGTGGCGGTCAATCCTGGGTCCTTACTTGGATCCAAGATGGTGAAGAGTGCTTTCGGAGTAGAAGGAGGAGATTTAAACATTGGAGCTTCTATTCTGGTGGAGGCAGCTCTCTCAGAATCCTTTGAGAAGGCTTCTGGGCTCTATTTTGATAATGACAAAGGGAGGTTTGCTTCACCGCATTTAGATGCAATGCATGCTGAAAAGTGCCAGGCTGTCATCAATGCGATTGAGGCGATCTGTCGGGCTTCGTAGTACGAGGATCTTCTTAAGAAATAAGTTAGGTTAAGAAAAAGGTAGAATAGATGAAAAAAATTCTCATTCAATTTGCGCACCCGGCATTGGCTCGATCACGCATGAATGCCGCTATGTTGCGTGCTGTGTCTGGGGTAGATCATGTCACGGTCAATGATTTGTATGCATCCTATCCAGATTTTCAAATCGATGTAGAGAGAGAAAAGAAACTCTGTGAGTACCACGATGTGATTATTTTTCAGCATCCATTTTATTGGTATTCTACTCCTTCGATTATGAAGGAATGGTTAGATTTAGTTCTACAGCATGGGTGGGCCTATGGGTCTACTGGGAAGGCATTAGATGGAAAGTTGTTTCTACAAGCGATCACAGCTGGAGGTGGAGAGGAAACTTATCAGACTGATGGGTACAATCAGTTTACTCTGGGAGAGTTGACTTCGCCGTATAGGGCTACAGCGCATTTATGTGGTATGGTGTGGCTCCCGCCATTTGTTGTATTAGGTGTGCACGGGGGGCTGAACCCAGAGCAGATGCAAGCTTATGCTGAGGAATATAAAAGTTGTGTGTTAGCAATACGTGATGAGCGCATAGACATTAATTCTGTGAGAAGAGGAGATTATCTGAATAGTGAACTTACAATGGGGGCAATAGGGGGGAAGTAGTATGGAATCTTTCTTACTTCAGTTATTTATATTTTTAGCTTCTGCGGCCATTGCTGTACCTGTGGCGAAGAAGTTGGGTTTAGGGTCAGTGCTAGGTTATTTGATAGCTGGGATTATCATTGGCCCATATGGGATGTCGCTCATCGAGCATGTCGAGGACGTGATGCATTTCACTGAGTTTGGGGTCGTGATGATGTTATTTCTTGTGGGGTTGGAGTTGAAGCCATCTTTGCTGTGGCAGATGCGTATTCCGATATTGGGAATGGGGGGGATGCAAGTTTTGCTAACAAGTGGATTGGTTGCTGGGATTTCGCTTACTTTTCTACCATGGCAGGAGGCCATTGCTGTGGGGTTAATACTATCGCTCTCATCGACAGCGATTGTGTTACAAACATTGAGGGAAAAAGGATTGATGGAGACTTCGGGGGGGAGGTCGATATTTTCGGTTTTGTTGTTTCAAGATCTGGCCGTGATTCCAATGTTTGCGTTATTGCCATTTTTGGCGACGACAGTGATTCATTCAGATGATGGGCATCATGAGTCCGGGCTCGTGGACATAAGCGGTTTAGCTGGATATCAACAGGCTGGGATTATTCTTGGGGCTATCTTGGGGATTTTTCTCATTGGAAAATTTGCAAGTCGTCCAATCTTTCGGGCGATCGCAAAGACGCGGGTGAGAGAGGTTTTTGTGGCAGCAGCTTTGGCTTTGGTGGTGGGGATCTCTCTATTGATGACAGTGGTTGGATTGTCTCCTGCGCTCGGGGCGTTTCTAGCTGGAGTTGTGCTGGCTGATAGTGAGTATCGGCATGAGTTAGAGAGTGATTTGGAGCCATTCAAAGGTTTATTACTCGGCATCTTCTTTATCTCGATAGGAGCGAGCTTGAATTTCACATTAATTGGAGATAATGTCTTGCTGATCTTAGGGCTGACAGCGGGTTTGATTGTGGTCAAATGGGTAGTGCTGCGGGCAACTGGTGTATTCTTTAAGGTGGCGAGAGGTGAGCGCAACTTGTTCGGTATCGCTTTGGCTCAAGGGGGGGAGTTTGCCTTTGTTTTGTTCCAGTTTTCTAAGACGAATGGGGTGTTACCGAGTTCTACGATAGATCCATTATTGTCCGCCGTTGCATTATCAATGTTCTTAGCGCCTTTGCTATTCATTGTTCACGACCGTTGGCTTGTTAAGGCGACTGAGGATGCCTCTGGGGAGAGAGGGGTTGATGAGGTTAAGCGAAGTGGGCATAAGGTCATTTTGGCGGGTTTTGGAAGGCTGGGAACAGATTTGGGACGGTTGCTTATTTCGGCGGGAGTTAAGCCCGTGATATTGGACCACGATGCGAGTAATGTTGAGGTGCTTCGAAAATTTGGGTTTGAGGTGTACTATGGTGACGTGACTCGATTGGATTTGTTGGAGTCGGCAGGAGCGGCTGAGGCAGAGTTGTTAGTGATCACCATAGGTGATGTGGCTAAGGCAAGTGAGTTAGTGGAGTTGGCAAAGAAGCATTATCCTCAATTGACGATCTTATGTAACGCGGCTGACAGAGGAGCTGCTTATGATCTCATGGATCTAGGTGTGCAGCTTGTGCGAAGAGAGACCTTTGGCAGCGCCTTAGCTTTGGGGCAAGACGTCCTCACGCAACTCGGTTTTCACCCGTATGAGGCGCATCGAGTCGCTCGACTTTTTCAGAAGAACGATGAGGCGATGTTACCTGAACTTTATCAGATGCACCGTCAAGACGAGGAGGGCTACATTTCGATGTACCAGCAGCATAATGCCGATTTGGAGGAATTGATGAAGTTGGACCAAGAATCAGACAAAGACGAGCTTGAGAGAGCTTGGACTACAGCTAACCCAGAAAAATAAACCCCAGAAAATATATGTTAGGAGAAAACCATTCACTGAACCATGAGTTCCCAGAGTTCAAGGAACGCATTGAGAAATTGATAGATGCCGATAGCTCATTTGCAGAGAAAGTAAAAAAGTACAATGCTTTGGATAAAGAGATCCGAGTATTAGAGTTGGATGGGGCACCTATAGATGATGAAGCGATGCATCAGCTGAAGCATGAGCGAGCGGTCTTGAAAGATGTTCTCTATGAGCGTTTAAAGGCTAGCGCCTGAGAAGCATAGCAATGGTATCGGTGTACCTCCAGATGGGAAAGGTGTGTGGTGGAACATTCGCTTTCTCTGTTTGTTCTTGTTGTAATGGGGGGGGCAGTTACCACACGTGTCTGCTGAGTAGAAAGGTAGCCCTCTACTAAGAGGGTAACGATTTTTTTGCGAAAGTACGCAGATTGGGATTGGCTTCGCCTCTGCATGATGTGCGAGCGTTGCTCGCAGAGGGGGATGCGCATTGAGTGGCAATGCTTGCAGTCGAACTGCGTTCTCGTCCCAGTTAACTGGACACAAAAAAGATAGAATGAGAAGAGAGGTGAGGCCGCGCCATGGTTGCTGGTAAGCTCATGGCTCATA
>NZ_JBHUJB010000050.1:0-30227 GCF_042683245.1 Rubritalea tangerina
TCATAAGCCATGAGCTTACCAGCAACCATGGCGCGGCCTCACCTCTCTTCTCATTCTATCTTTTTTTAGTTAGGACCCTAAGAAGAAAAATCTAAGTCACTTTTTACAGAACTTAGACACGCCCTTCTTCTAACCATGCATAATACCCTCACTATGAACAAAACAACCATACTCCTCTGCAGTCTCGCCCTCCTATTAACCAAGACCCTGGTCGCTCAAAATACCCCATTCGACAAAAAAGAAACCACCCCTGCCCCCACCGAGGAACTTAAAGTCAATGTGTCCATCACAGCTGTCTCTCTACCTCTCTCAACAGCCTTCCACTTACTGAAAAAAAACGATAGTGAAATCTACAACGGCAGCATCAAACTCCTCGAGTCAGGCGAGGCAACAATCGAAAAAGTGATCGCCTTTAAAGCATCTGATCAAGAACTTGTAATCTATAGATCTCAGAGATCTCAACCCAACCAAACTGAGGAAAAAGCCGACCTCAAATCCATGCTGAAAACCTCAGACACGATTGAAACCCGAACCGCATTTGAAAATGGCACCTGGTCCGTAGCCGCCACGATTAATTCGGACATCATTGTAAACCACTCAATTCCGGGTCATGTCGAAAATTTTCAATACCAGGCCACAAGAATCTCAGCTCCTAATAAAAAACCTGTTTTCCTCTCCAGCTACCAACCTCAAAACTCAAATTCCAATTCAGAAGGAAAAGTCTGGCTGTATTTCCTAACTATCACTGAAATCTAATAATGATACGCTCTCATCCTAGCCTGCTGTGAACTATCTGATTCCCCATTTCTCCTATTCGCGCTGTCCCCTCACTTGAATATACTAACCTCTGTGGCCCCTCCGCTCGTCAGCATCACGACCTTGCTGAGGTGCCCATTTTTCCTAAAAAACTCTAATTCATCATTCAGTATACTCCATGCGTAAAAAATTAACTAAGCTCTTCCCT
The DNA here is from genome assembly GCF_042683245.1 of Rubritalea tangerina. Classification (NCBI taxonomy): domain Bacteria; kingdom Pseudomonadati; phylum Verrucomicrobiota; class Verrucomicrobiia; order Verrucomicrobiales; family Rubritaleaceae; genus Rubritalea; species Rubritalea tangerina. The sequence continues at coordinate 965 of NZ_JBHUJB010000050.1, forward strand.
CCTACTCTGTGATAAACTCCTAAATACCCTCTATGCGCAAAATTAGATTACAGTTCATTGCCCTCACTCTCATTGCCTTCGCTCTCGCTGGTGCCTCGCTCACCCTGTCGAAACGTAAAGTAGAAACCGTTAAAAATATTTCCAATGACACCTTCGACCCACTCGTAAATTTACTCATACTAGAATCTAATAATCTATCAAAAATCTACCTACAAAAACTTAACTCTCTCGCTCATCAGCCATTTAAAAACAGACTCTATAGCGTCTCAGAGCAAGCCAATAAAATCGAAACAATTGAGGCCGTCTTCCTCATTGAATCAAAAAATAACCAAACTCCACAGATCCTCCAACTCTTTACCTCTTCCCCCAACGATAGACCCACACTCGCACTCGATAACTCTCTCACCCCTCTAACTCAACCCACCTTTTACCTAAAGCAATCTTGGCTTAAAGACCCCACTTCTCAAAATAACCAGCTCATCATCAACCTTAAAAAAACGCACGCCCTCCACCTCACCCAAATAAACGAAAACCAATCCATTGCCATCATCACCAATTTCCAACAACTCCAAAATATCGCTACCCGCCACCTCGCGCAATACCTTCAAAAAACCTCTCCACTACTCACCAATGACAACTACCAATTCCAACTCTCACTCGATGACTCCCCATTCGTAAGCATACTCAATATCGAAACATTAGCAAAAACCGCTGACATTGTCGTTCACCCTAGCATCTTTGGCGATTGGAAACTCCAAACTTGGCACTCCGTACACTGGGTCACATCCACCCATGTCCCCACACTCATCACCGGCCTCACTCTAGCAACCACTCTCCTATCACTCGCTTTCATCACCTATCAAAATCAGAAAAAAACCCTCTCACTAGCAACTCAAAAAGTTAGCTTCGTCAACCGTTTCTCTCACGAACTCGGTACACCACTTACCAATATCCTCCTTAACCTCGAACTCGCTGAGCGACAAATACACTCCAACCCTAAAGAATCTCGCGATAAACTTAATAACGTCAAGCAAGAAGTGGCCCGACTCACCAGACTCGTCGAAAATGTACTCACCTCATCAAAAAAAGAAAGCAACACCCTCCGCATCCACCTTACACCCTGTAACCCCAATCAAATTATCACCTCAACCCTCCAACAATTTACCCCATCCCTGAAACGTAAAAATGTCAATATCCACACTCAATTAAATACACCATCTCCAGTAAAATCCGACCCAGACATCCTCCAACAAATCCTAGGCAACTTAATATCTAACGTAGAAAAACACGCCTACCAAGGCCACTACTTATATATCAAAAGTTCCTACTCAAATTCCTCTATCACTATCTTAGTGAAAGATCGAGGAACCCCCATTCCCAGAGACCTCTCAGATTCCATCTTCCTCCCATTCCAACGCCTCTCAGCTGAACTCAACGAAGGGTCCTCAGGAACCGGACTCGGGCTCGCAATTAGTAAAGACCTCGCAGAACTCCTCGGAGGATCACTCACCCTAACAAGTGATGAAAGTGGCAACACTTTCACACTCAAAACTCCTACCCACCTCTCATGAAAATTCTTATCACAGATGATGATCCGCTCATCCTCGATTCCCTCGCCGAACTCCTAGAGCTCGAAGGCTTCTCCCCTATCAAAGCCAATAACGGACAAGAAGCTATTCACCTCTGGAAAAATCAAAAACCTGACCTAGTCTGCCTCGATATCATGATGCCTGTCATGGACGGATACCAGGTATGTAAAACCATCCGTAAAACTGACCCTCACACCCCTATACTCTTCCTTTCAGCCAAAAATCAAGAACTAGACGTCATTGCTGGCCTCGACCTCGGAGCCGATGACTTCATCCGAAAACCCTTCTCCGCTCACGAAGTCCTCGCCCGTATCCGTTCAGCCCTCCGCAGAGCTAAACCACAACACTCTCATGAAACACTCATTCTTAAAAATCTAACGATTTTTCCAGAACAACTCAGAGCCGAACGTAACAATGTCTCCATAGACCTCACACCACGCGAAGTTAATATCCTCTCGCTACTTCATGAAATGGCCAACGCCCCTGTTAGCCGTGACACACTCCTAGACCGATGCTGGGGCGTCAACTACTTCCCAGACTCCCGAACCCTAGATCAACATATTTCAATTCTAAGAAAAAAAATTCAAACCAAACCCCACGACCCTGAAATTATCACCACGGTGCGATCGATTGGATATACTTTTAGAACCTGAGGTAGACTACCTAATTAAGATGATCTCACTTCTTAAAACCCTCAATCGATTGCATCTAACTTAACAAAAGAAGTAAAAAGGAATTTTCCACCTAATAAAACCTATTCACATTGATAGCAAAACAACACCGCAAGACCTAATCCCCCCCTCTCAGCTACTCTTGTTCTAGAAGCCCCACATGCTATTTCATATTGAGCATTACTAACAGACTAGTCGTAATGCAGGGTGTATTTCCTAATAATACTATATACTTCTTCTCTATCACCTCTATTCAGTAAATACCCATCGATGGACAAATCTTTTTGTAAATAGAATAACTTACCATTATCCAAGTACTCTAAATTAGCAGATCCATGGGAGCGAGAGATTAATGGGGAAGCCTCCTTAGCTCTACTATCAACGCATATTTTTACTTCATCTAACGATTCCAGTAGTTCTTTAAGTCGACTCGAATCCTGCTCATTGATAACTATTTCTGTCTGCTCTGCTTCAACATTAGAGGATTCGATAGTGAGCATAATCCTTGAATCTGCATCCGATTTCACACCAATAAATTGAGAGCAAGACACACATAATAACGTTAAACATATAAGTAATTCTCTCATTTCCTTCTGATTTGGTGCTACTGCGAATTCAGGGCCATCACATCTAGATTCACCACTAAAACCGCGGAATCCCATCAGCCTGATTCTAAGCGAGAAATAGGACGATAGACAACGCTAACTGAAAACAATGCTGCGATTTCACAAATCCAAAATCCAAAATCCAAAATCCAGACACATCCCCCCCACCTTAACGAACGACCATTTTATTTTCGTTATCTCGGACCATTTTTGTCATAGTCGCTGTCCTAATTGCCATCCACACCACGTATACCACGATAGATCTCCATTCCGCCCGTGGTACCCATGCTCCATTCCCTATGACAACTCAGGCTCCATCCTTCCAATCCGAGAACGCAAAGCTTAGTCAAGTCCGCCACGAAATCAGCCAAGTCGTCGTCGGACTCAGCGGTCTCGTCGATCGACTCCTCATTAGCCTCCTCTGTAATGGCCACGTCCTCATCGAAGGCGTCCCCGGCCTCGCAAAAACGCTCACCGTCAGCACCATGGCGCAAACGCTTGGTGTCGACTTCAGCAGAATCCAGTTCACCCCTGACCTCCTCCCTGGCGACCTCATCGGTACCCTCATCTACAACCAACAAAGTGGCGATTTCACCCCGCATAAAGGTCCCGTGTTCTCTAACATTGTGCTCGCCGATGAAATCAACCGCTCCCCCGCGAAAGTCCAATCCGCTCTGCTCGAGGCAATGCAGGAAAAGCAGGTCACCATCGGAAAAGAAAGCTACGCCTTAGAAGAGCCGTTCCTCGTCTTGGCCACCCAGAACCCCATCGAACAAGAAGGCACCTACCCACTCCCTGAAGCCCAACTCGATCGCTTCATGTTCAAAGTCATGGTGAGCTACCCCACCATCGAAGAAGAACACACCATCATGAAGCGCATGTCCGTCAATGCCCCCAAAACTGAGGCTCAGCCCGTCATGACCGCCGAGGATATCCTCACCATGAGACGCACGCTCGATAATATTCACACCTCCGATACACTCGAACGCTACGTCCTCAGACTGGTCGATGCCTCACGCCACCCCTCAAAATACCAACTCGATTCGCTCGCTCCCTACATCAGCCACGGCGTCTCCCCCCGCGCAAGCATCTGCCTCATCAAAGGCGCCAAAGCCAAAGCCTTGCTCGAAGGCCGCGACTTCGTCACCCCAGACGATGTCAAATGGATCGCCCCAGATGTCCTGCGCCACCGTATCTCACTCACCTATAAAGCCGAGGCGGAAGGAAAAGACGTCGAATGGATCATCCAACAAATTCTCCATAACATCGAGACCGTGCCACACGAAGCCTAGCAGCTACCAACTCATTCCACATGCTCAACCAAAAGGAACTCGAGAACAAAATCCGTCACATCCAGGTCCAAAGCCGAATGGCTGTCACCGAGATGCTCGCCGGAGAATACCGCTCATCCTTCAAAGGTATGGGGATAGAGTTTGAAGACGTCCGCAACTACCAACACGGAGACGACGTCCGCTCCATCGATTGGAATGTCACTGCGCGCACCGGCGCCCCACATGTCAAAACCTTCATGGAAGAACGAGAGCTCTCACTCTACTTCCTCATCGACCTCTCAGGTTCATCAGACTTCGGCAGCGGCACTGCCACCAAACGCGATACCCTCACCCGCATCTTCGCACTCCTCGCTTTCGCTGCCGCCCATAACCATGACAATGTCGGTCTCATTCTCTTCGCCGGTGATGTCGAAGAACACCTCCCAGCCCGCAAAGGTAAAAACCACGTCATGCGCATGATCGACCTCATCATGCGACACCAAACCCGTACCCGCGGCACCTCCATCCATAACGCCCTTAACTACCTCAACCAAGTCCGCCGCAAACGCTGCGTCGCATTCCTCTTCTCCGATTTCCTCGATTCAAATTTCGCTGACGCCCTCAAAGACTCAGCCCACCGCCATGACCTCAGCTGCGTCGCCGTCCACGACCCACGTGAATCACAACTCCCAAATAGTGGGATGATAGAATTGCGGGATTCCGAGTCCGGAAAAATCCTCACCATCGATACCCAAGACCCCATCCTCAGAAAAAAAGTCGCCCAACGCGCCCAACAACACCAATCCCAACTCCGCACACTCTGCCATGAAGCCATGGCCGATCTGCTGACTATCAGCACCGAAGAAGACTACCTACTCAGAATCATTCAGTTCCTGAGAGAACGTAATCACCGCAGTGCCGATGCCTAAACGCATATTCATCACCCTCACCCCTCTCCTGCTCCTCTGCTCGCTCATCACGCATTGTAGCAGAACTCCCACGCAATCCCCCCCCACACCCCATACCTCACACACCCGTGCTGAGGGACTCGATGTCGCGATCACACTCTCCTCACTTACCCCCAAATCAAACGAACGCATCCACACAGAAATCCTCCTAACTCATCAACCAGAGCTTAGACTTGAACCCCTCGATCTCCCCCCACAACTCGGAGACCTCTCAGTCACAAACTTCAAAAACACCCTTCCAACACTCAATCAAGATGGAAAAATTCAACACATCTATCATGTGTTGTTAGAACCTGACTTGCCTGGAAAAACATTTCTCCCAGAGATTACTTTCACCGCCACTTCACCTAACAAAAAAACATTCTCCCTCACCACCCCCCGCCAACCCATCACTGTGCGTTCCGTCGCAGGCTCTACCCCTCTCACTTTCCAAGACATCCAAGAAGAGCCTCCTTCCACACCGAAACAAGACACGCCTTCTCTCTGGCTCCCCATCCTACTTCTCCTCGTCATCATTCTCCTGTCGCTGCATTACCATTTCAAAAAGGCGCAAACTGCTCACTCCCCCGACCCGCGCCTCAGGCGCAAGTTCCACGCACTCAAAAAACTCGACGATGCCACCATCCTAAAGTCCCTCGAGCCCACCTTCTGCGCCTTCGCTGCTGACGTACGTGCCCTCTCTCTACCGCGCTTTGACTTCTCAGCATTGCTTGACTCCCTAGCACCACAAGACCCAAGCACTCAGAAGCTAAGGGCGCTTATTGCACAGTACCAAAGCCTACTCTACAGCCGAGATCCCATTGACCCCGGTACTTGCCTCAGCCTTCTCGAGGAACTCGAACACACACTCCCAAAGCTTGTGATAAGTAAGGAGGTTAGCCAATGACCTTCGCCACACCATCCTGGTTCTGGCTCCTCACTACCCTGCCACTTCTCTGGCTCTACCAAAGGAGACTGCGGAAACAAGAAGCCGTGCACTTCTCCTCACTCAGTATCTTCCAAGACACTAAAAAAACCTGGCGCCAACACCTGCTCTTTCTTCCACCACTCTGCCTCTACCTAGCACTCGCTTGCCTAATCACCTGCCTTGCCAGACCTCAGGTAGAAACAACCAATTCCCGCCAAGACCGAGAGGGAATCGCCATCCAGATGTTAGTCGATGTCTCCAGCAGTATGGACATGGACATCGAAACCCCAGAGGGCCCCATGACGCGCATGGAAACCGCCAAACTCGTCATGGAACAATTTGTCGCTGGTGATGGGAAATCCCTTACAGGCCGACCAGACGACATGATCGGCATCATCTCTTTCGCCCGCTACTCTGATAATGTCTGCCCACTCACCCTCGGGCACGATGCCCTCGTCTACATGATCCGCGAGCTCCACATCAACGATCGCCCCAATGAAGATGGCACCGCCTTCGGTGACGCCACCGCTCTCGCCGCCGCCCAGCTAAAAGCACAGGAAGACAAAGACAATGCTCTCAAAAGTAAAGTCATCCTCCTCCTCACTGATGGCGAAAATAATTGCGGTGAACACATGCCCCTCCAGGCTGCCGCCATGGCCAAAGAATGGGGAATTAGAATCTACACCATCAGCCTCCAAGACTCCAAACCCGCACGCCTCGTGAATACCCAACAAGGCAAGTTCTTCCGCCCTCAAACCCGCTCAGAGTCTGACCAAACACTCGAAAAAATGGCGCTCGCCACCGGCGGTGTCTACCGCACAGCAAATGACATGCACTCCCTCCAGTCCGTCTACTCGGAAATCAATGAACTCGAAAAATCAAAACTCAAAGAAGTCGAGTTCAGTGACCTTGAAGATAACTTCACTCCCTTCGCTCTCGCAGCACTCGCCCTCTTGCTCATCCGCTACCTGCTCAATGCCACCATCCTGAGAGTCTCACCATAAACCAACGATGCCTGATTTCATCATCCAACAACCTGAAATGCTTCTGCTGCTACTCATCGTACCAGTACTGGTTGCTGTCTTCAAATGGCGTAGCAAACTCCAACAAAAAGATATCGCACACTTCGGGTCTGGCGTCCGTGGAAGACGCTCCGAATACTTCTCAATGGAACCATGGAGACTCGTCCTCCTCATCCTCGCTACCCTCTCGCTCATTGCCGCCCTCACCCGCCCCGCTATCAACCCACAACCTAAAATGATCGCACGCGAGGGGCGTGACGTCGTATTCCTGCTGGATGTCTCCAATAGCATGCTTGCTGAAGACTTGCTCCCTAACAGGCTTGATTCAGCCAAAGATGCCATCGCCACCTGCGTCCAATCACTCGAAAACCACCGCGTCGGACTCATTGTCTTCGCTGGCTCCTCCTCTATTAAATGCCCGCTCACTCTCGACACTGGATTCTTCCTCGAGAGCCTCGATAAAGCCGGTCCTAACAGCGTCGCTCACGGTGGCACCCGCATTGGCGACGCTCTTCTCAAAGCATGCGATAAACTCTTCTCAGATACGGATCGTGGCTACAAAGATATCATCTTGCTCAGTGATGGTGGCGACCAAAGCGATGGCATGCAGGCCGCCATCGAACAACTCAACAAAAACCAAGTGCGCCTCATCGCCATTGGCCTCGGTGACCCCAACCAAGGGGCACGCATCCCCAACCCCTACTCCAATGCCACCTCAGAGTTCCTCATGTATAAAGGTGCCGAAGTCTGGAGTAAACTCGATGCTAAACTCATCTCCCAACTCGTCGACCAAACCCAACACGCCGCCTACATCCCCGTCGACACACGTAAAATGCAACTCGACGAAATCTATGCAAAACTTAGTGCCAGTGGTGACACCCAACAACTCGCCGAAGAGAGCGTCATGGTCTATGAAGAGATATTTCATTGGTTCATTGGCCTCACACTGCTCTTGCTCTCCCTCATGATGCTCACCCCCCATCATTACCGCCGCCTGCGCGCACACCCCCACCAAGCACTGCAGAGCGCCATCATCATCCTCACCCTTCTCATCACCCATGCCAGTGCCGACACCTCCGACTTCTTCAAGCTCGGCAACCAATCCTACCGTAACCAACAATTCGAAAAATCCATCGAGTACTACCAACAAGCACTCGAGCAATCTTCCAGCGCCACCACCCGCCTCACACTCCGCTATAACCTCGCCAACGCATACTACCAATCCGCACTCCACGCAAATTCCCCCTACGACGCACTCACCCACATCGAACACTCCATCCAGCACTACCGCATCGTCCTCGACTATGACCGGTCTCACTCACCTGCGGGTATCAATAACGAACTCGCCCGCACCCTGCGCAAACAACTCAAAACACGCATCGAGCATGAAGAAGAAAAGCGCAAGCAAATGCAAGCTGACCTCGATAAAATCCGCGCAGCCTTGCTCGCACTCATCGAACAACAAAAAAACAATATCCCCACTGAAGCCCCAACACAGTTGCCAGAAAGCTGGAAAACCCAACAAACATCCATCAAGCAAACTAGCTCCGATACCGACCAAGCGATGCAGGACTACCACACCACGCATTTCGATGGACTCGACCCCTCCCTCAGCCCCCTCAAAAACGCGCGTAGCCACCTCATGCGAGCAATCGAGCACCAAGCATTAAGCCTCACCCACTTCGACCAAGCTCCCACTCAACCGCTCGAACACGCACGCGCCTCTCAGGCTGACCTCGAGGCTGCCCTCCTTGCTCTGCCCCAAGACCCAGAAGCTGCCAGCGATTCAGAAAACCAAGACGATGCCTCTAACGAAGATGAAGAAGGTGAAAGCTCGGACGAAGGTGAAGAGAGCGAAGGTGAACCATCAGACGCAGAACAAGGACAAGAAGGGGAAGCCGGCGAAATGCAAGCAGGCAAAATCGACCTCAATTCCCTCGAACTCCCCCCTCCTAGCAACACCCCTGAAGATATCATTCGTATGAGCCAAGAATTACAACAAGCGCGCCAAGCAAAGAGCGCCAATAAGAAAGGAAGTTCCGTTGAAAAAGATTGGTAAAGCTGTTCTCTCCCTGCTCTTCAGCCTCGCCTCTGCCCATGCAGAGCTGCGTATCCATGCCTCCACCCCAGAGAAAGCATTCTATACCGGCAAACCCTTCGTCTACGAATTCCTCATCGAGGGCGCTAAAGAGGTCAAAGCTGACGCCCCACCAGAGTCAGATGTATTCCAAATCCAATTCCTAGAAATTGCCAAAGGCCACTCTATCTCGCACTCCAGCATCGCCCTCCGCTATAAGTTGATCCCCACTCAGCCAGGCCACTGCACACTCCCCCCATTCAGCTTCACCGCCGATGGCAAAACGCACTTCATCGATGAAGAAAAAACACTCTTCGTTAAAGAGCCTGAAAAGCTACCCGGACTCGCTATCACCCGCGACCTCCCCCAACGAAACCTCTACGTCGGTGAACCATTCAGAATCCACTACCAATGGAAGTCACCACTCCCACTCATCGGCTTCCGAGCCCTCGACCTAAACTTCCCACTCTTCTACCATAGCCACTTCCAAGTCCGCTCACCCCATAATGCTATCGATGGTAATGATAAGGCAGCCATCGGACTTCCCGTCTCTCATACCCGCCTCATCGCACGCCACGGCTCCTACCAATCTGGTGACCTTTTCTTCAATACGGTGAGCTTTGAGAAAGTCGCACGTGCCTCAAAACCAGGGGAACAAACGATCCCATCAGCCAGCCTACTCGCCTCCTATGTCGATCCCCCAGATCACAAAAAGCGTATCCGTGGCTGGCAAACCAATTACCCCAGCTACTTCAATAACAACTTCTTTGACCAAGTCGATGGCGATGCCTATTCCCAATACTACATAACCTCTCCCGCACAATCGCTTCACATCCTTCCACTTCCCGAAACCGGGATGCCCCAAGACTTCCATGGCCAAGTCGGATCCCGCACACTCTCCGTCACCGCCGCTCCTAAAATTGTCGCAGCCGGCGACCCCATCACCCTCACCATCAAAATCCAAAATGTCGACTTCCCCGAATTCGCAGAGCTCCCAGAACTTAACAAACTCATCGCATTCCAACGCCAATTTGCCATCCCTAACAAACAAGCCGCTGGCCGTATCAACAACAATTCCATCACATTCATCCGTACCGTCCGTCCAAAATCCCAAGACGTCACCACCATCCCCTCACTCAGACTCCCCTACTTCGACCCTAAAACAAAACAATACGCAGTCGCTGAATCCCCTCCCATCCCCATCACTGTCAAGGCCGCAGACATCGCCACCGCCTACGATGCACAACTCTCAGGCAATCAAACCCTGCGTAACGAAATCGTAAAAAATCCACGCGGTATCCGCCATAATACCAACCACACCTCAGCCCTCACCGATACCAGCTCTCGCAGATCACTCACCTTCATCCTCGCCCTCACACTTCCCCCTGCCGCCTTCGTCGCATTCGCCATCACTACCCGAATGCATCGACTCCACCACTTCCACCCAGCTAAAGCCAAAGCCAAACGCGCCTACCACAATTTCAAAATCACTTCTCATTCAAAGAACATCGATCATCACACCTTAGCTGATTCTGTTAGGACATTTTTCGCTGACTCCCTTGGCCTGCGAAGCCATGCCCACACCATCGATGAGATCATGCACACCCTGAAACAACGAGGCTGCCATTGCGACCTCACCCCCATCCAAACTCTCTATACACAAGCAAGTCAGAATCAATTCAGCACTCACCCCCCAACCGCTCTTTCCCCTGAGCTACATCAACAAGTGATCACCTCCATAAAGTGCATCCATTTAGCCCTCAAGTAAGCACATCCTCCGCACCTATGAAGCCAATCCTTCTCATACTCATCAGCCTCATCACCTGCCTATCAGCTGCTACTAAAGACTTGTTAGTACACCCTCCAGAGCAACTCTACTCCAGCGCAAATGCTGATTTCGACAAGGCCAATTTCCTCGCAATGTCACAGCCCGCCGCTGCACAAGAGCTCTACCAAAGTGCCATTCTTAAATACCAATTCCTCGCCAAAAACCACCCGAGTGCCGACCTCAACATGAACCTTGCCAATACCTACTTCTCCTCAGGTGACCACGGCAGAGCTGCCCTATTTTACCAACGCGCACTCAGAATCGATCCCACACACCAAAACACCCTCCATAACCTCCACTACCTCAGATCCCTTACCATCGATGCACTCCCTGAATCACGCTTCCAAAAAATACAAAAATCCCTCCTCTTCTGGCACCATTGGAGCTTCCAAAGCCGACTCTGGATCTGCGGACTAGCCAACCTCATCTGCTTCAGTCTCCTCGCTGCCATTCTCTATCATCACCGCCACAGATGGATCTGGATCAGCCTCAGCGCCTCCGCCGCCCTCACTCTCATCTTCGCAATCTCACTCACCACCACCTTCCAAGGATGGGACCAAACAATCGATGGCGTCATCGTCCAAAAAGAACTCATCGCACGAAAAGGCAATGGCCTCATCTACGACAATGCATTCACCACCCCACTCCACTCTGGCACCGAATTCCAAACCCTCGAAACCCGTGGCGATTGGCTCCACGCCAAACTCCTCGACGGCTCCACCTGCTGGCTCCCCACGAACGGCTGCGAAAGCGTCACAGGCACATTCTAACACCATTGATCGAAATGGAATGGACGAATGGTCGGAATGAGCTTGCAGCATATCAAGGCGGAGTGAAGGCGTCCCGCACGCGCGGGACAACTCAATGACAACGATGACATTCGGTAAGATAATCCGATTTACTCTAAAATCGCGCAGCGCAAACTTCACAGGACTTTACCACACCCCGTTCGTCTATTCCGAGTCGAGAGATCGTATAACACACTACTTCAGAGCGCGCTGTAGCGGCAGCATCAGACTGTCTTCACCCGCCGCATCTTGCCCAATCTCCCAGATAATCAGCCCCCGAATCTTCTCCTTCTTCACCAGAGCAGCTTTCGCTTCACAGCTCGTCACATTGTCCCCAAAGTACCCCCCTTGTGGCATTTTCTTGGCGACATCTGGCCCAAATTCCTCGCGCATCTGAGCGTAGGTTTTCACCTGATTCCTATCATCTAACTTGCGCGCATAAAATGCCACACCCGTGCAAATTTTATCGCCATCCACCCCCTTGCCTTTCCACTTCTGAATCGCTCTCTCCGAGTGCTCGATCGCACAATGCTTTCCACCCATGTCATATGTCATCAAGTGCACCCGATCCAATGCATCTAACAATGCCTTGGGAATATCGTGCTTGGGATGAAACGCTGCGGTGACCATGAACCTTTTCCCCAATCCCTTCTTTGTCTCCTCACACAGAGCCACAAAACCTCGCATCTCAGCCTCAGTCCTCGGGTATTCCCAGTCGTAGTCGACACCCACAAAATCAAATTCTTCGACTAACATTCTGAGCTCACCAAGAAAATGAGATCTCTTTTCCTCAGAGCTTGTCACCCCAGCAAAATGCTTATCCTTTCCCCAACCACCAATACACAAATGCATCCGCACCCGCTTTGACTTGCAGACCTTGCGCAGCTGCTTGAGTTGCTTCCTTGCTCCCTCGGGCAACTGGATGCTTCCATCTGCTTGCATCTCAGAGCCAAAATACACCACATCCGTGCACCCCCCTGCAGCTCTCAACGCCTGCTCGTTGACCCGATAACTCGGTAAATACCCAATCAAATCTTCAGCCTGCACCCGCGCCAAACAAACCAGCCCAAGCACCATCAAAATCCATTTCATCTGGCTTACTTACCAAGTGACCACCCATCATAACAATCGGAAATAACACCATTGAGCGAAACGGAATGGACGAATGGTCGGAATGAGCTTGCAGAATATCAAGGCGGAGTGAAGGCCTGATGTGGGCATCAGAACTGAATGACAACGATGACATTCTGGAAGATAATCCGATTTACTCTAAAATCGCGAAGCACAATCTTCACAAGACTCAACCACACTCCATTCGTCTATTCCGAGTCGAGAGATGGTATACCTGTCAATTTCCACACTAACCTTCCTCTGGCACCCGATAATACACGCGTAGCCTCTGAAGCTCTTTCTTCAGACGCTTCACCTCAGCCGCATACTCTGGATTGGCATACTCACTCTTCATCTCCGCGGGATCATTCTCCAAATCGTAAAACTCCCATTCCTCACCACCCGGCACATTCTTGCCATAAAAGCGAATCAACTTGAAGCGCTTCTCTGACACCCCCTCATGACGCCGCACACTATGCGCTCCCGGGTACTCATAATAATGATAATACAAGGACTTGCGCCAGTCCTCCGGCACCTTTCCTTCCATCAAGGGCACCAAACTCTCCCCCTGCATCTCATCAGGTGCTTCCACCCCAGCAATGTCCAAAAATGTCTCCGCAAAATCCAAATTCTGCGCCAAGTCCTCATTCACACTGCCCGCTTTTACCTTCCCTGGCCATCTCACTAACAATGGAGTCCGATACGATTCCTCATACATGAAACGCTTATCAAACCAACCATGCTCCCCCATGTAAAACCCCTGATCCGAACTATACATCACCACCGTGTTCTCTGCTAATCCAGATGCTTCCAAATAATCTAACACTTTCCCGACGCTCTCATCCACAGCCCAGATGCACCGCAAGTAGTCCTTCATATACGTTTGGTACTTCCACTTCACTAAGGCGTTACCACTCAACTCAAGCTTCTCAAATGCTGCCGTCCTCTCTTCAAACTGCCCCCCTTTGCCAACTTTCAAATCATACTTCAAGCCCATCGACTTCGCGATGCTCATCGCCTGACCACGCGCTGCCGCCCCCCGCCCTTCATAATTATCAAACAAATTTTCAGGCTCAAGAATCATCACATCCTCATACATCGCCATGTGCCTCTCCGCTGGTGTCCAATTCCGATGCGGTGCCTTGTGGTGCATCATCAACATAAACGGCTTCTTCTTGTCTCGTTGCTTATCTAACCAATTGACCGTCTTGTCTGTTATCACATCACTGACATAGCCAGTATTTTTCTCTCTCCCCTTCTCTGAAATAAAGTCAGGGTTATAGTATTTCCCCTGCCCCGGCAGCACATCCCAATAATCAAACCCTTGCATCTGCCCATGCAGGTGAATCTTGCCGATCATCGCTGTCTGATACCCATTCCTCTGAAGAATTTTCGCGAAGTTCTCTTGATCGTGATCAAAAGGATCCTTGTTCGTATGCTTCCCATTAAGATGGCTATGCTTCCCCGTGAGCAACACCGCACGCGCGGGAGCACAAATCGAATTCGTCACATAACAACGGTCAAAACGCATCCCCTCCTTTGCCAATCGGTCAATGTTCGGTGTCATCCCTAACTCAGATAAACGCCCACCATACGCTCCTATCGTCTGAAAGGAATGATCATCCGAAAAAATCCATACAATGTTTGGCCGATCCGTAGATGCAGCCACCCCCAGAATCCCCCCAACCAATGCACCCCCAATTGCCAATAAATACTTCTTCATCTATTGATGTATGCAAGCCACCATCAAAAACTTACATTTTTCTGTGCCACGCCTCCCATTCGACTACCTCGTAATTGAAATGAGACGCAGGACGAAGCAAGCTGGCATTATTATTCCTTCACTGCTTTGCGGTAGCGCTCGCGGTAAGCACTCGGCCGTTCCCCCTTCTCCCGAAGAAAAAAACGACTCATCTCATGCGCCGATGAAAACTGCATCATGTCCGCCACCTCCGTAAAACTCACCGTCGCGTCTTTCAATAAATACTGTAGATGCTCTAACCTCACACGCTTAATCTCATCCTTCGGACTCCGACCTAAATACTTCCGAAACTTCGCCTTGATCGAACTCAGCGAATACTTCGATTGATCCTCCAGATCATTAACCTGCACTGGCTCATGCGGCGCGTGTAAGCGAATCCAATACACTAACTTGGCCGTCTCCTCGTCATCAATAGCGATGAAGTCTGTAGACTCCCTCTTGCGTATCCCCTCTACCGGTATCCTGCTCGATTGAGCACCCCTCTCTTCAGAACCTAACAGTCTGTCCAGTTCCTCAGCAGCGCAATAGCCAACCTCTCTCGCCGGATACGCAATCGAACTCAATGCTGGCAAGGAGGCGTGGCAATAATTCGGGTCATCGCCAAAACCTAACACCGCAAGATCGCGAGGCACTTCTATCCCCACCTTCGAGGCCGCACGCAACACCACCGCCGCCAACGGGTCATCCGCTACAAATAACCCAGTCGTGCTAGGTAAACTGCTTAAAAACTCCCCCACCGTCTGCTCGATTTCTCTCCAAGTATCTTCCTTCCAAAGCGGGTATCCCGGCAAATAATGCACCTGTGGCTCGTATGACGCCGCCTCTAAACCCGACTTGAACCCAGCAAGCCGCTCCCGTGCATAAAGCCGAATACCCGGAGCAAACTCCTGTTCTTTGTAAAAAGTTTCACCCCGCGCAAGGTAGGCAAAATGCTTCACCCCCAAGCTTAACAAATGCTTAGCCGCCATCCTCCCCGCTGCTAAATTGTCAGGTAAAACCCTCGAAACACCCGCTCCAGGTCCCTCTGAGCTCAACAACACAACCGCTACCCCACGCTCCTTAAAATCGTCTAACTCTTCCTGCGTTGCCCGATATAAAATCACACCATCTCCTTCCCACCCCACCCCTATCTTTACCGCCTCCATCTCACCATAAGAATCATTCTCAGTCACTATCCGCCATAACCCATGAGTGCGCATGTAGTTCATTACACCCTCTAACACGGGTATCGTCGAACCAGCCCATACCGGTAATCTTACTCCTATTGTGGGACGCGCATTCATCCCCAACCAAATAAGGGAGATCCCATGTCAGGTCGACACATTTGTCCAAATGGCACCCCAATTAGCCAAAATGACCATACCCCCTAGCTCACCTCCCCCCTAATCTGTTCAGTGGCAGAACACTACAGAATCTGCCCTACAACCCGAAATAATAACAATCATGCAATCTAAACGCACGCAGTGGACCCCCTACCTCGTCGTCGGTGGTATCTCACTCCTTCCCTCGGCATTTGCGGCTACTCTCTTCACCTTCGATGGCTTCTCTAACAATGAGAACATCGCCGACACCTATGGTGACAATGCCACAGTCAATGGCACTGGATTCACTGTATCTAATGGTAGTGAATTCACTGGCACTCCAAACATCGATATTAGCTGGCAAGCTGCCGGACAAACCCAATTCTATAATGGCTGGGATGGACGTGGATCCGTCGCCCAACTCGATCAACATGACGCTAGCTGGAACTTTGCCACAAGCACCGGCAATGCAGTTCAAATCATCTCCTTCGACCTCGATGAATGGGCCGGCGGAGGTACGATGGACGTCGATTGGTCAATTACCGGCTCTAGCAGTGGACTCCTAGCCTCTGGCAATTGGACCAGATCCACCGGTGGACGCGACACCATCAGCCCCAATGTCACAGGTGCCTCAGGTGAAACTCTCACTCTCACCTTCGCGCTCAACTCCGGCACAGCAAGCTACGTCGCCGTCGATAACCTCTTACTCGACCAAGTCTCCGCTGCCGCAGTCCCTGAACCCAGCACAAGCGCACTCATCGGCCTCGGCGTCGGTGCCATGGCCATGCGCCGCCGTAGAAAATAAATCCCACCAGATTCGTTTTTTTCATATGTTGTCCCTCTAGTTGTCCGCCTAGGATGGCTAGAGGGAATTTTTTATTGAGACCGCTCCATGATCGCTACCGCACGTAAACTCATCACCGATGGCTTCCTCCATGAAGGCATCGCCGCCTACCAAGATGCCATAGCAGCCCACCCTAACAAAGTAGAGTGGCGGATGGAATGCGCCCAGATCCTCTGGTCCAACTATGATATCCAAGCCGCCAAAAAACACTACGCCACCCTGCTTACCCTCCCGCTCACTTCTCCCACCCCGCACCTTCAGGCTGCCAAGCAACTCTTCGACAATGGAGCGTACTCAGAAACCATTCAACACCTCAAAAAAGCAGCCACCCTCGCGCCCACTGACGCCTCAACCCTGACGATGCTCGCCGGCGCCTACGACCGTAACCGCCAGTACCACCATGCTGCTCATGCCGCCACCTCCGCCCTCCAGCTCAACCCACACCACCCAAGAGCCGTCCATATCATGGCGAAAATTCAGCGGAACCAAAACCAACTCAGTGCCGCTCACGACCTCCTCACTCATCAACTCGCATCACACCAAAGCCCAGACGACTGGCGCCTCCGCTACGAACTCGCAAAGATCCTAGATCAACTCGGTGAGTTTGAAAACGCCTACACCCAGCTCACACTCGCAAAAAAACAACTTCTCCCACAAACCACCCCCGCACTCCAACAATCCTATGCCATCCGCCAACGACAATGGGAACTTACAAAGCGTATCACAATATCTACCCTCAAAAGTTGGCAAAATCTAACACCACCATCGAAGCTCATATTCATGGCGGGCTTCCCACGAAGCGGAACAAGCTTGCTAGAATCGATTCTCCAAATCCACCCCGATTGCCATACCACCGATGAAACCGGCATTCTGAGAAGCCAGTTCATCGACCCCATCGTCTACCAAGCCCCCGACACCGCCAGCGCATTTGATGAAATCTCTCACTTCGATACTGAACAAATTGAGGATGGTAGAAAAGCCTACTTCCAGATGACTAACGCCTGGCTGGGAAAATCCTATACACCCAGTCATCACCTAATAGAAAAAGACCCTCTACTCACTGCCGATCTCCCCCTTGCCATCCGACTCTTCCCACAAGCTCCAATTCTCATGCCGATAAGAGACCCGAGAGACACCATCTTAAGCTACTTCTTTACCATGGTGCCTCTCAACTGGAATAGCGCCCCCGCCACCACACTCAAAGAAAGCGCCCAGTTCTACGCAGACACCATGCGCCATTGGCTTCACCTCAAGCCCATGCTCCCGCAAGCTAGCCTCGAGTCAAAATATGAAGCACTCATCTCACGACCAAATGAAACAACCCAAACTATCTGCCAGTTCCTTCAACTAAAATGGCTCCCAGAAATCCTCTCAGAAAAAGAACGCTCACGCCAGTCAGTCATCAGTACCCCCTCACACCACGATGTCACCCGACCACTCTACTCAAATGCTTCAGGGCGTTGGAAAAATTATGCCCAACAACTCGATCCCGTGCTCGAAATACTAGACCCATTCATCCAACATTTTGACTACCCTAACACCTAGTGCTTAACCTCTTCCACAGTCACCCTCTCGTCAGTGAAATGCTAATTCCCCCCACTGAAATCAAAGACGCCCTCCCAGCAGCCCTCCCCCCCTTTTCTACTTCTTCACTTCTTTCTACTTCTCCACCAATCGAAAAACCCACCGGCTTAGAGATCAATCCATACCCCTCCCCCGTAAAGTGATAGGCCACATAGGCACCATCTTTGATCAAGTCAGGAAAGGACAAACTTCCCGCACTGCGTCGCACACCATTAGCAAGCTGAGTGCCGTTGGTGTAACTCCAGTGTAACGCTGGCCTTCCCTTGCCCGGTACCTGCCCGCGCGCATAAATCCCCACCCAGTCGTTCAAACCCGCTTCCGCATTCTCAAACCATACCTCCACACCCGCTTTCTTCACCTCCACCGACACCTTAACTTGCGTCTTCTCTGCCACCCGAACCACTACTGGCCCATCAACTATCCCATAAGCTCCATCACCTAAAAGATAGAGATCGTACTCACCTGGCCTAACTCCACTAAACTTTACAAGCCCCGATTTCCCCAGACGCTCAGGAAGAATGTGAGAACCATTCAGATAACACCACTGTAACGCTTTGAATTCCCCTGGAGCTACTCCTCGTGGATTGAGTGCAATCCAGTCCTCTAGACCACCCCCACCTTTCCATTCCACTTGAACTGCTTCACCAACAAAAAACACCCCCGAAGCCACCTCAATCGTCTGCGCCTCACTCACCCCCATCACTGCCACATTCATAGCAACCAACGCTTTAATTCCAAATTTCATCAGACAAAAAACGGGCTCCTATTCAGGAGCCCGTACACACATGTTCCTCAATTAGTTGACACTAAAACTTGTAAGCACAGCTGCGTGATCAGATGGCCAAGTGTTGTTTAGCGCAGGTGTGATATCACTCCCCCACGCTCCTACTGTCACCTCTACTGCTGTCATGAAAGTGCTAGATGCAGTCGGTGTCAGCCCCCCACCTTTGTAGTAGATGAAATCAATCCGGTCCTGCGGTTCAGTTCCCCCGTGTAGTGGTGACCACGTGTCACCACGTACCTGTGCCGGATTCGGATTCATCGCTCTAAAGCTATCGATGAGTCCAGCATCTGTGCATGCTAAACTCGTTGGCCAAGCCACATACCCAACTCCCCCATGCCATGACTTCGTCGCCTCTGTCCAGTCCAAGTGTGATGGAGCATTGAAGTCCCCAGTCAAGATCACAGGAATGTTGTTAGCGTTGTTCAAGTCACTCGTCATGCCATTGATAATCACAGCAATTTCCTCATCCCTCTGCGAACGCTTCTCCTCATTAAGAACTTTTTGCGCCGTAGATCCAGATGCATGCGCCTCATAAGGTCCATAATACACGTAATCCAAATGACAGTTATAAAGAATGACCTGCTTCGACTTGTCTTGCGTAAGGTTGAGCTTAACCCCATTGGCTATGCCTGAAGTGAATTCACTCTCAATCGGATAACGACTCACAATCCCACTATCACCAGCTCCTGCTGGACTGTAATACCACCCTAACTCTTCAGCAATTTGCTGAGCCTGGTAGACACCTGAGCCACTCACATTATCCACAGTCTCCTGAGTGCCAATAATGTCCGCACCTGATAGCAATACCGCTTCGATCCCTTTGCGGTGACCGTAGTTTATCTTTCCAAGCCCATGCCATAGGTTGAAACTCAGAACCTTAATCTCGTCCACCACTTCCTGACCGCTAGCAAAAACCTCAATCTCCATAGTCGCAGTGGCACTGTTGCCTCCCAAGTCTGTGGCACTCACCGTGAAGGTGTTAGTACCTATGTCACTCGCTGCCGGAGTCCCACTCAGCCCCCCATCCGCTGCCAAACTTAACCAACTTGGCCCACTCACTATCGCAAAACTTAATGTGTCACCTAAATCAGGATCAGATGCATAGGCTCCAACCTTCCCACTGTATGCCGCTCCGACCACACCGTGAACCTTCTCAAAGTTTGATAACACCCACTCAGGTACCGCTGGCCCTGCAGTCCCCACCACAGAAAATGATACAGGCCCATCTAACACGTTATAACCGTTATTCTCAAAAAAGTAAGCGTGGTAATCTCCAACCTGTAACCCCGGTGTGCTAAAACTTACAGTTCCATTCGTCGCGCTGCCGCCCCCGCTCTGCGTCCCATTGGTGTACTTCCACAGGAGAGCTGGTGACCCTTGTACCGGCACATCACCAGCATAATAGAGACCTACCCAGTCCGTCGCATTGCCGGGACCATTGCTAAATTGAACATCGATAGTCTCATCAAAGTCATAACTTTCCCCACTTAAACTAATCGACGCACTCCCCCCTCCTGGACTTGATTGAACACTGAAACTAACAGGTCCTGCTAAGACATTGAAGCTGTCATCACTCAGGTAGTAAGCATTATAATTACCGTCCGCTAAGGCAATCCCAGTAAAGTTTACCGAACCATTCTTAGGACCTTTCTTTTTCGATGTCTGTGTCCCGCCTATGTACAACCAATCAGTGGACGCCTGCGCTCCCGGAGTCACCCCCGCTGGGTAAAGCCCAATCCAATCCTTGCCATTTCCCGGCCCAGAGCTCCAGGACACTTCGATGTCATCCGGGCTCGTGAATTGCGTACTATTGATGCTCAATGTCTGAGCAGAAGCCTGCAGCGCTATCGCCCCAAGGCACGTTGTCATTGTGTGTAGTAATTTCATTGCAGCCTAAAAATGCATCACCACACCCTCATCTATCTACGCACCATAACGACAATTCACTAGGCAATTTCGATCATTAAGAAACACTCGCACACTTCAATACCGCAATGCCTGTACAAATCAGCCCTATACCTAATATCCCCTGTGCACTCAGCGCCTCGCCATACCACCACCACGCAACCATTGCTACTAACACAATCCCAGCACCACACCATACCGCATACGCCAATGCCAATGGCAACTGACGCAATGCCAATGACAGAAAATAAAATGCAGCGCCATACCCCAGAACCACCAAACTAACCGCCCCCCACTTCCCCATCCCCTGAGTCGCTTTCAAAGCATGAGTCGCCACCACTTCACAAAAAATTGCTGCCGCTAAATACCACCATGCCATCTTTTTTTGCCCCCCAATCTTCGCTTTATCATAGGAACTATGATACCATCCCGTTCTCAGCCTGACTCTGGGCTTCTCTGGCTTTTTCACTAGCAAAACAGCCATAATCCATTCTAAGTACCCCTGTATGAAGCTACCAGTCGCTGCAGTCATTTTCGATATGGACGGCACCCTCTTCGATACCGAAATCGTCTACTACCGCGCATTCCAAAGTGCCCTGGCTCAGCAAAACTATGACCTCACCAAGGAAACCTACTTCAGCCAACTCGCTGGAACCACCAACGAAAATATTGAACAATTCCTCACTCGCACACTAAACGCGAAATTCGATTGCCAACAATTCTCACGCGATTGGCCACAGTTCCTCCAGCAATTCACCCTCGATGACGGCATCCCCTTCATGCCCCATATCCCTCACGTCCTCGAGCTGCTCCACAAACGCGATATCCCTATGGCCATCGCTTCCTCAAGCTACCTCACCGACATCCTCGACTTCACCAAACGTACCGGCATCCATCATTACTTCCAAGCCGTCGCTGCCGGTGACCAAGTCACTTCCGGAAAACCTTCACCAGATATCTACCTCCTTGCCGCCGAAAGACTGAAGGTAGCTCCTGAAGCATGCCTGGCGATTGAGGATTCTAACCATGGTGTCGCTGCCGCCCACGCCGCAGGCATGCAAGTCATCATGACAGCCAACCGCATCCCCCCAAATGCCCATTCAAATAAAGTCTCTCACATAAGCAATAACCTTACTTCCTCCCTCACTCGCCTGCTCTAAGCACCTTCTGAGACTCCACCTCAGCTTCCATCTCACCAAGCATTGCACACTTCCTAAAATACAAATAACTGCCACATAAACACAGTAAACCACCCACTGTCAGTAAATGCGTGAAATGATGGAAAAACTCTAACTTGTTCATCTCACCAAATAACAAGTCCCCTACAAAGTACAAACCCACCGTCCCAATATACCCCACCCCATCGCACAGATAGATCGCAAAGACTGCAGTCCCCACAAAGCGAGTCGATGCTATGATCTGATCAAACAACACCGAACCAAAAGGAACGTAGGTCAAATACACCCCAACACCAGTCAGAACCATCCACGTGAATCCTGACACCATCCCACTGTCATACAATAAAGTCCCCCCTCCTAACGCTAGCATCCCCAAGGTCATAAAGCCCCAGACCAATACCAAACCATGCTGATGAAAAAGATGCCGTAACCAATACAAGGCTCCTAGACCAATCGTCACCGCAAATGCCACTATCATCTCAGCATTCCCCAACAAACTCTTGTTCTCAGCACTCGCTTCATAGCCTAACAAGCCAAAGATCTCTACCTGATACGTATCCCGGTAATCTCGATACGCGGTCATGAATAAATAAATGAAGCATAGCATGCAGATCCCCCCCGCAAAGCGTGTGAAAAACTGCCCCCTCTCAGCACCACTCATCGTCTTGCGCTCACTCCTCTCTGCAATGTCTAACTTATTTGGTGCAGGAAGCTGCTTGAGTAAAATCACAGCGATCACGAATACTGGCAAATAGTGAAGCCCCACCACAAAGGGCATCCACCCCTCGCTCACCGGCCCATACCATTCCACTAAATACCTGCTGAGAACCGGTGTGCCGTGCCACCACGTCGCCTCACTCCCTGCCATCACAGCACGTCCAAAATCCTTCACCACACCACTCGCCATGATAAACGCACAAGATAAGCCAGCGAGCATGATCTCAGAGGTCTTGCGCCCTTCTAAAAAAGTCACCACCACGCCCCATACCAAGCCTAACGCTAAACCATTAATACCAATCGCAATAAACTTCCAGTCATCAGGTACCAAGCCAAAGCAAAGCAAACTCAACTCCGCTAACAAAATAATCCCTACCAAAAACACCCCCCTCTTAGCGTGATCAAGCTCCGAACAAACCTTGATACCCACAATCTTTGATAGCGCATAGCCAATCAGCTGAGACGATGCCAACACCGCCTTAATACTCACCTCACCCCCAAACCATACCGCCCCCTCAAAAGCCGCCGCCGCAAATGGCTTGCGAAACGCATACATCGCAAAATACGTGATGAATGCTGCCACTACCGCATATAAAGTTAGCACCCCATCTGAGGAGTCACCTAACTTATTGTGCAACCAGCTCTTATTTTGCCTGTCCATAAACCCGCTTTACTACGCTCGATAGGCTCCCTTTCTTTTGCCCAATTGTCGAGAACCCATCCTAAGAAGTCGGAAATGCCACATCTTCATTGAAATTGCCCAGAGCGCGGGGAAAATCGTCAGGCTATGCTCCCATCATGCACCGTTCCACCTTCCTCAAACTTATTTCAGGGGCCTCTCTCGGAGCCTTCACCCTCCGAGGCCAATGGATTTTTGCCAACCCACTCCCCTTTGTGGGTGCCCCCTCAGGCCTCCGTCCCTACCTCCACCTACCCCGTCCCGATTCCATTTGGGTTTCCTGGTGGAGCGATGCCGATTCCCAAACCTTCATCGACTTCGGTGCCAGCCCAGATGCCCTTAACACCACAGTCACCGGTTCCGTCGATGTGCTTGGCTCAAACTACCACTACCACTCAGCCAAGCTCACAAACCTCACTCCTAACACCTACTACTATTATCGAGTACGCACGGAAAATGCGACCTCCGCCACCTTCCGCTTCCGCAGCGCACCCGCCCTAGGCTCCACCACCTCCCCCTTCAGAGCTCTCATCATCGGAGATAACCAAATCGTAGAAAAAGAATCCACTAACGATCCATACCATCGATACGAAAAACTCATGGAACGGGCAGTCACCAAAATTCGCGCCCTCCACCAAAATAAACCGATCGAAGAAATCATCGATGTCGTCGTTATGCCCGGTGACCAAGTCGACTACGGTAACAATAACCAATGGCGTCACCTCCACTTCTATTGCTCAAGGCTTATCAGCCCGAATGTCCCCATCATGACCTCCGTAGGAAACCATGAAACCTACGGAGATTCCGGACTCAACCGCTACCGCAGACTCTTCCGCTACGAAGAAGTCGACTACAATGGTATCCCTGGCCCCGACGGTGATTCATACTACTCACACCAAATGGCCAACTTTGTCTTCGTCCATACCAATAGTGAACTCGGAAACAGCGCCACCCAAACCCAATGGATCCAGTCCATTACCAACGCCGCTAAATCTGACTCCTCAGTCGATTGGCTCATCAGCATCTGCCACCGCCCCTACCAAGCCGAACAATACCTCGGCGATATCTCTAGCTGGATGCGTAACACCGCCATGCCCATCCTTAACCAAACCGATAAACACTTCCTCAATATCGGCGCCCACCACCATATCTACCACCGTGGCCAAGTCAAAGATGCCCCGAACTACCACATCATCTCAGGTGGCTCCGCGTGGGATCAATACTGGGGACAGTCCGGTCGAGAAGCCGATTACGATGATGTCCAAAAATCTATCAATAATTGGACCTGGCAATTGTTAGTTGCCGACCCCGCCACCCAAAAGGCCGAAGTCACCTGCTATGCTGAAGCCCATTGCCTCCTCCCAGCTAACAACCGATGGATCTACAATAGTAAAGAAGTCGACCGCTTCCATCGCATCCGAGGCAAAGCCGCCCCCAATACTCCTAGCCTCACAAACTCTGACACTTCGCCGCTGAGTCTACCATACACACTCAACTCGTCACCATACAGCACCTCCACTGACGAACTCCTCAATAGCGTCCAATACCAAGTCTCCACTGTGCCAAACTTCTCAAGCACAAACATCGATACCGTCGTCGACTTCGAAAATTTCTATGGAGACACAGGCGCCCCAGACTACCTTCCCGTTGATATCCACGCAGGCAAGGACATCACCCAATACGAGCTCGGAGCCTCGGCATTACCCAATGGTACCTACTATGCACGCACCCGCCACCGCGACCGCAATGCCACCTGGTCAGCATGGTCGCTCCCCTACACTTTCACCATCACGGGCAGTAATGCCGCAAACCCAAGCCTACAAATAGCCTCTCCCGTCCTCGCACCTAACACAGATATCCTCGTCCAATACGAACAAGGACCTGGCAATGCCAAAGATTGGATCGGGCTCTACAAGAAAGGCCAAATACCAGGCGGACCAGCATCCACAGCCTGGAGCTACGTCTCAGGACCAGCAGGCAACCTCACACTCAATACCGCAGGCAAGTTAGATGTCGGTGCCGAGTACTTCCTCGGCTTCTTCGAAAATGATGCCTACTCAGAACTCAGCCCACGGGTCCCCTTCTACCACGGTAACCGTACAAACCTCAGCCAAAGCAAAGATAAATACGACCAAGGTGAAGACGTCACCATCAACTTCTCCAATGCAGATGTCGCCGGGAACCAACTCAAACTCTACCGCGCAGGCATGACCCCAGGCCTTGACACCCCCATTGCCGCATACACCCTCACCTCTGCCCAAGGATCTTGGCCCATCACAGCACTCGATAAAGGCTACTACTTCGCCGTGGTCCAAGCCAATTCAGGTAACATCAAGATCAGCGACAGACTCGCATTCCAACTCGGTGAACGCATCGCTACTCTCACACTGCCTAAAACCACCTACCACCACAGTGAAGACATCCTAGCCACCTTTCTCAACGGCCCAGCAAATCCTAAAGATTGGCTCGGTGTCTACCGCCAAGGTGAAGAACCCGGTACAGGCGAACTCCTCAACTATGTCTACGTCGATGGCCGCCCGGCTGGAGATGTCACAGTCGTCGAAGACCTCCCCATCGGCGCATATTACCTCTCACTCTTTACGAATGATTCTTATACAGAAGTTTCTAACAGAGTATCATTCAACGTAGAACCCCAAGTCTTCAAACTCGATTCCTTTACCATCCAAGGAACTCAAGCCTCACTGCTCTGGGCCACCCAAGCCGGGGTGAACTACACCCTCCAAAAAAGTGCTGACCTCAAAACCTGGCAGGACCTATCCTCCTACCTCGGAGACGGGTCCCAAGCCACGCTCCAGCACTCCCTATCGCACAGCGATACCCGCTGCTTCTTCAGGGTCGTCGTCAAGACTCCCTGATCTATCATTCCCCTCAATCCCCCCCATTTAAAACAAAGAAAGCCCCTCGTTCTTGAAGCGGACTGAGCTGATATCCACTGCATGTAGATGTTACCCCAACATGCCCAGCGCCACTCTAAGAACAAGGGACCTCTTTGTTTCGTAGGTGTGTTAAACCATGGCAGGACTCCCTGCATCAGATACCCCCCTGAAGAGCCCTGCCACGATCAGTTACCTATCAAAGGCCGCCACCGCTCCTATCCTGACAACTTTTCTGCCACTTTTTATTTTTGGGACATTTTCTCACTTTTTTCGTCAGTATCCCCACCCCTCTGTCCTCTGCTCTGGAACCCTCACATTCTATCCAGATATGAACTGCACCAGTCCCACTCCTTGCACAGGCACGCCATGACTGCTATCTCATTAGCTAAGATGACCGACTATCGTCCAAGCACCAGCAGCCATACCGCCAATGCTGATGCCGCACCACAGGCATCCGCTAGCTCCTTGCTCGCCGGCATCCAAGGGCCATTGCGAGGCTACATCATCTCCCTCACAAGCAATGCCAATGACTACGACGATATCCTCCAAAATACCAATGCCTACCTCGTCACGAACCTCGATAAATACACCCCTGGCACCAATTTCAAAGCCTGGGCATTCCGTGTCGCCTACCTTCGTATTAAAGAAAGTATCCGAGCCCGCCAACGCAACACCCACGCACACCTCTCCGATGCCATGCTCGAACAGCTTAGTCATGATGCCGTAGAACTCTGCGACTCCGATGATGAACGCTACCACTTTCTCGCCAAGTGCCTCGCAACCCTCAAAGTCAAAGATAAGCAACTCGTCCAACAACACTACCTCCACCGCATCTCCCTCACCCAAATCGCACAAGACTCTAACCGCACCCCCAGCGCTCTCCATAAAGCGATCTCACGTATCCGCAAAACCCTGCGTATGTGTATCGATGCCAAGTCATGAATGCTTCCACTCTCCAACAACTCGACCTGCTGATCGATAAAATCCTCAGCCCCCAGTCACTCACTAATGCAGAGTGCCGTGAGCTCGAGAACCTTCTTGCAACACCCTCAGCACGTGTCCACTACCTCCGTGCCATGCAGCAAGAACAGGCACTCTACTCCTGTGTCGAAACCCAACCCGAACTCGTCACCGCCAAACCTTCCCCTCTCATCCGCTTCGCCGTCCCTCTCTCTCTAGCCGCCGCTGCCGCCATCGCTTTCACTCTCTACGTCCAGCACAAACACACTCCTGACGGCCCCATTATCGCTGCCCAACAAGCGCCGAACAACTTCACCATTCTATCCTCCAGAAATGTCGAGTGGAATGGCCCCTCCCCTAAAGGCTCCGACACCCAAACAGTCAACATCCTCTCCGGGCACCTCAAACTCCGTCATCCCTCCGGTGCAGAAGTCATTGTCCAAGGTCCAGCACACTACCAATCAACTGGACCTAACAGTGGAAACATAAGCAAAGGCAAATGCTCAGTGCTCATCACTCCACAAGCAACAGGCTACACACTCGATTACCCTGAAGGCCGTATCGTAGACCTCGGCACCCAGTTCGGCGTCGAAGTAAAACCCGGGGAACTTACCAAACTCGGCGTCTTCCAAGGCAGCGTCGAACTACAAGCCGCAAATACCACCCAAACTCTCAACACAGGAGAAGCTCTACTCCACGACTTCGATACAGGGATCCAATCGACCTCTATCTCCTCCATCGATATCCATCGCACTCTCCCCTCCAAAACCTACCTGTGGTCACACCACACAGGAGACCCCACCTCGAAAACCTTCGATATTACCGACCAAATCAATCAAGCTGGCACCCACACTATTGCCCTGCGTAAACTCGACGACACCTCCTCCATAGGAATCGCTGCTGTCCACCTCCTCAAAGATGGTGCCATCGTCGATTCAGATACCCACAGCGGGCGCCTCGGTAAAGCCGTCTATACCCGAAAAAATACCTACCAAGTCACAGTCCCTGATGCCATCAATGACCCCGCTGAATGGTCCGTCCAAGTCGACTTTACCCCTCGCAACCATAACAAGCCCACCCGCGGTGACCTCCTTGTCGTCAGCCCCACAATGCCCAAAGCCTCGGACTACCTAGGAAAGTGGGTCAACCACTTCCGCGACCGACGCCACGTGTGGGAGTTCCGACCCGACGGATCCGCTACCATCAGCTCCGAAACCGATACCCCAGGCCAAGTCGCTCAGTTCGATGCTCGTTACTCCGTCGATGGCTCCATCATCACCTTCAAAGTCACTTCTGAAGCCTCAGCATTCAAAATGATCATCGATAAAGAATCGAACGAGATTTTCATGCTCAACCGTCAAGCCGAACCCCTCACCAGAATGTTCGAGTAACTCTAAAATAGTTAAAAATCAAAGATCTCCCCCCCTCCATCAAACTTCGATCGGCACCTTACATACTAAAATCTAGCCCGTCAAAGAGAGCAACCATCGATTCGGCCGCCTTCTCCCGCATTGGCTTGATGCTTTCATATTCCGTGGATTCATAAAACGCAAACCAAGCAGAACGTGTCGGTGCCTTCAATAAGGCTGTTCTCTGGTGGTCCCAGCTCCCCTCAAGGACCGTCACCGTGCTCGTCCCCGTTGACACAAGTTCAATCCCGTATTTCGGTAACATCCCTCCCACCGCCTGAAAGTATTCCCCTAACAAAGTAGAATTCTTCACCTTCATGCTCATCAATAAATAGACTGGCTGGAATGGCACGGACTTAAGCGGTTTTTCGGTGTTTTAAAGTAGTCAGGAAAAGTCGGATAGGCTT
>NZ_JBHUJB010000051.1:0-95088 GCF_042683245.1 Rubritalea tangerina
TATGAGCCATGAGCTTACCAGCAACCATGGCGCGGCCTCACCTCTCTTCTCATTCTATCTTTTTTTCGAAAAATAATTCCTAATGCCTCACAGAGCCTGTGGTTCTCCATTCGTGCAATTCGCCAGATTCGTGGTAAAAGGCTCCGCTAGTATGGCAATTTCATCAGATCTGTCTTTCGAACCTTTCGTCACTTTAGCGGTCCAAATGTTTCATCTACCAAGCCTAATTCTCTATGGCTTACCACTCACACGAGGATTGATATAGTTAGGGTCCATGCCCTTTTTCTTCATCGAAATCCCTGTGAGAAACTGCAGCATCACACGACGACACAAACGTGCTGTCTGCTGACCTTTATTGTCGTAGAATGGATTGAACTCAACCAAGTCTAACCCAACAATCGTCTTCGTAGCTGCAAACTTCCGTAAATGCGGAAACAACTCGTTGGGTGTCATTCCAGTCGGCTCACTCGAACCAGTACCTGGCGCATACGACATATCAAACACATCAATGTCGAATGACACGTAGACCAGTTCCACATCCTTTAAGTCCTCGTACATCTTCGCAAAAATAGCATCCACTCCATCTCTGCGAATTTCATGTAAGTGATACACCTTCCCGCCTTCCTCAAGAATCTCATCATAGAGATCCTCGCCAAATGCAGGACTGCCCATACCAAACTGCACAACATGCTTACCGTCTAACAAACCTTCATCGACAGCCATGTTCATGTAGCTCCCTGAATGATAGAAAGCCCCAAACTTGCCAGTTCCTCGGTCAAGGTGCACATCAAAGTGCACAAACCCAACCTTCTTCTTCCCATAAACATCGACAATCCCGCGATACGTGGCATTAGGCACCGAATGGTCCCCACCCACTGCAAAGGGAATGGCCCCAGTGGACGCAACCTCACGTGTGACCCTGCGAATTTCTTCTAAAGTGTGAACTTGGTTATACGGATTTAACCCAACATCGCCGTAATCCACTGCTGTTAAATTCTCAAATGGATTTAACAAGGTCTCGTACTCAATCCAACTCAAAGGAAACTTCGGATCTCCATACGCCCCCCAGTCCCGAGTATAGCGTATCTCCGCTGGTGCCCACATGTTGCCTGCCGAGTGCGGCAATGCGGCTGTCGCCGCCCCAAAGATAGCCACATCCACCTGACCTGCTACCAAATCCTTCTTTTCCAATGCCACAGGCAATTGGAAAAAGGTTTTGATACCAACAGGCTCTAACTGCACGTCATACCTCTGAATGTCAATAGGACCAGGTGTCCTCTCTGGATTACGTTTAGGGTCGCGCTCACTGCGCCAGACATTCGTCGCCTTGTCCTGTAAAATTTTCATCCGACTCGGGGTCCTTTAGATCCATATGCGGCATCGGGACTAATTCCTCCTTCGGAGCCTTAGCCACAATATCTTTGTGAATCTGGGCATCACCCGCCCCATAGCTTGCAAGGAAAGCACCACACAAAAGCAGACCTGTCGAAATTCGATTCTTTCTATTCATCATTGTTGTAGGTTTGAGCTTATAAATAAATAAATAAACGTCCACTACACTATCAGTCCTAACAAATTGTTGATAGACGATTCCTCTCATATTTTGAGCGTGCACATCCTCCCCTATTCGTCCTAGTCTACACCTTTCTCAGGATGCCCTCTCTCACCACTATTTTTGAAGCCAGTTCTATCGAAGCATACGCAGAAGCATTTGGCCCCGATTGGAACACACAATGCCGCCAACTATCAGCCGGTCCCTTCTCCTTCACCGAAAAACGCATCGACTTAGAGGGTATCGCTCTCTGTTGGGACTCTTTCGCATCTTCGGTGCAAGCTATCCAAACGAGAAAATCCCCAGGCCTCTCTCTCACTCTTCCACTCACTGACACCCCACCAGCAATAGTCCAATGTCGTGAACTCGACACATCCAACGCGATTCTTCTACTGCCAGGTTCCACTCTTCATTACACCGCACCGATAGGCTTTGAAGCTTTCACTGTCGATATCCACCATCGCATGCTCTCATCGTCCATACCGCCCACCGAAGCGCACCCTATTGCTGCTATCGCAAGCTCAGACAGAGAAAAACTCCTCGAGCTAGCGCTTTATATGAGCCAACAATTAGAATCCATGCTCTCCCCCTCACCTAACGAACTCAGTCACTGGCGCCAGCAAATCCTCCAGCACCTCAATCCCATCCTCGATTGTTTCTCCCCCTCAAAAAAATCCAAATCGATCCATAAAGCGCTCCACTCAGATGCCCTCATAAAATCCATCCAAGGCTACCTCGCAGACTGGAAATCAGATACCCCACCATCTATCACATCAATGTCTAAAGAACTCGGTATCTCAAGCTCTACCGCCTACCGGCTCTTCCAAAAATGGTGCGGCACCTCACCCTACAAGTTTCACCTCATTGAACGCTTACATCATTTCAGAAAGTCCCTGATTCTTGGGCCACACACACGAGGCGCAGTGACAGAAGCTGCAAGCTCAGCAGGATTCTCCGACTACAACCGTGCTATCCAACATTACAAACACTTCTTCGGCGAAACACCCACCCAAACACTCGCTAGTGTGGGCAAATGAAATGGCTCAAATAAATTTCAGCTGCTGAAGTGATTCGTCCAGACGGCCTGATACGCGGCAACTCTGTGACTCGATTTGTTGTTTCTTTTAACTAACATACCTGATATAAGCCACGCTATATTATTTAAATCACACACTTCATGATCAAACACATCACCCTCTGCTCAGCTATCTTCAGCCTCCCCGTCATAGCCCAGGACTC
Organism: Rubritalea tangerina; assembly: GCF_042683245.1. NCBI lineage: Bacteria > Pseudomonadati > Verrucomicrobiota > Verrucomicrobiia > Verrucomicrobiales > Rubritaleaceae > Rubritalea > Rubritalea tangerina. Next base: position 2,792 of record NZ_JBHUJB010000051.1, read on the forward strand.
AGCCTCCGAAATGGCCCGAAAACTCCAAAACCCGCTGGCCAATATTCGAGCCCTCATGACCGATAACGTCGTCGCTTACAACACCGGACTGACTAATGACACTTCCTTCAACTTCCAGCTCCAGCCGGTCTACGCCATCGACTTCGAAGAATAAGCTTCACCTTCATCCCCCGTGCTGTCATCCCAATCATGGGGATCGAGCCTGGTACTAACCTCCCCATCCTCGATAATGAAAACCGTCCCACTAACAAAAGCACTTGGGGACTTGGCGACTCGATCTTCCAAACCTTTTTCGCCCCACATTCAGAAAGCGATTTTAAATGGGGACTAGGACCACAAATCTCAGCCCCTACCTCCACCGACCGCCTCCTCCAGGGTCCCGGCTGGGGAGCTGGAGCCGCCGCCATCATCACCACCAATTTCACCCCAGAGCTTTCTTTCGCCGGCATCCTCGGAAACCATTGGGGCTTTGATGGAAACTTCAATACACTCACCATCCAGCCGATGCTCTACTACAACATTGAGGCCGTACCCGGCATGGCCGTCGCCTACAATTCTGTCATCTCCGCAGACTGGGAAGCAGCCTCGAAAGACCGTTGGACTGTCCCACTCGGAATCACCCTCAGCCGAACCTTCGACCTCGGCGAAGGCAATGGCCTCGACCTCTCAATCGGCCAATACTACAACGTCGAACGCCCAACTGGCGCCGCCGACTGGACCACACGTATCGGCATCAGCTTCCTCTTCCCATAAAAATGCAGATCGCTAACCAATGCCTCTCGCATTCGTTTATACCACTGTGCTATAATGCTCCAATCTAACCACTCACAATGACCATGAAAAAGTTCAGTATCATCAGTAGCTCAATCATCGGCTACACACTCGCCTCAGGCTCGCTGCACGCAGAAGAGTTTGACCCCAAAACAGAAAAAACGCTCATCGAAATGCTCGAGGAAAACCCAGCCTCCGTCCCACTCGATGAACGTGACCCCACCCTCGACCTTCGCAAACTCAGACGCGACCCTAACAACAACCCCAAGCGTGAACCTGGTCCCATCAACATCCAAAAAGCAATCGGTGGCCTCGCCTACATGGGCATCCCAACCTTCTTCCGCCTCCCTGTAGCCCTCGGTCCTGAAGATCTCAAAGCGGGTGACGTCGATGTCGCATTCTTCGGTGCTCCTATCGACCTTTCCACTGGCCAACGAGGAACAGCCTACGGCCCACAAGCCGTCCGCACAGGCGAAATTGTCGGTGGCTGGGGAGAAATCTCACCACTTTCGCACCCTGTCGTAGGCGATATAGACTTCACCAAAGTTCTCACGTGTGTCGACTACGGCGATGCCCCTGTAGATATTTTCTCAGGTGAACGTACTGTGCTCCCAGTCTATCAGATGGTGAAAGAAATCGCTGAGACTGGTGCCATCCCTGTAACCGTCGGCGGTGACCACTCACTCATGTACGCCGATGTCGCTGCTATCACAGAGGTCCACGGTAAAGGAAAAGTGGCCGTCGTCCACTTCGACGCCCACTTCGACGGCATCCCTCTCCTCTTCGGCCACTACCTCACCCACGGTGCTCCGGTCCGTCGCGTCATCGATGAAGGACACGTCAAAGGCGAACACTTCATCCAAATCGGTCTCAACTCCCAAAAACCCGGCGGCAAGGACCTCAAGTGGATGCGTAAAAATAAGATGAAGTACCACTTCATGACTGAAATCGATGAGAAAGGCTGGAAGGCCGTCACCGAGCGCGTCCTCAAAGAACTCGAAGACTGCCCAGATAAAATCTATATCTCTATCGACACCGACGTACTCGACCCAACCTACTCACCAGGAATGGGTACACCTGAACCAGGCGGCCTCACCGTACGGGAACTCTTCCCGATGCTACGTGCCATCGCCACCGCTAAAGAAGTGGTCGGTGTCGAACTCGTTGAAGTCAACCCTGTCGCCGACCCAACTTACCGCTCCAAACAAGTCGCTGTGCGCATTCTAAGAGAAACACTCACCGGCGTGGCACTCCGCAAGAAAGGCATCACCGACCCATTCTACGTCGACCCCAAATGGGCCGATCACGAATACAAAGAGCCAGCGGAGAAGAAGTAAACCACAGCCCTAATCAACCAGCAGCCATGCCAACTCAAGGCATGGTTGTTTCGTTCTCAACTACCGAGGAGCTTAACCACAGATTTCGCAGATTATTCAGATTGTTTCCCATTCGCCCAACCAGCACTCCACATCCGAATTCCATCAAATATTAATCTGTCAAATCCGCGTAATCTGCGGTCAAAAAAACACTCCTGACCCGATGACTAGCAACGAACTCATCGGCTACCTCGCAGGTATTCTTCTCGCTCTCAGCTTCCTTCCCCAAGTCATCGTCACTTGGCGTACTAAACAAGCTGACGACCTCTCTATGGGCATGCTCTCACTCAACCTTTCCTCCGCCATCCTCTACGAAATCTATGCGTGGCAACTCGGCCTCATCCCAGTCGTCATCATGAACGGCATCTTCTGTCTCCTCGTCCTCGCCGTCCTCATCATGAAACTCCTCTTCGCCCCCAAAAAAGCCAGCCCAACCACTCCGAACAGGTCACCTAAACCTTCATCTCTCTAAAACACGAATCGCACAAATCTTCACCAATCATGTTTCTAACACACTCAGCACATAGCTTTGCAACATTAGTGTGATTCGTGAAATTCGTGGTAAAAGCATCACGATCTATCAGCTTGAACTCTCACCTTAAACTATGAGTCTAACACGCCGTCTATTCACCAAACTCAGCCTCGCCACCTCTTCCGCCTTCCTCCTCGGCATAGGCTCGGCCTCCGCCGCCACCTTCACCGATGAAGAACTCTGCTACATGACCGCAGAAGAACTCATCCCACTCTTCAAAGCGCAGAAGCTATCCCCAGTCGATGTCCTCAAAGCGCAAATCACGCGCTACGAAGCTATTGGTAAGAAGACTAATTCCGTCACTTACACCCACTTCGACACAGCCATGGCGCAGGCCGTGGAATCCGAGAAGCGCTATGCTAGCGGCAACCCTCGGGCACTCGAAGGCATCACCGTCGGCATCAAAGACGAACACCACGACACTGGCTGGATCGTCACTCGTGGCTCCGTCCTACTCAAAGACGCTAAGATGGATCACGCCGACCCGATCGTGACCAAGCTCAAGGAAGCGGGCGCCATCCTGCACATTCAGACCACCGTCCCTGAGTTCTACATGAGTGGTGTCACCTACTCCAAGCTCTGGGGAGTGACCCGCAATCCTTGGAATCTCAAGTACGCAGTCGGCGGTTCCTCCGGTGGCTCTGGGGGTGCACTTGCAGCAGGCCTCTGCACCATCGCCACAGGCTCCGACATGGGCGGATCCGTTCGCCTCCCTTGTGCCTACAATGGCCTCTACGGCTACAAGCCACCTTTCGGTCGCGTCATATCTCAGAGCACCCTCTGCCACTTCAGCGGCACAGGCCCAATGGCACGCAGCTTCGATGACATGGTCACACTACAAAACGTTCTCTCAGGACAAACTCCAGGCTTCCCAGCCACTCTCCCACGCAAGGAAATGGCTCACGACTACGCCTCTATCAAAGGCATGCGCATCGCCAACCTAGGCTCCATGGGACTAGTCCCACTCTCAAAAGAAGTCGCCGCCGAACATGCAGAATCGATCAAGAAGTTAGAATCCCTCGGCGCTATTGTCGAAGACATTGAGCTCCAGATCGATTGGTCCGAAATGGTCAATAAATTCATCGGCGGCGTCCTCGCTGGACCGATGGGTGCCCCACTCGCAGCCGACGCCAAGCGCGCGGACGAAATGACCACCTACGCTGCCTACTTCGCAAAAAAAGCAGCCAACCCAAAACTCGGTTCCACCCAAGCAGCCGACTTCGAACTCTACGTCAACGAGACCTACGCCAAGATCCATGCAGCCGTTTTCGCCAAAGGCTACGATGCTGCCATCATGCCTAGCCTAGCCACTCCACACGTCCCAGCCGACTACGACCTCTCCAAGGAAGGCTACGTGTTAGAAGGCAACAAAATGCACAAGTCCTTCATCCTCGCCCTCACCGTCCCATGGAACGTCCTCAACTGGTGCCCAGTCGTCAACGTCCCCACTGGACTCAGCTCCCAAAACATGCCCATGGGTATGCAAATCATCGGCAAACCCTACGCCGACGACACCGTCTTCCGCATCGCCCACGCCTGGCAAAACGTCGATCCAAACCTCTACAAAGCAAATAAACTCCCAGACTTCCGCAACAACTAATTCCTAACAATGAAACTCAAACACACCTTCACAGCAGCCATTCTAACGAGCTCTCTCCTAACATCGACGAGCTTCGCTGAACCCGACAAGTACGCCACCGCCGAAGAACTCGGTCTCATGGTCGGCTTTCCACCTCCAAAGGATAAGATAGTCGACAGCTCTAGCCTCCTCAAAGGGCCAGGCAATCGCTGGGCCTACCTCAACATGCGCAAGCTCTACCCAAGTGCGGGCATCAAAGCTGCAGATGAGGCAATCCCTGTAGAAGTCGCCATCGATCCCGCGATCCAATCGCTCAAAGTCGTCAAACCTAACGACAAAGGCGCAGACACGGATCAATCCGTAGACATGGACACCTACCTGCGTGAAACTTATTCCGACACTCTACTCGTCGTGAAAGATGGCAAGGTCGTCTACGAGAAATACCTCAATGGCATGAACGCGAACCATCCGCACCAGATGATGTCTGTCACCAAATCCTTTGCGGGACTCTTCGGGCTCATGGCTGTCGCAGATGGCAAAGCAAAGGAAGAAGAACTGGTATCGAAATACCTTCCAGAACTCAAAACCTCCACCGCCTTTGCCGATGCCACCTTTGGCCAAGTCCTCGACATGACCAACTCCATGGGCTTCTCCGAAGACTACGCTGATCCTGAATCAGGTATCGTCCACTATGCAGGAGTCCTAGGCCTCATGCCTCAGCAACCAGGTAAAAAATATGCGAGTAGCATTTATGAGTACCTACCGACTCTGCCACGAGATGAAGTGCATCCTAAGCACGGCGAAATCTTCCACTACCAAACACCAAAGACCGATGTCGTCAACTGGGCAACCAACCGAGTCACCAACAAGTCGTTCGAAGACAACATGTACGACGTCCTCTGGTCGAAACTCGGCACCGATGGTGAAGCCTACGTGCTGTTAGACAAGAACGGCACCCTCTTCGCTGGTGGTGGCCTCAATGCCACCCCTTACGACCTCGCCCGCTTCGGAGCAATGATGATCAATGACGGTAAATTCAATGGTCAACAAGTAGTTGCACCCGAGACCATCAAAGCCCTTTCGGATGGCGGCAACCAAAAAGCCTTTGCAGATGGTCCTAGCAGCGGAGGTAAAATGGCAGAAGAACCATGGAGTTATCGCGCTCAATGGTGGGTGCGTCATGCCAAAGGTAAAGAAGCTTTCACCGCCCTCGGGGTACACGGCCAATGGATCTATTGTGACATCCACCGCGGCGTCGCTATCATCAAACAATCCTCACAGCCAGTCTCCGCTAGCGATTACTTCGACGCCTACAACCTCAACGCTTACGACGCTATTATTGAGCATCTAACGAAGAAGTAAGCTCCTGCTTGTTCACTTTCCCTAAGAACGATGCAGCTGTAATCACCCAACCAGACTGTTGACAAACCTCATCGAGGTTTCGGCACCCAGCCCAGAGTGGCAGAGCCAACTCTGGGTGGTTGCAAACATCAGCTAGAAGTCTGAAAGACTTCGGGCTTAAAAATGACATAGCTCCGCACACCTCAAAGTTCTTGGTATTCATAGCTGCATGTTCACAACTAGAATCAGGAGTGAAACTCTAGGCGCTGTAGTGGCCAACACCACTGCTCCATCAGCTGAACTCAAAGGCGAATAGATGCAGCCACTTAATTCTAACAACCAACAAGCTGCCGCAGAGATCCTCGCGGCAGCCTTTGCTTCTGATCCATTCATGCAGTGGTTTTCAAAAGAGCCCGACTTCATAAAACACCTCACCAACTGCCTTCTTCCTAGCATTCTCAAAAATGGCGAAGGCTACCTCACCGATGAGCTCGACGGTGTCGCCCTCTGGATCAAGCCGGGTGAGAAGTTGTGCCTCCCCCTCAACATCCCCCTTCTCTACAAACTCGTTCGCTGCGCTGGCATTTCCATCCTCTGGAAATTTGACCAACTACTCTTCAGCAAAGGCGTCCCAGCGCCACGTCCAGATTACTACTACCTCTTTCTCATAGGTAAATCCCCTTCGAGCACCCGCAAAGGCGTTGGCTCCGAACTCCTCCAGTACATGCTCAGCAAATGTGATACGCTGCAAATTCCCGCCTTCCTAGAAAACTCAAACGAATCTAATATTCCATTCTATCAAAAGCACGGCTTCACCATTCTAGGCTCCAAGTCCGTAGCCCCTGGCTCCCCACCACTTTGGTACATGTGGCGCGAACCTCAACTTCCTGAAAGTTGATCTATTAAAATCCAAAATCGCCCCATCACAAACCCATGCTCAGATTTCTCCAATACTTTTTGCTCTACCTGCTATGTTCGATTCCAGTCCTATCACAAGACGCTATCAACGACCTACCTGCTGAGCCTAATTACATCTATGCTGCGGTGTTAGGCACTGGCGTCTATCGGGTAGAAGACGCCACACTTACCACTGTGCGCCTCCCCTTTTCCTACACGCTGGACACAGAAGAAGAAGACAAATGGCGACTCCTACTCCCTGTCGTGATTGGCTATGCCAGCCTCGACCCAGATGACATTATCGACCGCTGGATCCCCACAAACCTCGGAACGCTCAGCTTCATCCCAGGCATAGAATACCGCTACCCGATAAACGATACCTTCACCCTCAAACCCTTCGCTCAAGTGGGTGGTGGCTACGATTTCGAAAATAATATTTGGAGCGGCCTCGTCGTTGGCGGCACCCGCGCCCTCTGGAAGAAACCACTCAATTCCCATTGGCAAATGCAACTCGGTAGCTAGCTCCAATGGGCCGCTGGCTGGCAACAAGAAGCGAGCTCATCCAACAGCTTTGGCCTCTTTGAAATCGGAACCGACATCCGTAGAGACCTGCCATGGAAACTCTCCGGCAAACAACTCAATGCTTCACTCTACGGCAGGTGGAGACAGTTCTTTAACGAATGGAATATCGCCAACACCCCTGATGACCCTATCAGCGTCGACGCCCTCTATGAACTCGGCCTTAGCCTTGGACTCAATGAAGGCTATAATCTCTTCGGATACAACTTGCATAGAGTCTCCCTAGGCTACGTTTGGGGCGACGGCACACAGGCTCTGAGCCTAGGCCTCGGATTCCCATTCTAACTTCCATCTATGAACATGAACTCTCTCCCCGTGCCAATTTTCTCAACGCATCACACTAGCTTTTCACCTTCTAGCGAGCACCCCTAACGCCTACCCACTATGTTCTACTTTCAGCTGCGTCACATTCATGTTATAAAATCATGTTGCTATCGCACCTTACCTTTAACCTAACACAATCAATCACACATGAACAAACGACTCCTCGCATCCACTTCGCTCAGCATGGTCTCATCCACGCTCATAGCAGCCCCTATTGCCGACACGGTATTCTCCGGCGGTAAAGTCTACACCGTCAACCCAAAGCAAGCATGGGCAGAGGCGGTCGCAGTCAAAGATAACAAAATCATCTACGTCGGTGACCAAGCTGGCCTCAAAGCCCATATCGGTGACTCCACCAAAACCATCGACTGCAAAGGCAAAACCGTCATGCCTGGTTTCATCAGTGCCCATGACCACCTCATCGCCTCTAGCTGGACCTCCCTCGGCGTGAATCTCTACGACGCTAAAGATAAAGCGGAAACCCTCAAACTCATCAAAGAATACGCCGATGCCCACCCCGATGAGAAAGTCATCCGTGGTATTGGCTGGGTAGCAGACAAAATGGGAGGCCCACCTACAGCCAAGGATCTCGATACCGTTGTCCCAGATCGCCCAGCGATATTGTTAGACTTCACCATCCACGATGCCTGGCTCAACTCTGCCGCCCTCAAAGCTGCCAACATCACCAAAGACACCCCAGACACCCTCCCAGGTGTCACCTACTGGGTGCGTGATAAAGAAGGAAATCCACTCGGAGCTGCCATCGAGATCCAATGGATGCAGGCCTACATCGATATGGGAGCTTGGGATGCGGAAACCATGGTGCGCAAAAGCGCAGATGAACTCTTCACCATTGCAGCCCAAAATGGCACGACATCCCTCCTCAACCCAGGCATTGTCACTCCTAACGTCAAAGACACCCACGGAGGCATGGAAAGAGATTTCGAAGCCAGTGTCGGCATGCTAGCCGAGCTCGAAAAAAAGGGGGAACTCAAGCTGCGCGTGCAGGCTGTCCCCTTCTTTAAAAATGCCAAAGCGGATCCCGAAAAGTTCGTGAAGTTCGCTGCTAAAATGCAAAAGCAATATCAGGGCGATAAAATCCGCTGTGATTTCATCAAAGTCCACCCAGACGGCAACTGGAACGCCCAAGTATCCCCCCACCTCGAACCCTACACCACTGGAAAACAAGGCGCTTTCAACATTGACCCAGTCACCATGAAGGCCGTGACTCTAGCAGCTAACAAGGCGGGGCTCAATACCATCATCCACACTGACGGAAGCGCCACTGGACGCGGCGCTATCGATGCCTTTGAAGCAGCCATCAAGGCTGGCTACAAAGACACACGTAACGCAATCCACCATTACACATGGATTCACCCAGATGACCACAAGCGCACGATCGATCTTAAGATCCCAGTCAACGCGACGCCTAACTTCTACAACGATTGGTCCAACCAACGCGAGGATGCCTACCGTCTCCTCGGAAAAGAGCGCACAAACACCCAATTTGGTCTCTACTCAGACCTCGCACATGCAGGCAATAGCGTTTCAATCTCAGCGGATGTTCCAAGCACCCAGCCAAGCATGCAGGCACCACTCTTCTGCGTCGAAGGTGCGGTCACTCTGATGGACCCAACACGACCAGACGAATCCAAACCATTCCCTGAAACGCGTAAACCAATGACTCTCGAGCAAGCGATCCGCGCTGTCACTATCGATGCGGCCTGGCAAATCTCCTTGGATGACAAAGTCGGTAGCCTCGAAGTCGGAAAACTCGCTGACATCGTCGTCCTCGATAAGAACCCATTCGATGTGAAACCTACCGAGATCGCAGAAATCGAAGTCGCCTACACCATGATGGATGGACAATTCACTCACACTCCAAAAGACAAAGACATCGAAGCTGAATCTCGTGATGAATTCCTAGGCACAGGCGAATACACACCCAAGACCAGCTCGTACACCCGTCCTTCCAAGAAAGCTCAAGAACAAGCACTCATTGCATCCTTTAAGTTCTTGAGCACCTTCTGCTGTGCCAAAGGCTATGCCGCCCCAGAAGGCAAGACCTATAAAGAGCAACTCATCGAAGAACTCCTCTCGACCTCACTCTAACAGGAAACCTCTACCCATACCTTCTCCAAAGCACCTCCTCAGCGAGGTGCTTTTTTAGTATCTCATTGCTCCGGCATCAGAGCCCCAGCTGAGTACGAACTTGCGCTGACCTAGGTATTTTGGCATGCACCCATTACAGCAAGCAGCCAAGAATCGGACAATTTCCTCCCTTTGTGTCCAATCCGCACTCTTCAGACACTACATCAACACATGACAACCCTCGCTATCGCCCTTGGGGCACTCATCATCTACCTCATCGCCTACAATACCTACGGGAAATGGCTCGGTCAGAAAATCTTTAAACTCAGCACCCAATCCGTCGCTCCATCCATCGAGCTAGAAGATGGGAATGATTACGTGCCGACCAAAAAAGGCATCGTCTTCGGCCACCACTTCACCTCGATCGCTGGTACCGGCCCCATCGTGGGCCCTGCATTAGCTGTCATGTGGGGCTGGCTACCAGCTCTCCTTTGGGTGCTCTTTGGCTCTATCTTTATCGGTGCCGTCCACGACTTTGGCGCCCTCGTTGTCTCCATGCGCAACAAAGGAAAAACCGTGGGTGATATTGCTGGCGACGTCATTTCCCCCAGAGTGCGCCTGCTCTTCCTTCTCATTCTCGCCATAGCTCTCACCATTGTCCTAGCAATCTTTGGCCTTGTGATTGCTGTGGTATTCAGGATCTTCCCCCAGTCCATCACCCCCTGCCTCATTCAAATTCCACTGGCGATCATCATCGGCTTTTTCGTCCACCGTAGAGGGCTCAATATTCTCATTCCCTCCGTTATCGCCCTAGTCCTCATGTACCTCTCGGTGTTCTTTGGAAACGCTGGCTGGCTGGCAAGCTTCAATGCCACCCTAGCCGCTTGGCCCATCATGACTTGGGTCACGGTACTTCTGGCATATTCCTATATAGCCTCAGTCCTTCCAGTTTGGATCCTCCTCCAACCAAGAGATTATATCAACTCACTCCAACTGATCTCAGCTCTCGTACTCGTGGTTCTTGGGCTCATCATCGCAGGTCTCTGGGGCGGCGCCCCCATCGACGGCACGCGTCCACCACTCGAAATTGTTGCCCCTGCCGTCGAGGAAAATGTCACCGCAAAACAACTCCCGCTCATTTTCCCCTTCCTTTTCGTCACCATTGCATGTGGCGCAGTCTCCGGTTTCCATTGCCTAGTCTCCTCAGGTACTTCCTCAAAACAACTGCGCTGCGAAACCGATGCGCGCTTCGTCGGCTACGGATCCATGCTTACGGAGGGTTTTCTGGCAGTCTTGGTGATTCTCGCCTGTGTCGCAGGTCTGGGACTTGGCCTCACCGCAAAAGATGGCACATTCCTCACGGGTGCAGCGGCTTGGGATGCCCAGTACAGCACTTGGGCCAGCTCCAAAGGCCTCGCTGCCAAAATCAATGCCTTCGTCACGGGCTCTTCAAACTTCCTCCAAGCACTCGGCATCTCCGCTACTTTCGCCAAGGCCTTGATGGGCGTTTTTGTCGCCTCCTTTGCCGCAACCACTCTCGACTCAGCATGCCGCCTCCAGCGCTACGTCGTCCAAGAACTCGCTGGTTGCTGGATCGACCTCAGACACAGCAAACTCCCCGAACCTGAGCGTAGCACAGTCGTCGCAGAAAAACGCAACAACTCATGGCTCACCAACAAGCATGTCTGCACCATTGCTGCTTGCTTAGTAGCTTGGTGGATGGCTTCCCTCCCTGCAGCTCCCGGCAAAGCAGCCGGCACCGGTGGCATGATCCTCTGGCCGCTCTTCGGGGCAATCAACCAATTACTCGGAGGCCTCGCCTTCCTCGTCGTGCTCTTCTGGATGCGAAAGAAGAAAATGCCCACCTGGTTCATTGCCCTTCCCACCTTCTTCATGCTCGTCCTCCCCGTCTGGGCGATGCTCTACCAAATCTTTATTGCCGCCATCGGCTCTAACCAATCTTGGATTGATCAAGAACGTTGGCTCCTCGTATCCATCGGTTTCTCCACCATTATCCTCGAGTTTTGGATGATTGCAGAAGCCCTCATGGCGTGGAAACGCTCGAAAGCAACCGAACTCCCACCCACCGAACCCGAGCTCGCTCCCAACTAGTGGGATTTCAGCTATTCCCGAACTCAAGCAAGCTCAGCCTTCTCGCCACTCATTTGTTCAATCATCAAATACACAGTCGCACTGAGCATCACAAAGAGAATGACCATGTGGCTTGCATAGCCCCCCAAATCAACTGTGCCACCCGAACACCCACAATCCACGTCAAGACCACGCGCCCAGACTGAGCCAATGGCTCCCATAAAGCTCAACAACATCCCCGCTGTGAGCAACAAAGCCCCCTCCATCCAACGCTTCAAAATCAACCCTAGCCCGACCAGCACCTCCAAGGGAGGCAAAAAGTAGGCCAACCACATGTCATATGGGGGCTCGTTGAAAGGTGGAATCTGGAAATTTGCCACATTCTCAACAAAGGCATGCGCATCCAAAATCTTCATCAGGCCAAAGACCAAGAAGATCCCCCCCAATGCGACCCGCAATACTGCCAATACCACTCTCACTTAGACAATCTCCCCATCAGGATAAATATCGCGGTACTTGATCGCTTCCACACCCACCAAAGCCGCGGTCCCGAGTAAACTTTCCTCAGTCACCGTCTTTGGTACTTGGGCAGCAGGTCGACTCAGCCCGCAAAGCAAGTGGCCATACATCTGAGCTCCAGCCACATGCTCCAACAGCTTAAAGGAAATATGAGCAGCATCCAAATTTGGAAAGACAAGCACATCAGCACTCTTCTCCGCACGCTTGTCCTGCAGTTTGACTTCCGCGGCAGCCAAATCTAATGCCACATCAGCCTGAATCTCGCCATCAATCTCAATCTCGAGTAACTGCTTGCGCGCCATATCTCTCGCCAAGGCCGTCGCAGCTACCACACGCTTTGAGGATGCTGTAGGCATCGAACCATGCGTAGAGTGGCTCAACATCGCAACCCGCGGACTGTGCCCCATAAAGTGCTCTGCCAACTTGCCAGTCTCTACGGCAAAGCCAGCTAGATCCTCGACTGACGGCTCAGGATTTACCCCACAGTCCGCCAAAAATAGCATGCCCTCACTGCCAAAATGCTTCAAATGCGGCGCCACCATCGCCACCACCGAGAAAAGCTTGGGCGCATTCGGGTCCTTCTTAATAAACTGCATTAAGGATCGATAAATCGATGCTGGGTTCGCCTGATTGCCTGACACCATGCCATCCGCCTGACCGTATTGCAGCATCATCGCAGCAAAATTGTGCGGCTTAGCCATCATCTCACGTGCGTCCGCCACCACGCGCCCGCGGTATCGCTCTACTTTCTCAAGACGCTTGCAAAACAGATCGAGGTCGCTCGACCTCCTAGGATCCATCACATTGATAAACTTCAATGAGACCCCCATTTGCACAGCCATCGCACGAATGCGATTCTTGTCCCCCAGTAATATGGGTGCGATTATTTCCATTTTAACAAGCTGGGCAGCCACCCGAATCACACGCTCATCTTGACCCTCGGTGAAAACAATACGTTTGGGATGCTTTTTAAGAGCATCAAATAAGTGCTGAGTAAGCTCGTTGGCTTCAGGAAATGAGGTATCTGGTGTCGTCATAGAAAATATCTGTGCGGTGGAACGCTGACTAGAGAACTAATCCCATCTCCAACAATCCCGCAATGCTAAAAAAGCTCCAGTTTCGATTTATAAATCGTGCCGCCACCCACGCAAAATAACCACTCAGCTGGCAATCTCGATTTTCTTGGAATAAGTATTCGACTCGTTCCTCACCCATGTGAGATCCCCAACAATCAGCAAAAGACTGACACCCTCTGAAAAATCTAGCCTTTCTCTCTCGTTAAATACCGATACACTCATGACAAAGATGCAGCGCTTCCTCCGAATCATTCCAGCCATTCTCATCCTCGCTGTAGGGGCTTGGGGCTGGAACCACTTTGCCTCACAAAAAGAGGATGCTGAAAAAAATGCGGGCCCCAAGCTTACCAAAGAACAAAGAAAAGCCAAAGCTGCTGCACGCGCACTCGCCAATGCCCAACAAACCCACGTGCTCGAACTCAGCGCCCAAGACTTCCAAGTCGAACTCACCTCGCACGGCATTGTCCAACCACCCGCCATCACTGCCCTCAACCCACAAGTTTCCGGAATTATCCAAAAAATCTCCCCCCACTTTGAGAATGGCGCCTTCGTTAAAAAAGATGAGGTCCTAGTTGAACTCGACCCAAGCGACTTCAATTCACAAATCTCAAGTGCTAAGGCTGCCCTCGCACGTGCTGAAGCCAACCTCGCTCAAGAGCAAGCACGCGCCGCTCAAGCTCTACGTAATTGGCAAGACATCGGCTTCGATGAAGAACCCAACGACCTCGTGCTGCGTAAACCCCAACTCAAAGAAGCCGAAGCCAACGTCGCCGCCCAAGAAGCCGCTCTCGAAAAGGCACAACGCAATCTCGAACGCACCAAAATCCGTTCCCCCTACGATGGACGTATCCGTTCACGCAATATCGGTCTCGGACAATCCGTGGGCACTGGCACCAAACTCGGTGAAGTCTACGCCACTTCCTACGCCGAAGTCCGCCTCCCACTCTCAACCCGCCAACTCGGCAAAATTGATATCGATGAAATCGATTTCGACCATATCCCTGTCGTCCTCACTGACGCCCTGCATGCCCACCACGACACCCAATGGGAAGCTCGTATCGTCCGCATCGAAGGCGAACTCGACCCAACCTCCCGTGAACTCTTCGTCGTCGCCCGCGTCAATGACCCATTTGGCATCGATACCGAACACAGACCTCACCCGCTGCGCATGAACCAACCAGTCGCAGCAAGCATCCAAGCCAACACCCTCAAACAAGTCGTCTCCATCCCACGTTCCGCTATCTACGGTAAAGACGAAATCATCGTCGTACGTGACAACAAAATCCATCGCGAACAAATCAACATCGTCTGGTCCACACTCGACCGTGTCTTCACCGATACCCCTGACCTCGATAAGGCCCTCCTAGCCACATCGAAACTCGCCTACGCCCCAGAAGGCTCACCAGTCCGTATCATCGAGAAAGAGACTCACTCCATCACCAGTGTCGCTCCAGAAAAATAAGACGCTTACTCATGCCGCCGAAAAGCGGCGTGCTTCACTTTCTATCTGATAGCCCCCCATCACAGCTTTCTCCTAGCTGTCCAGAACTACCGTCAGCTGTTCTGCTTCTTAAAGTCCCGTGGAGTCATTCCAACAAACTTCCTGAACATCTCAGTGAAGCGCCTCAGACTCACGAAACCACATGCCTCTGAGACTTCTTGTATGCTCACCTCCTTATTCTGCAATAAACCACGAGCATAATTAATTCTCTTCTCTAACACCACATTCCAAATCCCCTTGCCGACACATGCCTGGAAGCGCAATTCTAAATTTCTCCGACTCAGTGGCACCAAATCAACCAGTTGGCTAACATTCTTCACAGAGTCAATATTCCTGTCGATGTAATCTAACACAGCCCGCACTTCAGTATCCACTACCGCATTCACAGCCGTTGATTCCCTCTCCACCACCCGTACAGGATCTGGAGAGAAATGCCCATCATGTCGAATCGGTCGCCCTAACAAGCTATCCGCTAACATCTCTGCAGCAGCATAACCTACCGCTGCTGCTGGAATCTCAACACTCGATAAAGGAGGACGAGAGAGCCGGCACTCAACAAAATCATTATCCACCCCTAAAATAGCTACCTCCCTGGGTACCTCCACGCCTAACTCCAAACACACATCCGCAAAGTCACGTGCAGGAATGTCATTCGAACAAAATACTGCCAGCGGCTTCTCCCTATTCTCTAACCATTGCTTCATCCGCTCACGCATCGCCTGCGCCTCACTCGCTTTATCAATCTGCGGTAAATACTCTAACTCACACACCGCTACCTCTTCCCCACCTACCGCTTCCTTGTAACCACTCAAACGCATCTTAGAGTACTGTAATCGCGCGCTACCCACATACCCAAATTGCTGATATCCTAAACTTGCCAAATAGCTCCCAGCCATCCTCCCAATCTCAAAATGATTCACGTCAGCTAGTGGTAAGTCTATACCTAACAATGAGTCCGTTGTATTGACCACCGGGATCTTTAAACCCTTCACAAACTCTATCAATGCCGGATCATAAAAATGCCCAATCACCCCATCCACATTCCAAGAAGCAATCGCCTCTATCGATTCCTCAGAGGGCGCAGCATCATAGAACACCCAGTTCTTATGCCGCTGACTGTGAGCATAGATTCCTTCAATCACATTGCGGTTGTAACCAATGCTTTTCTCCATCAAGAGTGCGATCCGGTAGAGCTTTTTCACGTTCCATAAAATACAGGCTCCTAATCACGAAAAAAGCATTATTCGCATTTCATCCTCACTATTACGCAATTATCGCATACACAAGCCTCCACAGAGAGCTATCATGCAAGCACCAACGACAAACGCTATTATTATCATGAGCTACTTTCCAAACATTCAGAAGATCCAATTTGAGGGCAAACAAACCACCAACCCTCTCGCCTTCCGTCACTATAACCCCGATGAAATCATCATGGGGAAAACCATGCGCGAGCACCTGCGTTTCGCCGCTCCCTACTGGCACGTCATGCGTAACGAGCTCTCTGACCCCTTCGGCTCAGGCACTGCACTCATGCCTTGGGATGACAAGTCAGACTCGCTAGAAAACGCCCTCAAGCGCGTCCCCGTCTTCTTTGAATTTCTCGATAAAATTGGAATCGACTACTATTGCTGGCACGATCGCGATATCGCTCCAGAAGGGGCTACGCTTGCAGAAACCCACGATAACCTCGCTAAAGTCTGTGACGCCCTCGAACAACAACAGACCGCTACCGGTAAAAAATTGCTCTGGGGAACCTCATGCCTCTTCACTCATCCACGCTACGCCCAAGGCGCAGCCACTAGCCCGAATGCTGATGTCTACGCTTATGCAGCCTCTAACGTAAAACACGCACTCGAGCAAACCCACCGTCTGGGGGGTGAAGGTTACACCTTCTGGGGGGGCAGAGAAGGCTACGCCACTCTGCTTAATACTGATATGAAGCGTGAGCTCGACCACCTAGCCGCCTTCTTCCACATGGCCGTTGCACACGCCAAGAAAATCGGCTTCAAAGGTCAGTTCTACATCGAACCTAAACCCATGGAGCCATCCACCCACCAGTATGACTCAGACTCCGCAGCCTGCCTCAATTTCTTGCGTGAATACGACTTACTCGATCACTTTAAACTGAATCTCGAAACCAACCACGCCACCCTCGCAGGACACACTATGCAACACGAAATGGATGTTGCTCTCGGCTCCAATGCCCTCGGCTCTATCGACGCCAACCAAGGCGACGAACTAATCGGCTGGGACACAGACCAGTTCCCAACAGATATCTACATGGCGACCCATGTCATGGTTCGTATCCTCAAAATGGGTGGCTTCACCACTGGTGGCCTCAACTTCGATGCCAAGCGCCGCCGCGAATCCCACGAACTCGAAGACCTCTTCCACGCCCATATCGGCGGCATGGATACCTTCGCTCGCGGTCTGAAAATTGCCGCCAAAATCATCGAAGATGGCCGCTTTGATGCGCTTATCACCCAGCGCTACGCAAGCTTCGATAACGGTATCGGCGCAAAAGTCGAGGCGGGTTCCACTAGCCTCGATGAACTCGATGCCTACGCACACAGCATCGCTGCTCCTACTCTCGCCAGTGGTAAGCAAGAGATGCTAGAAAACCTCCTTAACGATTACATCGTCTAATCATTATGTTCTTAGGTCTAGACGCGTCGACCCAAAGCCTCTCAGCCATCCTCATTGATCCCGCTGAGGGGACCATCCTCTTTGATGAGAGCATTAATTTTGGTGCCCACTTTCCTCAGTACCAGGCGCCCAATGGCTTCATCGAAAATGGCAACGAGTGCCACACCTCCCCACTCATGTGGCTCGACGCGCTAGATCTGCTTTTTGATAAGCTGAGTCAATCTGGTCTCGACCTCACGAAGATAGAAGCCATCACTGGCGCCGGCCAGCAGCACGCAACCGTCTATCTCAATGCAAAGTTCCCATCCACACTCGCGACACTCAGCGTCGAACACTCACTAAGCGATCAACTCGCTCCTACTCTCTCTCGAGAGTTCTCCCCGATTTGGATGGATAGCTCCACCATCGAGCAATGTGAAGAGATCACTCAAGCCATCGGTTCGAGCGAAAAAGTCGTCTCAATCTCCGGCTCCACAGCCACCCCTCGCTTTAGTGGTCCGCAAATTAGAAAATTCTATCAGACCCAATCTGAGAACTACGCGAACACCCATCGCATTCACCTCAATTCTTCATTCTTTGCATCTGTCCTCGCAGGTGCAGATGCCCCCATTGACTATGGTGACGGTGCTGGCATGAACCTCATGGATCTCAGTGCCCAAGACTGGAGCACCCCTCTCGTAGAAGCCACCGCACCAGGTTTACACGACAAACTCCCTGCACTCACAGCCGCGGGCCATTGCTTCGGCTCACTCTCTCCCTATTTTGCTGAAAAATACGGCCTCTCAAACACATGCAAAATTCTCACCTGGACTGGTGATAACCCAGCCAGCCTCGTCGGCATGGGGGCCGCCCAGCCAGGTAAGTTAGTCGTCAGCCTTGGCACCAGCGACACTCTCTTTGCTGCGCTCGAATCACCACTCACCGACCCGAATGGCTTCGGCCATGTCTTCGGAAACCCGCTAGGTGGCTATATGAGTCTCATCTGCTTTTCTAACGGTTCGCTCGCGCGTGAAAAACTCAAGGAATCCTGCCAAATCGACTGGGACACATTCGCAGCAACCCCGACACAGCCCTTTGGGAATGATGGTAAATTAGCAGCCCCTCTCTACGTGGACGAAATCACGCCACGACTCAAGGCACAAGGTCTCCAAACTAACCACTGGGACCTCACCACTGCTGATACTCACACAAAAATACGAGCATTACTCGAAGGCCAATTTGGCAACATGCGCCTCCGCGCACGCTGGATGCAGCTCCAAGCTAAAAACCTCCTCGTCACCGGTGGGGCATCGCGTAACCAAGCCATCCGTCAGACTCTTGCTAACACTTTCCAATGCCAAGTCCAAGGGCTCGATGTATCAAGCTCAGTGGGCTTGGGTGCAGCAATCATCGCCTCAGTCCATGCCGGTTACGCATACACCGAACTCATTGCACAATTTTGCAGCCCATCCCCAGAAGTAACCACTCCAGAGGCAACAGCTATTGAACTAGAGAAGGCACTCCTCAGTTTTGAGCAATTCCAACAAGAACTCGCTCATTCACTCGCCTATTAGTTTGCTATCTGAGGAATGCTGCTATGCTGAGACAGCTCCATGACTGTCCGCGAAATCAAAAGCATCATCACCCTTGCCATCCCACTTGTCATTGGCCAGCTCGGCCAAATGCTCCTCGGTGTCTTCGATACCATCATGGTTGGTGAAGTCGGTGTCCTTGACCTCGCGGCCCTCTCATTTGCTAACAGCCTCTTTATTATCCCCTTTGTTTTTGCTATCGGCATCCTCACCTGCATCTCGATTCGTACCGCCACTGCCCGAGGAAAACAAAATCAAGCCGAAGCCCGTAGCGTCTGTCGAAACGGTCTCTTCCTCTCCGTCATCGTAGGTACAGTATTCTTCCTACTCGCCCTAGCTGCCTACCCCTTCTTGCATTCCATGGGGCAACCCGATGATGTCGCCACTCGCTCCCAAGCCTACTACCTCATCGTCATGGCTTCACTGATTCCATGTGCCATGTCCTTGCTCCTCAAAAACCATGCCGACGCTCTCGACCGACCATGGCCGGCTTTCTGGATTTTCATGGGAGGAGTCGCCCTCAATATCACACTCAATGCCGCCCTAATTTTTGGCAAGTGGGGGTTTCCCGAACTCGGCCTAGAAGGCGCCGCCGTTGCCACCCTCGTCGCTCGATGGGCCATTGTCATCGCCATGATCCTCTGGTTCCGCTACGACCATTCCCTCCACTCGTGGACACCCGAACATTGGCTCAAAAAACCAGATTGGTCAGAAATATCCGCCCTCACTAAATTAGGCTTTCCCGCAGGTCTCCAAACCCTAGCCGAGGTCAGCACCTTTGCCGCAGCAGGTTTGTTGATCGGCCATTTCGGTGCTGAAGCACTCGCCTCACACCAAATTGCACTCCAATCCTCAGGTATGGCATTCATGATCCCCCTAGGCCTCTCCATGGCTCTCCATGGCTCTCACCGTCCGTATCGGTGAAGTCCATGACGACCATCTACGTCAAAAAAATATCGTCACCACCGGCTGGTTTCTCACCCTCCTGAGTTCCTGCACCACGGCATGCATCTTCATCTTCGCTGGTACTTGGGTCGCCCGCCTCTTCATTAATGAACCTGAGATCATCGTGCTCGCAGCCTCACTGCTGGCTGTATCCGGCATTTTCCAGATTGTCGACGGCCTCCAGGTCGCCTCCACTGGACTGCTCCGCGGACTCCACGATACCAAAATCCCCGCCAAGATGGCCATTCTCTCCTATTGGGTGATCGGCGTCCCCTCAGGCTACCTCTTAGCCCACTACGTAGATCTTGAAGCCAGAGGGATCTGGTGGGGCCTCGCCATCGGATTAGGTGCCGCTGCCCTCATGCTCTCCATCCGAGTCTGGAAAAAAATTCTCCCACACCAATCCCCTAAGCCCGCTCTAGCAAAATGAAAAAGCCCAAGTAGTACACCTACTCGGACTTTCTCCCTTTAGCTTTAAATGAATTTATTTGGTGAGTGATTGGATGTCTTTTTCCAGGCCATTACGGCTGTACTTCTCCATCACTAAGGCACCTTTGACGTAAACCTTCAATACAAGACCTACCATGCTATCTACCCGCCGACCGGCAGGTGTTCCAGAGCCTCATCATCCACCTCCTACGCCTGGACGAGATTCTCGCACAATCGGAATCGCGTCAGTGTAAATGGTCTCGCGGTACTTCCCAAAGAGTGAAGTAACCGTTTCTGATCCGTTAGTCTTTGTTAAAACTGGAGGACCGTCGAGTGTATCAACTTTGTAGTAAATATCATACTCGAGCTCGATCTCATCGATCTTCTCAGCTGAGCGGTTAAACAATGTGATGTCAAAGTGTGTATTTACCGTGATCGCACGCCCCGCACGCTCAGCTTTGGCCTTTGATTCCTTAATCGTGATGCTCAAACTCTTCGTCGCAATCACCAAATCCTTGATCTCCTCGTAGTACGCAATATCGCGCTCACTGAGTTTATCAAGTGGGACAGTTAACTTTGACTTCTTTGTCTGAACCTCAATCGTTTCCTTTCCCTGATCAAACCCTACGATCCGCCCCTTGAAGGACTTGGAATAATCAGGAGTGTAAAAGCTACGCTCGTAAATGCCGTCATAGCGGTCCTTCTCAGCTTGCACAGAGGCTGGTGCATCAGTCACCACCTTCGGCTTGTACTGTAATTTGACTGCGAATGCGTCCCCTTTGGCTTCACCAGTGAGGTACACATAGTATTCCTCCTGCTTCCATCGGTACTTCATCGCCTTTGTGCCATCTTTGCCAGTATAAGCATCCTTCGTGTGCTCAACTTTGAGATTGGCATCAAATACCGCAACCCATTCTTCTAAGGTCTCGGTAAAACTTGCTTTGTCCTTTGTCTCATCGACCAAGACATTGAGCTCACGAAGAAAATTCGCTCTCGAAACCATGTCAAATCCATCAACATCTCGGTTCCACAAACGAATGTCGTCATTCTTCAGCTCAGCCTTGTCTGCAGATGCTTCCCATTTAAAATCAGGAAACTCACCCGCAGCAGCCTTCGCAGACATGGCCCAATAGCCCTCGTCTGTGAATAGCCGATCAATGTTGGTCTGGGCACATAGCGAAGTCGCTACGGCTCCAAAGGCCATCATCGTCTTGTATACTACTTTCATTGTTTTCTATAGGTGTGTTCGCAAAATCATTAGTCTACTACCTAAAGTAGACTACGATTGCACCTCATACAGTACTCTTTTCTGCTAATGGTCAACCAGAAAGCACTGGTCTTAACTTGAACGCTTCCCCATGTGACCACTCTGTCACTCAGCTCAGACTTGACCATAAAGCATCATTTCGATAACCATCGAAGTATGAACTCCCAGCTGGCCATCACCAAACTCAGCGCACTCGCTCAAGAATCGAGACTCGAAATATTTCGCCTCTTGGTCCCCTGTGGAACCAAGGGCATGAGCGCAGGTCAAATAGCCGAAACCACCAAAATCCAGCCAAACACACTCTCATTTCACCTCAAAGAGCTCAACGCCGCTGGACTCATCAACTCCCAACGCCAAGGCCGCAGCATCATCTACAGCATACAAATAGAGGGCGTACGCAATTTAATTGGCTTCCTCACGGAGGATTGCTGTGAAGGACGCCCTGAACTCTGTACACCGACAAAAGATCACTGTTGCTAACTCTCACTCTCTAAACATCAAAACTATGAATATCGGAATCAATGGCTTCGGCCGCATGGGAAGACTCGGCTTTCGAGCTGGCTTCGACAGTAAAGCCTACACTATTAAACAAATCAATGAGCTGGGTGGCCCGGCTGCAACTGCCGCTCATCTCTTAGAGTACGACACGGTTCACGGAAGATGGCAACGCGACATTCAATCCACCGACAACACTATCATAGTCGACGGCGAAGAAATAAATTACACCCAGAACGCGGCTATCGAAGACACCGATTGGTCAGCTTGCGACATCGTGATTGAAGCCACAGGTGTCTTTAAGTCAGTGAAACAGCTCGAAGCCTACTTTGCGCAAGGTGTAAAGAAAGTAGTCGTCGCCGCCCCCGTAAAAGAAGATGAGGTACTCAATGTCGTAATGGGCTGTAACGATTCACTCTACAATCCAGAGCAACATCGCATTGTCACGGCAGCCTCTTGTACCACCAACTGCATTGCACCTGCCATCAAGGTTGTGCACGAAAAAATTGGCATCGAACGTGGCACCATCACGACCCTGCACGATCTCACCAACACCCAAGTCATTGTCGACGCACCTCACAAAGATCTCCGACGCGCACGGTCTGCCATCAACTCACTCATCCCCACTACTACTGGATCAGCCACCGCCATCACCTTGATCTACCCAGATCTAAAAGGAAAGCTGAACGGGCACGCCGTTCGCGTTCCCCTGCTCAATGCGTCTCTAACCGACTGTGTCTTTGAACTCAAACGCGATGTCACAGCCGAAGAAGTCAACACCTTGCTTAAAGATGCCGCTGAGGGAGAACTGCAAGGAATTCTTGGCTATGAAGAAAAGCCCCTTGTCTCAGCTGACTTTACCAATGACACGCGCTCCGGAATCATCGACGCCCCTTCCACCATGGTAGTCGACGGCCGCATGCTCAAACTCTTTGTCTGGTACGATAATGAAGTCGGATATGCCAACCGCTTGATGGAGCTCGTCCAAAAAGTCGCTCACTCCATCGCTTAGTGTAGCCAACATACCTCCCCCCCACGCATTACCCACCCGCCGAACCAACAAACTTGCTGTGACTAAGGGAACATACGCACTCGTGACACTCGCCTATTGGGCCTTCATGCTGACCGACGGAGCCCTTCGTATGATTGTGCTTCTGCACTTTCACGAGCTTGGGTATTCCCCAGTCCAGCTGGCATTTCTCTTCCTTCTCTACGAATGTGCAGGCATTGTCACTAATCTAATCGGTGGTTGGGTTGGCTCGCGCTACGGCCTAAGACGCACCTTATTTATAGGACTCAGCCTCCAAATCGTTGCCCTCCTCGCACTGAGCTCCGTCTCAGACACCTGGCACCCCTACCTAACTGTTGGTTTTGTGATGGCCATTCAAGCACTCGCAGGTGTGGCAAAAGACCTCACTAAGATGAGCTCAAAGAGTGCTGTCAAACTTGTCATCAATGACGAGAACGCAGATGCTGAAGGTAAACTCTTCAAATGGGTCGCTGCTCTCACCGGCTCCAAAAATGCGCTCAAAGGCGTCGGCTTTTTCTTGGGGAGCCTCCTGCTTGCCAAATTAGGCTTCGACTCATCACTCTATACTCTGGCAGGCATGCTGGCCATCGTATTGATCGTCAGCCTCTGCAAGGTCAAAGGCTCGTTCGGTAAATCAAAACAAAAGACAAAATTCACCCAGCTCTTCTCAAAAAGCCCAGCCATTAACAAACTATCCTTCGCCAGAGCATTCCTCTTCGCATCCCGAGATGTTTGGTTTGTCGTGGGACTCCCCATCTTCCTTCACGATGTCCTCCACTGGGACTTCTGGCAAGTCGGTGGCTTCATGGCCTTCTGGGTCATTGGCTACGGATTCGTCCAAGCACTCGCACCCAAGTTCACACGCCTTAATAAATCTAACCCTGATACCAGCGCCCTCGCACATTGCGTCCACTCAGCAAAGTTCTGGATCTTTGCCCTCAGCCTTCTCTGCGCCACAATGGCCATGGCTGTCAGCTTAGACTTCCATCTCACCTATACATTGTTAGGTGGCCTCTGCGTTTTTGGTTTCATCTTCGCCATCAATTCATCCCTCCACTCCTACCTCATTCTAGCCTATACCGATGACGACTCAGTTTCGCTGAATGTGGGTTTTTACTACATGGCCAATGCCTGCGGCCGCCTGCTCGGCACCCTCCTATCCGGAGCTGTTTACCTATGGGCGGGTTTACCTGCCTGCCTATGGACTGCAGCCGGACTCACCTTAGTCGCTGCATTCACCTCACTCAAATTGCCAAAAACAGCTTCAGCAAGGAAACCAGTCGCCGACTGAAAAGACTTTTTTAGCTCTCCTAGCGATTTGCGATAGCGTTCTCGGATTTGCCACAGTACACCTCTCTGACTTCAGATTGCATGCCTACTATGTTTCCCGATACTACCGCGACGATTCACACACTCGATAACGGCCTTAAGGTCATCCTGAACCCAGATTCCTCAGCCCCAGTCATTTCAACGCAAGTCTGGGTAGAAACAGGAAGTATCCACGAAGGCCAATGGTTGGGAGCCGGTATCTCCCACCTCCTAGAACATATGGTCTTCAAGGGCACCGAGTCCTTTTCAGGTGAGGAACTCTCCCAAGTCGTTCAAGCGGCAGGCGGCCAATGGAACGCCTACACCACCTTCGACCGAACTGTCTACTATATCGATGGCCCAAAGGAATCCGCCGAAACCTTCCTCAAAGCCGTCACAGAAATGGTGTTCAAACCAAGTTTCCCCGAAAACGAATTTGAGAAAGAAAAAGATGTCATCCGCCGTGAAATCGATATGGGACTCGATGACCCAGATAGTAGAGCATCACGCCAACTCTTCGCAACCGCTCTCGCCAATGACGGCAGAGCTCAGCCCGTCATCGGCCACCTAGAGCTCTTCAACCAAATCACCCATGCTGATATGGTGCAATACCATCAAGAAAGGTATACCACCGAAAATGCCTTCCTCTCCATCTCTGGTGACTTCGAAGTCAACGCACTCCTCAAAGTAATCAATGACCTCGTAGGCTCTATTCCACGCAGCTTCACCCATCATCCCGTGGTCTCAGAAGAACCGCCACAGCTAGGCAGGCGCATTGAGCGCTCAACCTTTGCTGTACCAGCAAGTAAACTAACACTTGCCTGGCAAGCTCCCTCACTCAGCCACCCAGATGCCGCCCCCCTCGAACTCCTCTCAACCATCCTCGGTGGAGGACGTTCATCCCGCCTCTACCAAAACCTTCGCGAGGAAAAAGGACTCTGCCTTCACATTGCTTCTTGGGCGTGGCTCACAAAACATGCCACCGGCCTCTTTAGCATCAGTGCTGAAGTACCACACGATCAACGCGAGACCCTCAAGTCCGCTATCCATCAGGAAATCCAAGACCTTTGCCATGACTCACTAGAAGCCGAACTTGCCAAAGCAAAACGTATGTGTCTTGTCTCACAGTTTAAGACCCTAACAACAGCTTCAGGCAGAGCCTCTGACCTCGCAAGTAATTGGCATGAAGCCAGAAACCTAAACTACACCAAAGACTTTATCTCCTCAGTAGATGCAGTCACAGAAGCAGATATCCGACGCGTCTGCCAAACCTATCTTCTCAATACCTCCCGCCTCACAGAAACCTCACTCGACCCTCTCGACTCCACAGAGACCCAATCTGCAGAATCCTCCCAAAACAGTTCTAAAGAAATCGTTAGCCACACACTCAGCAATGGCCTCCAACTTCACCTCTGTGCAGACCCTCGCCTTCCCATGGTCTCAATTCAGGCAGCTATTCGTGCTGGGCTCACTTCTGAAACCCCTGAAAACGCAGGACTATCCACTCTTCTTTCCTCCCTACTGACCAAAGGAACCGATTCCCGTAGCGGTGCTGAAATCGCCACTCAGTTAGAAAGTATCGGTGCAACTCTCGGCGCTAGCTCAGGTAACAATACCTCAGCTCTCGCCGCTAGCTGCCTCAACCAAGACCTCGACACCGTACTCGAAATATTCGCTGATTGCTTCGCCAACCCAGCCTTCCATCAAGAAAATATTTCATTCGAAAAGAAAACTCAATCAACCGCATTGTTAGAACAAGACGAAGACCCAGTCTCCAATGCGTTCAAAACTGTTAGAAACTCGCTCTTCTGTGGCGAAGGATACGGCATCAACCGCCTCGGTACTACCCAGTCATTAGAGGCGATCGATAGACTCACTCTCTCAGCCCACCATTCCCTCTACTACACCGCTGAAAATACACAAATTGCTATTTTCGGAGATATCGACCCCGTCGAAACAATCAAACTTGCAGAGAAATACCTCTCGCAAATTAAACGAGGCAAGCCACTCACTCCGCCCTCACAAAGCTGTGCCTCTGCTCCAGAGAAAATCAACATCACTCTAGATAAGCAACAAGCTGTCCTCGCCATTGCATACCCGGGGGCCTCCATCCACGCAGATGACATCCATGCCCTCGATCTCATTCATGCATGGTGCTCCGACATGGCGGGCCCACTCTTTACTAAAATACGCGAGGAAATGGGCCTCGCATACTATTGTAGTGCCACCCAGTTCCACGGTCATGATACTGGTATGTTTGCCTTTTACCTCGGCACCTCACCAGAACAACTCGCGCTCGCTCAAGATGCCCTAACACAAACTATCAGTGAGATTGCTCAAAATGGTATGGATCAAATCACTCTGGACTCTGTAAAAAATTCATGGCTTGCATCCCAAGCATTGAGCAACCAATCCAATGCAGCAATGGCCCGCCTCTGTGCTATCGACACCGTACTCGGATTCAGTCCGCTGCATCACAGACAATCAGGTGAAAAAATCAAAGCCGTCACTCTCGAGCAAATTAAGAACGCTGCAGCTAAGTACTTCGGCTCTCAGCCTGCGGTCACCGTGACTGTGCAACCCTAAAAAAAGAGGCTGTTCGGCTGCAATGGCCGGACACCCTCTAGCTATGATTTCTATTGTCAGTAACTTTAGTGGCTGACTTCCTGTACTGCTGCTTTCGTGTTGTGAACGATTTCCTCGTTCATCTTGTGTGATGCAACTAAGCAAGCAATGCCAAGAACTGCCACTACACTCACGATGATCCAATCTGTTGGTATTTTAAACACAACATAGATACTGCAGATACCATGCCATCTTTCAAGGAATCCTCCCCAGCCTTTAGTGACATCTTTGACACATCCTACTCAGCATCCCTGCTTCTGGCTAAGAGCCAAAGCACATCCGAAAGCCGGTTTAAAAACTGCCTAACAATATCAAGCTCATTATCTTCAATCTCCCAGCTCACCAACTCAGAGCGACGGCAGGTTGTTCGAGCAACATCAAGATATGCTCCCGATAAGGCACCAGCTTGACCAGGGCGCGACCATCCTCTAAAGCGATGGCCTTTCACAGTCTCTAGCTCGTGAACAATAGCATCGAGCCATTCCACGTCGCTCGCCGCAATCCCTTGATACCCTTTTTCTTCATACCGCTGGTGATCACCTAAGTCAGTCGCCACCACACCCATCAGTCCCACTAAGCGCTTCTGAATGCCATTAATCCAGCTTTCCATCTCATCTGACACCTCAGAGGCTCGTACCACTCCCAAATGAGCATTTAACTCATCTATCGCACCACAGCAGCGCACTCGAGGGTGCGTCTTTGCTACCCGCTTTCCAAATAATAAATCTGTCTCTCCTTGGTCGCCACGACGTGTGCTTATGCTCATATTGGCACACTAACAAGCCTCTGAAATATTGCAAAAAAAAGTGCGGATGATCACTCATCCGCACAGTCGTAAAATGTCATGTGTAAATCAAATGTCTACTCAACATCCATCACCAACACCTTCTCCCACAGATCTTTGAAGCCATCGACAAAAACATCGTGCTCGGGATGAACTTGATAAGCGTCATGCTTCTCAATCGAGTCAAAGCTCAAATAGAGGCCATAATCAAATGACTTATCAGTCACTGGTCTCTCAGGTGTTGGAGCTGGCTTTCCCCAATTACCTGAAGCAATGTTAGGTACCTGACAAACAGCATCGAGACCCTTCTCAAATGCGGCTCGGGTTTCAGCGTCTTGATGCTCTTCTTTTAACCAGAAATATACGTGATGTTGCATGACTCATTTCATCTACCGAATGCCTTCTCATTCCAAGTAGAAAATGCGCCATACCTCGCCCAAAGCCATCCTGCTAATCCACCACCAAAGTGACATGCGTGTGCGATCTTAAACACTGAACCTCCCATCAACTGACTGAGCCCTACCCCAATTTGCTCAAATCCTGGTAATCCAAGCGCCGGGTCCATCAAAGCCAGTCCAGCTTCACTCAACAACAAACCGTACGCTAAATACCCCAAACCCAAGCGCCCACCAAATATCCTTACATCCCTCATCCTGAAACATAGAAAAATCAATAGCCCCATTACCCCACCCGAAATACCAATTAATAAACTCCCCACCGCATGTCTCCCGAAGTACTCGATAACACAATGGAAAATTGCCCCTAACAAAATGGAACTACACAGCACTGTAAAGGTCACCCGACGCCCAAATAACCCCTGCACTTTACCACCAATTGTAACTAACAAAATTAGGTTAACACCCAAGTGGTACCATGAACCGTGGAGAGTTGCGTAGCTGAAACACTGCCAGAGTTTTCCAGATTTCAGTCCCAAAAGGCTCAAACCTAACTCGTCATAAACTTCGATGTGTTGGTCCACCCCACCACTCAAAAAAAGAGCTGTATGAACCAACAAAAGTATGAGTGCTAAAACAATCATCATAAAAAAACTCCGAGCCACATCACGTGATTCTCGGAGTCATTCGATCCACTATATGCCTAGGAGAACAACTTAACTTTCTCCCTTTGCTCTGGGTTCTCCAGCAACGGTGTCCTTGGCACTGGAGCTAGTCACAAAAGGGCCACCTTCCATCGGCGCCACTCCTGTAAAGGCAACATCTGGCATCTCAGTCGGTTTACCAGCCAAAGGAAATTCCTTGCGCAATGGATGATAAGGATAGCCTTCCCACATCAAAATACGCTTCAGGTTAGGATGGTCGCTAAACTTGATGCCCATCATATCGTAAACCTCCCGCTCATGCCAATCCGCCGTCTTCCACAAGTCAATCACCGTAGGCACATCTTCGTCTTCGGCCACCGGCGCCTTGACCCGCAAATGCTGTGAGTCATCTACTGATGCCAATTCATACACCACCTCAAACCTTGGATGCACTGACTCGTGATCCACACTGCAGATGTCGATCAAAAAATCAAAGCCCAGCGAATCTTTACAATAAGCCATTACCTCCTTGAGCTGCGCTAGTGCAACCACGACTGTCTGCTCCCCCCGAAACTCGTGCTGACTGAGAATGCCATCACCAAAAACCTCCTGCAGCTTTGTTACATGTGTGCTCATCTTATTAGGAAATGGCTTCGGGTTCTTGCTTCAGTGTCTTGGCGGATTCCTCCTGCTCAATCTTCGCTTGTAGCTTCATTAAGCCTTCAATCAATGCCTCAGGACGTGGTGGACACCCAGAAATGTACACATCCACAGGAATCAATCGATCAATCCCCTGCAAGGTCGCATAGGACCGATACATCCCGCCTGATGAAGCACAGGCACCCATAGCGATACACCACTTAGGCTCTGGCATCTGATCCCAAATCCGCTTCACCGCAAGCGCCATCTTGTAAGTCACCGTGCCTGCAACAATCATCACATCCGCTTGACGGGGTGAAAAACGCATCACTTCCGCACCAAAACGAGAAATGTCGAAGCGAGAAGATGCTGTAGCCATCAATTCAATCGCACAACAAGCTAACCCCATTGGCATCGGCCACAACGAGTTCTTACGCATCCAGTTAATTGCGGCGTCTAACTGGGTGAAAATAACATTGCCTTCGATCTTTGAGTCGTAAGCAAAATCAGTGCTATGTGGGTCTGGCGATACCATAGGATTTTTTTAAATTCGCAAGTCACTCTACTGCGCGTATCGAGTGCCACAAGCTAAATGTTATCCGAATTCTCTTCCTGCCTCGATCTCTAGCTATGAAGCTTAACTCTCGTGCCCTGCATCTTCATTCTCGATGTACGCAATCAAGGCTGGAATCGCATACTCAAACACCTCTCCGACCTGTTGGTAGGCACGCTTACCCATCCCTATCGGATCGGGTACATCTATCCCAGCCTTGCCATTGATCTCAATGAAATCACACACCAAATAACACTTCTCAGCATACCCAGGAAATGCCTGTGTAAGCATGTGCAAATGCGCTGCTGTCATTGCAAACACATGCGTCGCCTGCTCCAGCATCTCTTCTGTGACAGAACGACTTCTGAAATCATTCAAACTCGCCCCACGACTTTCCAGCTCGTCAGCAGATTCAGGGCTGATTCTATCGCCATCATACGCTGCCACTCCAGCCGAACCAATGGATAGTAATCCCTCATGATCTTTAATCGCCTTACGGAAAATTCCCTCAGCCATAGGGCTGCGACATGTGTTGCCTGTGCAGATAAACAGCACGCGTTTCTCGCTTTGCATACGCAGAAACTCACAGCTGAGACCCAACAATTCAAGCGGGAAGTTCTATTGCATTTTTCTCATGAGCTCCCTAAAATTCCACCATGCGCATCGCGTTCTCCCTCATTGGTTTCATTCTCTTCTCTCTCCTGAGTTACTCACTCGCTGAGCACATTCATTCAACTTCCTCCTCGAGGAACATCACCCTCATCTGGATGGCCGCCTCCAGCTCACTCGCTATTTTCTCACTCACCAGCGCACTTTTTATCCTTCCTAACAAAGCTTTCTGGATCGCTGCAGGCTCGCTCATCACTCTCTCACTCGTCCGCATTTTCGCTTTTCCCTATTCAAATGACGCCCTGCTCCCAAGCGTTGAGAATCTCGCTTCATATGAACCGGGCTACTTCCTCGCCATGCTCCTCTGGCTCCTCATCCTCGCTAGAGTCAATGCCAAAGATGTCATGTGCTGATAGCGCATCACAACTTGGCCCGTGTGGCCAAATCCTCAAAGTAAGGCCAAAATGCTATTACTCATGGCTTTTTTAACAACGAATTTTCGTGGCAGAGATCTATGTCATGCACGATGACTGGGGGTGACCTAATTTGAATCATCCTATGGCATCATTTTCAGTAAATAATCGTAGTTACAACCTTCCTTCGCGCCCCGTAGCTGTCATCTGTATCGATGGCTGTGCCGACGAATACATTAGCGAATCCATCGCCCAAGGCTATATGCCCCGTCTAGAAGCAATGGTCAAAAGTGGCTACCGCGGCATGGTGCGTGGAGCCCTTCCTTCCTTCACCAACGTCAACAACTCAGCCATCGTCACAGGTGCTCCTCCGGCTGTGACGGGTATCTGCGGCAACTTCTTCCTTAACCCTGAGACTGGTGAAGAAGTCATGATGAATTCCGCCGAATTCCGCCGCTGTGATACGATCCTCAATGCTGCTGCTGACGCCGGCAGAAAAGTGGCCTTCATCACCGCAAAGGAAAAACTGCGTACCGTCCTTGGTGATGGCATCGTCGAACGCGGGGGCATTGCCTTTTCATCTGAAAAGGTCAATGAAGCCGTCGCTTCCACCCATGGAGTCGATAATGCCGAAGACATCATTGGTAAACCCAAACCTGAAATCTACTCAGGTGACGCCTCCATCTACGTCCTCGAAGCTGGTGCGGCCCTCGTCGAACAAGGAAAAGCTGATTTCCTCTACCTCTCATTGACCGATTACATGCAACATAAGTTTGGTCCCACCGACCAAGAGTCACTCGAGTTCTATCAACAGATGGATGAGCAGATCGGACGCCTCCTTGACGCAGGTTGCGTCGTAGCGGCCACTGCTGACCACGGGATGAATGCTAAAAATGATTCTAACGGTGAGCCTAAAGTCATCTTCGTTGAATCACTCCTCCAAGAGCAATTTGGCAAAGATGGCATCTCAGTCATCTGCCCTATCACTGACCCCTATGTGGTGCACCACGGAGCACTTGGCTCACTTGTCATGGTCCACCTCGATGACCCCTCGCGTGCTGACGAGCTCATGGACTTCCTCCTCCGACAAGAGGGAATCACCGAGGTCTATAACAGAGAAATGGCAGCTCTTAAACTCGAACTCGCTCCAGACCGCATCGGAGACATCACTGTGCTCTCTGGGCGCGATGTCGTCGTCGGCAAGACTCCTGAGCACCACGACCTTTCCGTCCTCAAAGGGGGCCTACGTTCCCACGGTGGCCGATACGAAGAAATGGTACCTCTCCTCCTTTCTGAGCCACTTAACGCTGAGTACAAATTGATTGCGACTGGCGACCCTCGAAACTTTGACGTCTTCGCCTTCGCTTGTAATGCTAACGCTTAATACTAAATGAATTTACCTTCCTATATCGCAGGCAAAGCCGTCCATAGCGACGATAAACTAGAAGTCTTCTACCCATACGACAATAGCCTCACGGGAACTGTTAGCAAAATCACTAACGCCCAGCTGCACGAGGCTATCGAACACGCTATCTCCCCGAAAAACACCTCACTGAGCCGATACGAACGCCACGCGATTCTCCGCAAAGCCGCTGACCTCCTCGCCGAACAACGCGAAGACCTAGCCAAATTGCTCTGCCGTGAATCCGGCCTTTGCATGCGTGAAACCATGTATGAAACTGGCCGCAGCTCAGATGTGTTAGAGTTTGCCGCCATTGAAGCGCTCAAAGATGACGGCGAAGTTTTTTCTTGTGATATCTCACCTCAAGGCAAAGCCAGAAAGATCGTCACCTTCAAGCAACCCCTCCAACTGGTCAGCGCGATCACCCCCTTTAACCACCCACTCAACCAAGTGGCTCACAAGGTCGCCCCAGCAATTGCTGCTGGCACACCAATGCTCCTGAAACCATCCGAGAAAACACCACTCGTAGCGATCCGCTTCGCCGAAATTCTCTACCAGGCTGGCTTGCCAAGCTGGATGTTGCAGGTCTTTGTCGGTGATCTCGACGAAGTCGTGACCCCCATGATCACTGACGAGCGAGTTGAAATGGTCTCCTTCACAGGCTCAGTCGCTATCGGAAAACACATCTCAAAAACTGCAGGCTATAAAAAAACCTGCCTCGAACTTGGAGGAAACTCACCACTGATCGTACTTGAAGATGCCGACCTCGAAAAAGCCGTCACGCTCGCAGCCGAAGGTGCCTTCCGCAACTCTGGCCAGCGCTGCACCGCGGTCAAACGCATCCTCGTGCAAGAATCCATTCTCGAGACATTCACCGAGCGCTTTGTTGAAAAAGCCAAAGAGTACACCTCAGGTGACCCTGAAGACCCTGAAACCAGAGTGGGCACTGTCATTGATGAAGCCGCTGCCATCTACCTCGAAGAAGTGGTTGAAAAGGCTGTCGCTGACGGGGCCAAAGTGCTCCTCGGAGGCAATCGCTCAGGCGCTTTGCTCGAACCTACTGTGATCGCCAACGTACCGCGTGACACCCAAATGGTCGCCGACGAATCATTTGGTCCCCTCGCCCCCATCATTCCAATCAAGGACTTAGATGATGCCATTGAATACTACAATGGAGGGAACTTTGGACTCAGCTCCGGAGTGGTCACCAACGACCTACAACTCGCCCTCAAGGCTGCAAAACACCTCCGTACCGGCACAACTAACATCAATGAGGTCCCTGGATACCGTATCGAATGCAGCCCTTTCGGCGGCATCAAAGACTCTGGTCTCGGCATTAAAGAAGGCGTCATTGAAGCCATGAAGTTCATGCAAACCACAAAGACCTTCTCCTTCCCCTGGGAATAGCTTACTAGACGCTAACAGAGACCTCATTCAAACCATACAGC
This sequence comes from Rubritalea tangerina, assembly GCF_042683245.1. Lineage (NCBI taxonomy): Bacteria > Pseudomonadati > Verrucomicrobiota > Verrucomicrobiia > Verrucomicrobiales > Rubritaleaceae > Rubritalea > Rubritalea tangerina. The sequence continues at coordinate 36,675 of NZ_JBHUJB010000051.1, forward strand.
CTAAACTATTCTGGCTGTGCAAGCGCGTGCCTAGTGAAAAGCACGCGCTTCTTATTCCTCCCCAAAAGCTCGTGATACAAATAACCAAGACACTATCGCATAAACCATGGGGAAACTCTCACGCCTCCCTAGCATAGCTCGCGATAGTGTGTCGGCGTCATTTCACACATCCTTCTAAAAAACCTTGAGGCTTCCTCAGCTGCAGGAAATCCCATTGCGTACGAAATCTCTTTGACCGACATATCCGTTTCCTCCAAGTAGCGCTTGAAAACCTCCAATCGCACCCTCGATATTTCAGCTTTTGGAGACCTCCCCAACTCCCTTGACATCAGCTCCTTCAATGAACTCTTACTGATAGCAAGGTGAGTACAAACCTCATTGACTTGCAATGCCTCACTTGGTGCATGCACTTGAATAAATTTTAACGCCTTCTTCAACCTCTCATCACTGTATGCCAAGGTGTTCGTTGACTCACGGGCATCCACCAGCCTCACTGGCACCACCGACTCCACTTCTTCTTCTTTACCCGAAAGCAAATTATCTAACTTCTCTGCAGCCTTGTAGCCAATCTCGCGTCCCGGGTATTGCACACTCGTCAAACTCGGACGGGTGCTCAAACAAAAAATCGGCTGGCTATTCGTACCAATCACAGCCAATTGCCCCGGAACATTGATCCCTAAATCTGCCGCAACCCTTAAAATATTCGCTGCTAACAAGTCATCAGCCGCGAACACACCGCAGGGAGTTGCCAATCGAGGTAACAACCTTCTCAACTTGTTAGCCATGTACCCAGCCCGTTCACCTACAGCCAAAGCATTCACATCTAAATCAAAGGCTTCCACTTGAGCACCCTCGCGCGCTAACACACGCTGAAATCCAGAAAATCGCTCACGCGAATAGTTCCTCTCAGAGCGCCCAATATAAACAAAATTGACCAAACCAATGTTCAGCAAATGCTGCGCAGCTAACTCACCTGCAGCCACATTGTTCGGTAGCACCGTCGCCAAACCTGCATGGCTCACCGAACTCAAATTTACATGTGCAACCCCACGCTGCCGGAACGCCGCAACTTCCTCAGCTGTGTAGCGAAAACTAATCAAGCCATCCCCGTCCCAGCACGCATCAATCTTCACTTCCGGTAACTCACCATCAGACCCCCTCGGTACCTCTAGCTGCCACAGCTTATCGTGCTCACGGATATACTCCACAATACCCAGTAAGATGGCATCCTGCATCATGAACCAATTCGGTATCCTTAACCCAATGCGCTTCAGCGTGGCTTGCATATCGATCTCCTACACTAAACACTCGGCCATTTCTACATATAAAATGTCGATTAGTCCATCAGTATCGTTTCGCCATCTACCATCAAGTCCTGCTATTCCTAGTGGTGTAAGGCAAATCAGCCTACTCAACCACACACTCACCCTCCACATTCGGGCTAAATTCCCAGAAAATTACAATTTCCATCAAAATCGGCATATTGCCGCAAATAGGTAGATATTCCTCCACTTTCCGCACAATATTAGAAGGCTCATTGACCAGACCAGTCGGTCACAATCAATTGGCGATTCAGCTAATATTAAACAATCAAAATAATGAACATCGGCGTACCCAAAGAAATCAAGAACCAAGAGCATCGCGTTTCCATGATCCCCTCATCCGTTAAGGATCTCGTGAAGCGCGGCCATACGGTCTTTGTTGAAAAAAATGCTGGAGCAGGCTCCAGCTACACGGACGAGCAATACCTCGCATGCGGCGCAACCATCCTTGACTCCGCCGAAGAGGTCTTTGCCAAATCCACCCTCATTGTTAAGGTCAAGGAACCTCAACCTTCTGAGGTTGCCATGCTGACCGATCAGCACATTCTCTTCACCTACCTCCACCTGGCTGCAGACAAAGAGCTCACAGAATCACTCGTCGCGACTGGATGTACTGCCATCGCCTACGAAACAATCGAAGTCAACGGCCACCTTCCGCTTCTCGAGCCTATGTCTGAAATTGCTGGCCGCATGTCAGCCATCGTCGGCAGCTACCACCTCGCCAAACACAACACAGGTCGCGGTACCTTGCTCGGTGGTGTTCCAGGTGTCGCTCCCGGTCGTGTCGTTGTCATCGGAGGTGGCACAGCCGGAGTCAATGCTGCCCGCGTTGCGAAAGGAATCGGTGCGGATGTCACGATTCTCGAAGTCGACTTTGACCGTATGCGCTTCCTCGATATCACCATGGAAGGCACCCATACAGTCTTCTCAACAGAAGCAAATCTCAGTGAACTGCTACCTCGCGTAGACCTCGTCATCGGCGCGGTTCTCGTCCCTGGTGCAGCAGCACCCAAGCTGATCACTCGCGATATGCTCAAGCTCATGCAACCCGGCAGCGTCTTTGTCGATATCGCAGTCGACCAAGGCGGTTGCGCAGAAACCACAAGAGCCACTACCCACGAAGCGCCTACCTTCATTGAAGAAGGCGTTGTGCATTATTGTGTCGCGAATATGCCCGGCGCTTATGCCCGTACCGCTACGCAGGCACTCAACAATGTCACACACTCATGGACCGCTCTCATCGCAGAAAATGGCGTTGCCAGCGCAGCTCTCAAACGTCCAGAACTCATCAATGGCATTAACTGCACTAAAGGAAAACTCACCTGTGAGCCCGTTGCTACAGCGCATGGCATTCCTCTCTCATTAGCTACCGACCACCTAACAACATAAAACACTATGACTAACAGTTCACTTGATAACCCATACATTCTACTCACTCCAGGACCACTCTCAACCAGCCCCACAGTCCGTGAAGCGATGCTGCGCGATTGGTGTACATGGGATGACGATTACAATTTAGGAATTGTCACTCCAATCCGCCAAGGCCTAGTAAAACTAGCCACCTCGACAGCCCCAGAAAAGTACACTACCGTACTCATGCAAGGCTCTGGCTCCTTCTCTGTGGAATCAATGATTGGCTCTGTAGTACCTGAAGATGGTAAACTGTTAGTCCTAGCAAATGGTGCATACGGTAATCGACTCGCTAAGATTGCGAGCTACCTAAAAATTAACCACATCATTCACGACACGGGTGAACTTGCTCCCCCAGATCTAGCTCAGTTAGATCTAGCTCTCTCTTCAGATAAGAGCATCACCCATGTCGTTGTTGTCCATAACGAAACAACAACGGGTATGATGAACCCACTCGAAGCAATTGCTGCTATCGTAAAACGTCACCAAAAAGTCTTTCTCGTCGACTCAATGTCTGCCTTCGGGGGTGTGCCACTCGATATCGCACAACTCGATATCGATTTCCTGGTTTCCTCAGCCAATAAGTGCATCCAAGGCGTGCCTGGATTCGGCTTCGTCATCTGTAAGACCACTGAGCTTGAGAAGACCAAGGGTATCGCACGCTCACTCTCACTCGACCTCTACGACCAATGGAAGGGCATGGAAGAGGGCAATGGCAAATGGCGCTTCACCAGCCCCACACACGTCACACGTGCCTTCCACCAAGCCATGATCGAACTGGATGAAGAAGGCGGTGTGTCAGCCCGCTTCGCTCGATACACAGAAAACCAAAAGCGCCTTGTCGAAGGTATGGAGAAACTCGGCTTCCGCTGTGTCCTTCCAAAAGACCTGCAAAGCCCTATTATCACCGGATTCTATAATCCAGATTCTCCAGAGTACGACTTCCTTAAATTTTACAATCTACTCAAACAAAAAGGATTTGTCATCTACCCAGGTAAAGTCACTGGAATCGACTCATTTAGAATCGGTACCATCGGCCACGTTTACCCCGAAGATATTGATAGACTCATCCTCGCCGTTGAAAAAAGTATGTACTGGAATGCACAGCTTGTCTAAATGAGCGCTTCGAAATCATTGACCGAGCCCCCCCAATCGGACTCACAAGACGGGCTCAAATCATTTCAAGCGCGCATCGTCATCCTCTCATTTCTCAGTTACTTCTTTTACTACTACACGCGTAAAAACTTAGGAATCGCGACCTCTTCCATGATCGAAGAGGGCTTCACTGAAGAAACCATTGGCTGGATCCAAAGTGGCTACGGTATTCTCTACGCGCTAGGTCAGTTCATCTGCGGTGGACTCGGAGATAAATTGGGCGCACGCATAATGATCTTCTGCGGCATGGCTTTATCAGCCATCGCATCTATCGCCATTGGCTTCTTCCCTCTCACCTTGGTCCTCCTCATTGCCTGGCCACTCAATGGCTTGTTCCAATCAACTGGCTGGTCTAACAACTGTAAATTGATCGCCACTTGGATCCCCCACGATAGCCGAGGTCGAGTCATGGGTATCTGGTCACTTTGCTACGTCCTAGGAAGCATTTCAGCCAATGTCGTCTGCGGATACCTCGTAGAACATTACAACTGGAAATTAAGCTTTCTCGTCACAGGCTTTACCGTTCTCTCTGTCGCTATCATCCAAGGCCTCTTTCTCATCAATCGCCCAGAACAAAAAGGCTTCACCATCCAACGGCGTAATGGCGCAAGCGCTGAAAATGCCTCTCAAAAAGGCAACTTCAAACGCATGCTCACAAACCCCATTATCCTACTCTATGGCGGCTCTTACTTTTCTCTGAAGTTTATTCGTTATACGTTTTTTATCTGGCTGCCATTCTATTTTGAAAAACGCCTAAACTACGATACAGATGTCTCAGCCTATAGCTCTAACGCGTTTGAAGTTGGTGGTGTCATTGGTCTTCTTTGTGGCGGAATTTTAGCCGACAAGGTTTTCAGCGAAAACCGTGGTCGCCTCGCATGGCTAGGTCTTATCGCACTATGCGCAGCACTCTTTGTATTCAGAAATTATGCGCATAGCTCATATCTAGCAGTACTCTTCAGTTTGGGCGCTGTGGGTCTATTTCTCTACATTGCGGACGCACAGGTCTCGGGCACAGCCGCTCAAGATGTTGCTGGAGCCGACGCCGCAGCTTCGGCAACAGGTATAGTTAACGGCCTAGGGTCCGTTGGCGGCGCACTAGCTGGAATTGTCCCCATTTGGATCAAACAAAGCTATGGTTGGGACGGTGTCTTCCTCCTCTTCATCGCCCTCACCGCTCTTGCCATTCTCCTCACCTTTCCAGTCGCTCTACGCAGACAAGTTGGAAAGGCCTAACAATCACATAAACGCCATCGCAGATAATGAATAGACAAACACTGCATACGAATACGCCTGTAAAAGCCCAATACGACTTCCCGCGCCATAGCCTTCCACGTAAAGCTCGAGTCGTCGTAGTAGGCGGCGGCATTGCCGGCACCAGCATGGCCTATCAACTGGCCCGTGCAGGCTGGAACGACATCGTCTTGCTTGAGCAATCCAATATCTCATCCGGAACCACTTGGCACTCAGCCGGCCAAGTAGGGCAATTGCGTGCCAGCTCTGCCCAAACAAAAGTCAACAAAGCCTCCACTGAAATCTTTGCACAACTCAAGCAAGATACCGGCCACGACCCTGGCTGGCTTCAGTGCGGGGGCCTACAACTCGCTTCATGTGACGAACGCTGGAGGCAATTGCAAAGGAACGCTGCGATGGCTGAAGTCTTTGGAGTAGAAGCCACTCTCATATCTGGTGAAGCCTGTGCCAACTACTGGCCGATGCTTAATACAGAGGACCTCATCGGTGGCATTTACCTTCCCGGCGATGGCAGAGTCCTCCCCGGTGAAGCCACCGTCGCTTTTGCAAAGGGGGCACAACAACGTGGTGCCAAAATCATCGAAAACATCCACGCCCAAAAACTCATCTACCATGAAAACAACCAAGGGATCAAACGCATCACAGGTGTCGAAACCGACCAAGGAGTCATAGAAGCCGATTGGGTCATCATGGCTGGTAACATGTGGATGCGACAACTTGCTCTCAATGCAGGTATCGATATTCCAGTCTATCCATGCGAACACCACTATGTCATCACTCGCCCCATTGAAGGCGTGACTCGCAACAGCCCCTGCACCAGAGACCCCAATGCCGGACTCTACTTCCGCGCTCTCGATGACGGTGGACTCAAACTCGGCGCTTTCAAAAAACGATCCAAACCCTGGCAAGTCGCTGACCATGTTCCAAAGAACTTTGCCTATGATTTGTTAGAACCTGACTGGCCTGACTTCTTAGACCCCTTCAAGGACCATATGCACAGACTCAAGGGCATCACGCGTGATGATGTGGTTAAATTTGTCAATGGCCCAGAAGCCTTCACTCCCGACAACAACTTCATCATGGGGCAACCTTTCCTCACTGAAGGGCTCTTCATCCTCGGTGGCTGGAATTCTGCAGGCATTGCTTGTGCCCCAGGAGCTGCAAAATATGCTGTCGAATGGATTGAAAATGGTGGCATGACCCTAGACCTTTGCAGTGTCGACGTCAGGCGCTTCATTCCTTTCCAAAACGGCAGAAAATACCTTCAAGAACGCGTCAGCGAAGTACTTGGACTCCACTACCAAATGGCTTGGCCTGGGAGACAAATGGAAACTTCTCGAGACATCAGAGCCTCCTCCTTGTTCGAAAAACATCAGCAAGAAAATGCCGGATTCGGCGAGACCGCCGGCTGGGAACGCCCACTCTTCTATGCTCCCCCAGGACAACCGCCTGAAGTAAAATACTCCTTTCTCAAACAAAACTGGCAAGAATGGACCGCGCAAGAGGTCAAGGCCTGCCGAGAAGACCACGCCCTACTCGATCAATCGACTTTTGCTAAATTCTTACTCACGGGCCCTGATGCCCTGGCAACCCTTCAACACCTCTGTGGCGGAAACATCGACGTCCCTGTGGGTAAAACTGTCTACACAGGCATGTTCAATCACTCAGGAACCTTCGAAAGCGACTTAACAGTCGTCCGGGAATCCGCAGAAACCTTCTACATCATCACAGCCACGGGCCAACAGATGAAAGACTTTGACTGGATCACTCGACACATTCCAGAAAATGCTCAAGCCACCCTCACCGACATCACAGACCAACGCTCAGTGCTCTCAGTGATGGGTCCCAACTCGCGTAAACTCTTATCAAAAGTCAGTGATGCTGACTTCAGTAATGAAAATTTTGCCTTTGGTGATTCTCAATCTATCCACATCGCCAATATCCCAGTGCGAGCCATTCGCCTCACCTATGTCGGCGAACTCGGCTGGGAATTGCACGTAGATGCCAAACAAGCTGAAGCCCTCTGGGACGCCTTGCGCAATGCCTCTCCAACGCTTCGCCCTGCCGGCAACAATGCCATCTCCATCATGCGTATCGAAAAAGGCTACCGCGCCTTTGGCCACGAACTCTCCCCAGATGAAACGCCTCTAGAAGCAGGACTCGGATTCGCCATAGATTGGAATACCGACTTCATAGGCAAACAAGCCCTCCTCAGGCAGAAAACAAACGGTCTCACGAAGCGCCTCGTCAATTTTGTACTCGAAGATTCAGACTCCATACTTTGGGGCAATGAGCCCATTCTTTGGGACAATAAAATCGTCGGCTACACTACCTCAGCCTGCTACTCACCCACTCTCGGCCGCAGCATTGCACTCGGATACGTGTCAACTGATACGCCTATGCAGGCCGCCGACCTGAGAAATGGCCAATTCTCCATCCTCAACCTGGGCAAAGAACACCCAGCCAAAGCAAGCCTCTCACCAGCTTATGACCCAAAACGTGAGAAGGTAAATGCCTAGTAGCCATTCCCCCCTTCCCACCTATACTTAAGTGCCCCTTAACGGGCTGGAAAACTTCTCAAACCCCTCTGTGGGTTTGAGAACTTGCCATTGGCTCCCTTTTCATCATCTGCAATTTCTTCTCCTGAACTTAAATTCTGAAAACTCCCGCGACCAGATCTTGAAATGACCGCTGAGGATGAGGAATTCTTATCAATCACTTCATTCTCAATCTGGTACCTGCTGTCTATTATACTTTGCTGTCCCAATGCGATACGTGCTTCCAGGGCCTTTGCCTCTCCATAAAAGAAGGTAGCAAGACCCAAGCCTCCTGTAACTACCATCATCGCCGAGAGTAGTGCTCGTGTGTTCTTACCCGTAGCTGCGTGATATAAGTCACCAATAAATGGCACAAAAACACTCCATTTTTGACCATTCCTCAATTGATAAATCCGCGATGCTGACATCCCCACTGCCAATATGGTCAGAAAGTAGGTAGCAACCCCATATTGCCAAACATCGGGGTACATCAGACTAAAAACTAATGTCACAAGCCCAGCTAACACCACAATGAGCACCTCAATCCCCAACCACGCATAACGCTCACGCTTCTCTTCTTGAATAACCTCTTCATGGCGCGCTTCCGCAGCACGCTGAGCCTCTATCCTCTGGGTTTCTTCCTCTTGCTCTTTTTCTAACTTATTTTCAAATGCCGCTTTGGTCTCAGCACAACTACTTGCTGCCACCCAATCACCCAGCAGTTCATGCCACACTAATGTGTCTGCTGTGACCTTTCCCTCCAGACAAAGCTTCTTTAGTTGCTCCACGCTCACTGGGCCCTTCACCTTATCCTTAATAGTAAAGTACCATTCGGCATCACTCGGCAAAACGAGCTCCTCTTCACTCTCAATACTCGATTTAACTTCACTGTCCTGAGTATTGGCTCTCACCGCTTTTTTCCCTACGGGCTTAGCATAGGCAAAGCTATTGCTCAAAAAAGCGGTCGAATTCTTACCTGAAGATCCCTCATCCGATTGAGCCAAAGATTCAACCGTTATAGCACGCACCAGTCGACTGTTTCTTCCTTCTGATTCGGTCGACAATGTAAACTCATCTTCTTTCTGAGTTAATGCAACTAGCTTGAGCTCATTCAAGGCCTCCTTGGCACTTGTATACGCCTCAACATCCCCTCGACGTAGTAATCTTGCCAACCATTGAGCCAGTTCCTCACTCACATCACTGCGCAGTTCTCGCGGGCAAGGGTACTCACCTTTGATATGTGCGGCCATCACCTGAATGGAATTATCTCCCGTAAATGGATATACCCCAGTGAGGATGTAGTAGAGCACACACCCCAAAGCATACAAATCGGACTTTTCACTCGGCTTCTCACCACTGAAAAGCTCAGGTGCCATCACATAAATAGAACCCATCAGCTTTGTCTTTGCCGCCTCCTGTTCCTCAGCCGTCGGCAAGGACATCCCAAAATCATAAACCTTCGCCTCGTATCGATCATCTGATGCCAAACACAACATGATGTTCTCAGGCTTCACATCACAATGTAACACTCCCGCTTGATGAGCAGCTGAGAGGGCCTGCAAAATCTGTATCCCCACCGTTTGAAAATCACTCGGCTGAAGTAAATGCCGCTTCACTAGCTTGTCCAATGAAACCCCAACCAACAATTCCATCACGATCTCATCGAAATCTTCTTGGGTGCTGATATCGTAAATCGATACAATATTCGGATGCTGCATTGTAGCCAACACCCTTGCCTCCCTCAATAATTGCTCCCTAAGAGCATCCTCACCCACACCTCTATCAAGGCGCTTCACCGCAACATCACGATGCAACATCGTGTCGTGAGCCTTATAAACAGACCCAAAACCTCCAGAACCTAACGGCTCAATGATGCGATATCTCTCCCCCGCTTGCATGTGATTTCTGTATGACTAGTTCAGCCGATCCGGGGGAAATCGAACGCATCATCCTAGCACACCGCAACCTTTGTCAAACTTCAAATAGTAGCAAAATGTTAAAAGATCGTTTAATCTACGCGCTATCGAATTGCGCATCTAACATTTTTGGTGCGATCTTATGAAGACTGCACTTCAGTGTTCGCCATTGTCTGATCAGACGCATAATCAGCGATCACAACGCTTCCAAAAGTGAAAACAGCAAGTCCTCCGAGTAAGAACATAGTCATGCCCACTGCGGCACGCATGTCTCTTTTGACAATAGCATAAATCAGATCACCGATGACTGGTAAGCAAAGTCCCAAAGCTAACCACATCTTTCCATCACGATATTGCCTGACTCTCAAAAAACCAAAGCCAAACACTGCAACTACTGCTGCAAAAGCCATTAAAATCATAGATTGGCTTTGCGGAAATACAAATGCCCCAATTGCCGCTAAGATTCCACCTAGTAACACCACCAAAACCTCGGGATTCAGCCAAAATGGTAGTTTTCTTGCTGTTTCAATTTGCTCTTTAGCAAGTTCGTCAGCTTCTTCTTCGTCCTCTTTAGGAGCTTCAGGGAAATACGGCTTCAGCTCTGCACAGTTATAAGCGTGAACCCATTCACCATAGTGTGGGTGCCAAACCATGCTTCCAGCCTCAACCTTATCATCTTCAACCAAACGGTACAATTGATCTAGAGTCACTGGCCCCTTTGCTTCATCACCTCGCGTGAAAAACCATTCTGCCGTATCAGGCAACACCTTCGGCTTTGGTGAGAACGGGTCTTCTAAGTCCTCAGCTTCCTCCAAAATCGCCTTTGCACTCTTCGTAATTCCCAGACTATGCGTGATGGTGTTGGTTAAATAACGGGTAGTGCGCTTGTCATCCGCAGCACTCTCCAATTCCAATGAACGCCTCGTGAGTGTACGCACCACCCGGCTATTCTCAGATTCAATCTCTAAATCTGTTGGCAAAGTGAAGACGCCCACCTTGTCTTGAAACTCAAAACGTAACAGCTGCTCCAAGCCTTTAGCACAACTTTCCAAACGCTCATTTGGGTCAGTCTTTATGAAACTCTCCACCCAATCACAAAACTCCTGCCCTAAATCAGGCCTCACTGCCAACAGCGGCCGATGCTTCCCTTTAAGGTGCGATGCCATAACTTGCATCGATGAAGCCCCAACGAAGGGATAGGCTCCCGTCAATAAAAAGTAGAACAAACAACCTAAGGCATAAATGTCCGTCTTCTCACATGGCCGCTGGCGATCAAACAGCTCTGGAGCCATCACATAAACCGAGCCCACCAACTTAAAATCTTCATTCGCACTGGTGTTGTCAGCAGCCTCAGACATACCAAAGTCGAATACCTTCAACTCATACTGATCTCCCGATGTCAGACACAGCATGACGTTCTCGGGTTTAATATCACAGTGCAAAACACCCGCTTTGTGAGAGGCAGATAAAGCATGCAATACCTGGGCTGCAATATGCCTAAAATCATTGGCTTGTAGCAAGTGCCTCTTTACAAAGGTCTGAAGCGTAATCCCATTGATAAATTCCATGACGATTTCATCAAATTGCTCCTGACTACTCACATCATAGATAGAAACAATGTTCGGATGCTTCAAAGTCGCCAAGACCCGAGCCTCGTCCATCAATTTCTGACGAATGGATTCCTGACAATCACCTTTGTCAAGACGCTTAATCGCTACATCCCGTTGCAGCTTAGAATCATACGCGCGGTATACGGAACCAAAACCACCTGTTCCCAGAATGCTCTTGATTGTGTATCGTTGCCCCGTATCGCTAGTGTCCTTCATATCTATAGTCTAGGGGGTGCGCGCACCCTAGCAATCATACTGATTTCCTACAAGTCGATTGTGGCCGAATCAGCCAAAATCAACATTTTTAAAATCTAGCACAACTGTGGGGGGATCTGACAACTATATTATGCTGGGAACTATAGATGCGACGAGCAACTCAGCGCATCCGCTCTTCAGGAGAATCCTTCCACATCAACAAGGCCTTGAAAATATCTGAGACCCCAGTGGAACGGTGAGCGTCCCTCTCCACCTCAATTGCAGCCTTCACCTCATCACATTCCTCCAACGAATCTGACATCGCGTCCAGCTTGGATGGCAAATGCTCATCACCATAAAGCAAGCGCATCTTCGCTATCTGAGCATACTCCCGTAACTCATCTATCTTCTCCTTCAACTCAGCCCAATCTTCCCCTTGATCCGCTGACATTGTCTGCTCAAACCTCACAATTAAATCGGAAATAGTCTCATCCAAATCAATTAACTGTTGAGCACGCAAATCAGGACAACGCTCCAAGTCTTCCCTCAATTCTTCAGCCACTGATTTCAATTTTGCTTTCATAACATACTAATCTAACACAGGACCCAGCCCTTGCCATGAAAAAAGCACTCTAGAGAGCAACTCTACCACCATGAGCGTCACTGTATGATAGCTATACTGCCGTCGCAATCCCTCCTATGCCTATAGCAACACCAAATATCAAACTCACCCCAAGACCTAGAAACTCTGGCAATCAACGAGATAGGCTACATTGCGCGCTTAAATCATCAAGGAATGTGTTTTTTTCGTAAGCACGGCTTGAAATCTAATTGATTTACGCCTATCACGCGCGAAGTTCTCTCACACAGACACAATACAATGAGCGCAACATCCTGTTCACTATGCCAGTTTTGGAGTTCATCCATCGGCAAAAAATTCGTAGTAGCCATCACTGGCCTCGTCCTCGTCGGCTTTCTAGCGGGCCACCTCAGCGGTAACCTCCTCATGTACGTCGGCGCTGAAGCCTTCAATGAGTACGCAGAATTCCTCCACAGCATGCTCCACGGAGCCGGTGTCTGGATCGCACGCATTGTCCTCCTGATATCACTCGTTCTTCACGTCGTGGCAACTATCCAGCTCACTAAAGCAAATCGTGCGTCAAAGGAAAAACGCTACGAATGCGATGCCACAGTACAGGCATCCAAAGCGTCCCGTATGATGATCTGGTCAGGCCTCACAATTTTAGCTTTCATCATCTTCCACATCCTCCACTACACAGTGCGTGTGGATTCTGAGCTCGCTGCTCTTGCTGATGCTGGAAATGCATACCAAATGGTCATCGTTGGATTCCAAAGCATCCCTGTAAGCGCCTTTTACATCATCGCCATCTCTCTTCTCTGCAGCCACCTCAGTCATGGTGTAGCATCTATCTTCCAGACATTAGGACTGCGCTCTAAAAAGACTGCAAGCCTCATTGATGGACTCGCAAAAGCATACACAGTGATCATCTGGGTCGGCTTCGTCTCCATTCCAGTTTCCGTTCTCGCAGGCTGGATCCACTAAGTTTCTCAACGCACCTCAACTCACACACCATTTATTATTATGTCATTCGACGCAAAAATTCCTGAAGGTCCGCTTGAGCAAAAGTGGTCAAAGCACAAGATGGACTCCAAGCTCATCAACCCAGCGAACAAGCGAAAGTTCACCGTCATCATGGTCGGTTCTGGACTCGCTGGCGGTGCCGCTGCGGCGACACTCTCCGAGCTCGGCTACAAGGTGAAATGCTTCTGCTACCAGGACTCTCCACGTCGCGCACACTCAATCGCGGCACAAGGTGGTATCAACGCAGCAAAGAACTACCAGAATGACGGTGACTCAGTCTACCGTCTCTTCTACGACACTCTCAAAGGCGGTGACTTCCGCTCTCGTGAAGCAAACGTCTATCGCCTCGCTGAAGTTTCTACCAACATCATCGACCAAGCAACCGCTCAAGGCGTGCCATTTGCGCGTGAATACGGCGGTCTCCTCGACAACCGCTCATTCGGCGGCGCTCAGGTCTCCCGTACATTCTACGCGCGTGGCCAAACTGGACAGCAGCTCCTCATCGGTTGCTACCAAGCACTCTCCAAAGAAGTAGCCAAAGGTGGTGTCGAGATGTTCCCTCGTACTGAAATGATGGAGCTCGTCATGGTGGACGGACACGCCAAAGGTATCGTCGTTCGCGACATGACTACTGGTGAGGTAACTACCCATGCCGCTGACGCGGTCTGTCTCGCTACTGGCGGATACGGCAACGTGTTCTTCCTCTCCACCAATGCTATGGGATGTAACGTCATGGCAGCATATAAGGCCCACAAAAAAGGCGCCTACTTCGCAAATCCATGTTACACCCAAATTCACCCAACCTGTATCCCAGTGAGTGGTGAGTACCAATCAAAGCTCACACTCATGTCCGAGTCCCTCCGTAACGATGGCCGAATCTGGGTACCAAAGACAGTGGAAGACGCAGAAGCAATCCGCGCAGGTAAGAAGAAAGCCTCCGACATTGCTGAAGATGACCGCGACTACTTCCTTGAGCGTAAATACCCATCCTTTGGTAACCTTTGCCCACGCGATATCGCATCCCGTGCAGGTAAAGAAGTATGTGATGAAGGACGTGGCGTCGCTCCAACAGGTCTTGGGGTGTACCTCGACTTCGCAGATGCCATCAAGCGCCTTGGTGAAGATGTCGTCCGCGCTCGCTATGGAAACCTCTTCCAGATGTACGAAAAAATCGCTGGTGAGAACCCATATCAACAACCAATGATGATCTTCCCAGCTGTGCACTACACCATGGGCGGTCTCTGGGTTGATTACAACCTGATGTCCAACCTCCCCGGCCTCCACGTCCTCGGTGAAGCAAACTTCTCCGACCACGGTGCCAACAGACTTGGTGCATCAGCATTGATGCAAGGCCTTGCCGATGGCTACTTCGTCATCCCAACCACCATCGCCAACTACCTCGCTACCCAAAAACCTGGTTCAGTCACCAACGACCGACCTGAGTTTGCCGAAGCGAAAAAGGAAGTCGAAGATCGCATCGAAAAGCTCATGAACATCAAAGGTGAGCGCTCAGTCGATTCCTTCCACCGTGAACTAGGCAACATCATGTGGGACTATTGTGGCATGGAGCGCCGCAAAGAAGGCCTCGAGTTCGCACTCCAACGTATCCCTGAGATTCGCGATGAGTTCTACAAGAATGTCCGCATCCCCGGCGACGCTGACGAAATGAACCAAGAACTCGAAAAAGCAGCACGCCTCGCTGACTACTTCGAGTTTGCTGAACTCTTCTGTCACGACGCCCTAAACCGCGAAGAATCATGCGGTGGCCACTTCCGCGGTGAACACCAATTCACCGAAGAATCACCTGAAGTAATTGCCGGCAAAACGCAAGCAGGTGAAGCTCTTCGCCATGACGATGAGTTCTCCTACGTCGCAGCCTGGGAATACAAAGGCTTCGGCGAAAAACCAGAACTTCATAAAGAAGATCTCAACTTCGAATTCGTCAAACCATCTGTACGTTCTTACCAGTAAGACATACCGATAGACCATTTAAGCTATCCCGCTCCGATCACTCGGTGCGGGATTTTTTTTCATAGCCACAGACTAAAAAAGCCCCAGGGCTTACCCCTGGAGCTTATGAAAACATTTGCTCTAAATAGAACTGCTTGCCCAGTCTAGGCTTTTGCAGTCTCGTCAGATTGCGGCTTTGATTTTACCGGCTTAAAGACGAGCTCCTCAGAGCCGCGCTTACAGGTAACCTTTACTGTATCACCCTCTTTCACGTCACCTCTTAGCAAGGCCTCAGCTAGTGGATCCTCGAGATAGCGCTCCACGGCTCGACGCATTGGGCGCGCTCCATAGTTTGGATCGTAACCTTTATCAGTAAGAAGGTTGCGAGCACTCTTCTCGAGCTTGATCTTAATCTTGCGGTCAGCGAGACGCTCAAAGAGCTTCTTACACTCGAGATCCACAATGATATCGAGATCCTTCTTCTCGAGCATGTGGAATACCACCAGCTCATCAAGACGGTTCAAGAACTCAGGTCGGAAGAATTTCTGAGAGGCTTCCATGATCTTGGACTTCATTCCTTCAAAATCAGCCTCCTCTTCACTCATGGCACCGAACCCTAATGCGGTTTGCTTCTTCGCATTGGAAGCTCCCGCATTCGATGTCAGGATGATAATCGTATTTCTGAAGTCGATCTTGCGACCGAGACTATCAGTCACCATACCTTCCTCCAAAATCTGAAGGAGAAGGTTCATCACATCCGGGTGCGCTTTCTCAACTTCGTCAAAAAGTATGACCGAGTAGGGACGGCGGCGCACAGCTTCAGTAAGCTGACCACCTTCTTCGTGACCCACATACCCTGGAGGTGAACCAATTAAGCGGCTCGTCGCAAACTTCTCCATATACTCAGACATATCAATCTGAATCAATGAGTCTGGATCACCAAACATGAAATCCGCCAAGTTGCGCGCTAGGTAGGTTTTACCCACACCAGTCGGCCCAAGGAATAAGAATGAACCAATAGGACGACGTGGATCCTTGAGGTCAGCACGCGAGCGACGCAATGCCTTGGAGATCGCCTTGACTGCGGATTCTTGCCCAATCACGCGGCTGGCTAACTGCTCCTCCATTTTCAGCAACCTCTCAGCTTCTTTCTGCTCCATGCGCTGCAGAGGCACACCTGTCCACTTAGAGAGAACAGCCATAATTTCCTCCTCACCCACAGGTACAGTACTTTCCTCACTGTCTGCCTTCCATTGTGATAATGTGGCTTCGAGCTTCTCCTTGGCCTGCTTCTCCTCATCACGAAGAGCGGCCGCCTTTTCGAAGTCTTGGTCGTTGATTGCCGCAACCTTTTGCTTGTTGATTTCAAC
Organism: Rubritalea tangerina; assembly: GCF_042683245.1. Taxonomy (NCBI): domain Bacteria; kingdom Pseudomonadati; phylum Verrucomicrobiota; class Verrucomicrobiia; order Verrucomicrobiales; family Rubritaleaceae; genus Rubritalea; species Rubritalea tangerina. The sequence continues at coordinate 52,997 of NZ_JBHUJB010000051.1, forward strand.
AATATCCTGCTCAAGCCCCTTCACTTCAGGAGGACGTGTCATCTGCCCGATGCGTGCACGAGAACCAGCCTCGTCCAGCACATCGATAGCCTTGTCTGGTAAAAATCTTCCAGTCAAATAACGTGATGAAAGCTTCACCGCACTCTCAAGTGCCGCATCAGAATACTGAGCCTTGTGGTGGGACTCGTACTTCTCACGAAGCCCTTTAAGAATCTCGATCGAATCATCTACCGACGGCTCGTCCACTTTGACCTGCTGGAAGCGACGCTCAAGCGCACTATCCTTCTCGATAAACTTACGGTATTCGTTGAGAGTAGTCGCACCCACAACCTGGAGCTCTGAGCGACTCAACGCCGGTTTGATGATGTTAGATGCATCCATCGCTCCTTCTGCGGACCCTGCACCCACAATGGTATGGATCTCATCAATGAAAAGGATCACATTCTTCACCTTCTTGATTTCATCCATCACCGCCTTGATACGTTCCTCAAATTGACCTCTGTACTTGGTCCCTGCGACCATCAATGCTAAATCGAGAGTCACCACTCGCTTGTCACGTAATAGCTCAGGCACGTTACCCGATATAATCTCCTGGGCCAAGCCCTCAACAATCGCTGTCTTACCTACTCCCGCTTCACCGACCAATACTGGGTTGTTTTTGGTGCGGCGGCATAGAATTTGAATCACGCGCTCGATTTCTTCTTCACGCCCAATCACTGGATCTAAATCGCCCTCCTCGGCCTTCTTGGTGAGATCCTGACCAAATGCCTTCAATGCCGGCGTTTTGGTCTTACCTTCACCCTGAGCCTCAGCCGGCTCCTCTTCTCCTTCCTCAAAAACTTCGAAAACTTCCTCTTCATCTTCAGGATTGAAATTCGGATCAATCTCCGCAAGCACCTCTTGGCGCGTGCGCTGGATATCTACGTCAAGCGACTGAAGTACACGTGCAGCAACCCCTTCACCTTCTCTCAACAAGCCAAGAAGCAAATGTTCGGTACCCACATAGGAATGGCTCAGCTGCTTTGCCTCCTTATTGGCAAGATTCAGCACCTTCTTAACGCGAGGCGTGTATGGAATCTGACTAGACACATTCTGCTCTGGTCCTGACCCAACCTGCTTCTCAACTTCCTGACGGACAGTGTCGAGCTCCAACCCCATACGCTCAAGTACATTGACCGCCACTCCCTGACCAAGCTTGATCAGCCCGAGTAAGACGTGCTCAGTGCCCACGTAATTGTGATTGAATCGATCTGCCTCCTTGCGCGCTAAGGCAAGGACTTGTTGTGCTCTTGGGGTAAAATTATTCATTCTCGAAATTTAAGTCGCCAGTGGTGTCTTCATCACTCGCATTTTTATTGGTTAGTACATTGATAGCAGGGGCTTCGAGGGATTGCAACCTAGTGCGTAAGATTTCTGCTCTAATCAAATCCCTTTCTTCTGGTTCTAGTTCAGCACCAGCGTGTAACTGCAAATGCGCCGGCTGAATATCCATCATCATCGAGTCACATACTTGCATCGTCCCCTCAGGAAAATACCCCATCGCCGCCCCCATTCTTAATAATGAGATATGCGAAAATGCCTCTTTAGATTCAAAAATTGTCGCATAACCCAATGTCCCATACGCACGTCCAATCCGGTCACTCAGCTGGTTAGGCTCATCCTCTAACATCTTGAGTCTAGCATTCGTTTCATGCGTCTCGATTTGAGCAATCACACGCTCCAGCCTAGAAATGATCGCTTCCTCACTCTCACCCAAGGTTGATTGGTTTGAAATCTGGAATAAATGCCCAAGTGACTCAGTCCCTTCACCAAACAAGCCACGCACAGCTAATCCTATCTTATTGACAGCTTGCAAGACCTGCCCAATTTGCTCGGTCAACACCAAAGCTGGAAGGTGCAACATCGCAGATGCGCGCATCCCCGTGCCCAGATTAGTCGGACAAGCAGTGAGGTAACCTAAGTCAGCATCAAAGGCAAAAGCCAGTTCATCCTCCAAGGCATCATCTACCTTCCCTAAAAGGCGATGCGCTTCACGTAAGTGAAGTCCCGCACGAATCGACTGCATGCGCAGATGATCCTCCTCATTAATCATCAAAGAAAGCCGTTGCCCACGATCAACCACAGCGGCACTCCCTTGCCCACGTGCCGCTTGCTCACGACTGATCAAATGCCTTTCTACCAACACTTGCTTCTGCAATGGCTCCAGCTCAGATAGTTCATGAGAAAACCCATTCTTCATGACCTTGAGCGCCTCAACTTTACCACGAATCAACTCCATAGAGTCGATGCGTTCAGCCTTTTTCGCCCAGCCAGGAAAAGGCAAATCACGCACATTGCGCGCGAGACGAATACGGCTGGTAATCACTACCTCATTATTGGCATTCTTACCGGTCATCCAGTCCGCTGGATGCTTCATCAATGTCGAAAAACGCATCATCTTTTAGACCTCCTTTCCTTCCAGGGCGTGAATCTGATCTCTAAGCTTTGCTGCTGCTTCAAAGTCCTCCTTCTCAATCGCCTCCCTTTGCTCCGCCTTCAATGCCTCAAGCTGTTCACTCAATGCGATGGTATCAGCTAAACCTGAAGGTACCTTTCCTTGGTGTTTAACACCATGGTGCATTTTCGCTAATGCTGGTACAATCTCAGCCCTAAACGCCTGATAACAAGCACTGCACCCAAGCCTTCCCACCTTGCGGTAATCCTCTAGTGTGAATCCACATTGCTCGCAACTTTGCGCCACATCTGCCACCATAGCCGGCTGAGCTTGTTCAGGGGTCTCGTCCATAAGTATATCTACCATTGAAAATGATCCAGGGTCCGTCAGACCACTCTGGTCTGCACAGCTTTGGCAGAGGCAAATTTTCTTTTGCCCCCCCTGAATGGCCTGCGTGTAAAACACGGTCGCCTTGTTATTGCAAAGCTCGCACTTCATCTCTCCCCCCAACCTAGTCCAGACAACAAAAAGTCCCAGCGCGAATTTCCACTTTTTGCAAGTTTTCGCCCAACGCGCTCACAAGCATCCATTCACCCAACAAAGGTGGTCCCCATCCAGAGCACCACTGCAATTATTCAGACTCACTACAGAGCTGAACAACAGCCTCAACGAGCCCTTCAATATTATGAGGTTCAGCCTGGATATCAGCCTTCTTACCAATCACCTCAAGTGTCGCACTCGTCACTGGACCGATACTAGCTACCTTGCAGCTTTCATCCCATGGCATGTTCAGCGCAAAGAAATGCTTCGCCGCTGAAGAACTCACAAAGGTCACCACATCCGCACCCTCTGTTGCAAAACGCTCCTTCGCTCCATTCGGGTCATCAAATTCTGGCACAGTCTTGTAGGCGATACACTCGTCCACAATCGCCCCCAGCGCTGAGAGCCCCTGACTGATCGTATCTCTCGCCTCAGCCCCTCTCACCCACAGCACCGTCTGATTCTCAATGTGCTCCTTATCAGCAAAGGCTTGCACCAATCCTTCAGCTACAAATGTTTCAGGAATCAAATCCACCGCCAATCGGTATTCGTTTACCTTCTTTGCCGTACCCGGACCTACTGCTGCGATACGAACTCCTCCAATGCTACGAGCATCATCGTAAACACTGAAAAATGCCTCAAAGAATCGCTCCACCCCATTCGGGCTGCTGAATACTAACCAATCATAGGTGTGAACCTGACCCACACCCTCTACAAATTCTTGTTTGTCGTCTGGGTGCTCGATCTTGATAGTTGGGATTTCTAACACATCAGCTCCAAGCTCGTTAAGTTGTTTGCTGAGCTCACTCGCCTGCGAACGCGTGCGCGTCACCACTACTTTTTTTCCGTGGAGCGGACGCCCCTCGTACCAATTCAAATTCTCTCTTTCTTTCACAACGTCTCCTATGATTGCCACAGCGGGCGCTTTAAAATTCTGTTCTTCTGCAATGTCTGCAATGCTTGCCAGAGTCCCTTCAATCGTCTTCTGGTTCCCTGTCGTCGCCCATCTCACCAAGGCAATCGGAGTGCTTGGCTCTGCACCATGCTCCACAAGCGCATCACAAATCAATCGCAAGCGCTTCACTCCCATTAAAAAAATCTTCGTCCCCCCCGCTTTCGCCAATTGCGCATAATCCAATCGGCTTTCATCCTTCGTAGGGTCCTCATGACCAGTGAAAACGGTAAGCTGTGAACAATGGTCTCTGTGAGTCACCGGAATACCAGCATAGGCAGGCCCAGCAATTGCCGAGGATATGCCCGGAACCATCTCAAAACGCACGCCAGCCTTCGCTAAACACCCCGCTTCCTCACCACCCCTACCAAACATCGTTGGGTCCCCACCCTTCAGTCGCACGACCACTTTTCCTTCGAGTGCCTTCTCAACGAGGAGCTCGTTGGTATCCTGCTGCGCCACAGCATGATTCGCCGCGCGCTTCCCCACGTAAATCAATTCACAGTCAGGCTTCGCCCAACGCAAAAACTCGTCCGCTATCAAAGCATCATAGACCAAGACATCTGCTTTCTCGATGCACTCTTTAGCCTTGAGCGTCACCAAACCAGCATCGCCAGGTCCAGCCCCTACGAGATAACAAATCCCTGCATTCATGAAAGCGATTTAAACAAGGATTCGGCCACCTTCAATGGCTCGTTGAGACATCCTGAAGACTCAGCTTGTAGGGGATCACCAATGGCTTCCCCCTCAGGGAAAACAATCCCCTCCATCAACAATTTGTCCCCAAAGATCTGACTCGCGACCCCCACAGGAGTGTGGCAGCCACCATTCAATAATCTCAAAAACTCTCTCTCGGCAGTGATGCGAGTCATGGTTGCCTCATGATTAATTGCTCTGGCAAAAGCTGCGCTACGAGTATCGCCTTTTCTCACCTCTAAGGCTACAGCTCCCTGGCCAGCGGCTGGCAAGAAACTATCCGCTTCCAGAGCCGCCCCATAGACATTTCCAGCCTCGGTGCCCATCTCCCCAGTGGCATCATACCCAAGACGTACCAACCCAGCCTCAGCTAATAAAATGCCATCAAGCTCAGCGTCCTCAGCTAGCTTTCTCAAGCGTGTCGGAACATTGCCCCGGATGTCGACCATCTCAAGGTCCGGACGCAACCACTTCAACATCTTCTGACGCCTACATGAGCTGCTCGCCACCTTCGCCCCCTGAGGTAATGCATCGAGTCCCCCTTTCACTTTGGTCACTAACACATCAGCTACCGGCGCGCGTTCCAGCACCGAGACAATTTCAAATGGTGCCTCGAGCACAGTCGGCACATCCTTTAAGGAGTGCACAGCAATATCAATCTCACCATTCTCCAGTGCCACCTCTAACTCTTTAATGAAAACTCCCTTATCGAAAACTCCCTCCACCTTTGCTACATCAGCCAGAGACACATCGGTCCTGCGATCTCCTGTCGTCGTGATGACATTGCGCACAATCTCTGCTTCTGGAAATTTCTGACGCAAAAGCTGCTCAGTCATCTCCGCTTGCACTAACGCCAAGGCACTACCACGTGTGCCTACTACAATTCTATTTGATGTGCTCATTGCTCTGTTTCGAAAGTTTTTGTACCTCGTTTTCAATAATTTCTTCGCAAACCCTCACCTGCTCTAACCGCTTCGTACGGTTCTCATCAGCCTGCAATTGCAAAGTATCGAGGTCGTAAACGTAAACCTCCTCGATCTTTCCAACTTCGGGATCAATGTCCCTGGGCATCGCTATGTCGATCATGAAAAGGGGGCGATACTTTCGCTTCGCTCTCACCTTCTCAACGTGCTCTGGCCGCACCACTGGCTCAGTTGCCCCTGTAGAGGAAACTACCACATCCACCTTGGCCAAAACCCGCTCCCAATCATCAAAGGCTACCGCCTCTCCTCCCATTTCCTCAGCAAGTTTCTGTGCGTTTTCCAAAGAACGGTTCACCACATATATCTTCTTCGCACCTCGCTCCATCATCCGCTGGGCGGTAATGTAACTCATCTCCCCAGCCCCAATCACCATCACCTCGCTCAACTTGAGATGCCCAAAAATCTTTTCAGCCAAATCCACAGCCACACTCCCGACGGATGTCTGCCCCCCCTGAATTGTCGTCTGAGTCCGCACCTTCTTACCCACATTGAACGACTTCTGGAATAACTTGTTGAGGACACCGCCTGTCGCTGAATGCTGCAATGCTTGCGTGTATGCCTGCTTCACCTGACCAAAAATTTCAGTCTCCCCTAACACCATCGAGTCCAAACCACTCACCACACGGCAAAGATGACGAGCAGCATCATCCTGAGCCTTCTCGTAAAAATGTGATTCATCCTCGCTGCTGAGCTCTCCACCATCCCCCAAATAATGCTTGATGCTATTTTCCGCCAAAAGCTGATCCTGGGCCACCGCATAAACTTCCATGCGGTTACAGGTTGATAACACCACTACTTCATCAATCGCAGGCTTCTCAGCCAATGCCTTGCTGGCCTCACCCAGCCGATCCGCAGACACAGCAAATCGCTCGCGCACATCAACGGGCGCGGTTTCGTGATTTAACCCCAAACAAAGTAAAACCATCCTTTAGAGAACTGCGAATACTACGAGTGAAGCAATGAAGAGCGATACCACACTCATTGCCATCCGAACCGGCGTCATCCCTCTGACCTGCCAAATTGTCAAGAGCAGGGTGTAAGACACCCAGACCACCACTGCTGCCCACAAATGCGCCCATCCACCAGCCGACTTGTCAGGCATCAACAAGCCACAAACCACTCCTCCGGAAAGAACCAAAGTCCCCACCCCTGTCAGTCGCACCATCGATGCCGTGATCGTACTCAATGGCGGCAACTTCAAAAAGAGACCAGACTTCATGTCTCGATGCTTCAACTTCTTGTTCAACACCATGAACATCACTCCCGCTATCGCTGCTAACCCCAAGGCTCCATAGGAGAGAACCGAGAGTGCGGCGTGCGTCTCGTGCCACGGCTCCACCTCCATCGCATGCTCAGGATGAGACTCCATCACCCCAGGAATCGCCGCCACCAATAACATCATGCTCACCACAGGAGCGGAAAAAACCCCAAGCAGTGAAATCCTGTAGGTCGAACCAATGATGAGATAAAACAATGTCATCGACCACGCTAAGAATACCAAAATCTCACCAAAGTCCCCCAACGGACATTGGCCTCGCAACTCCCCACGAATCCCGAGTACCGCACACTGCGCAACAAAGGAAAAAAGCATCCAAGCCACCGTCCAGCGGCTTCTGTGCCCATGCTGAACAGCACGCATCCCCAAATAGCCAGCCAGTCCAGCGAGGACTGCTGCAAGAATAAGGTAAATGGTTGAGTTCGTCACCCCCCACCCATGCTATAGCTCAGCCCATCGTTCAAGTCATTCTTGCCATACGCCCGTCACAAAAAAATGTGGCTCTCGAATCACCTTCAAGAGCCACACCTATACAACATATGAAATAAACACACTGACTATGCAATAAAGCCTGCGTGAACATGACACAATTTATCGTGCCACATCAATACCCTGCACTCCCTCACTCCTACTCTCAACACCACCTAGGTGGCATTAGCCATTTCCTCATGGCATTTCTAAACGACCTCCCCCCTTACTGCCTTCTTCTCTTCATTAAAATCATAAGACCCGAAATACCAAACAAACTCAAAGAACTCGGTTCGGGAATTGCTGTGAGCACGGTCGACAAATCATTCCCGGCCCGCCCAGCTGTGTATATTTCCTGAATCTCCGCAGTAGTCAGCGCACGATTCCAAAGAGAAACGTCATCAATCCCTGAAGCTTGGAGACTGTAACCAGCTCCGTCTCCATCCTGACCAAAAACAATATCCCCATTAATGGTCAGATTGCCCGTCGGCCCAATCGGCGATGTTGTAGGAGCTGAGGCATCATCCCCAATCGTCGTCACATTGAAATCCAACGCATACATACTCACCTGATCTGCATTCTGATCCACCACCAAGGCCATCAACGCCCAATTGTTCACCCCCGGGTCAATATCAATGCGCGCCGGATCCGTCCGAGTCACACCATCAGAAATATTCCCGTCGTAATCGTCACCCTGAATCGCCATATTCCACCCCTGCGTCCCACCATTCAACGACCAATCTTTTCCTCCTGAAGACGCAAAGGAGGGATCATTCGGTGACCCTGAAGTATTCGACGGTAAATTTAGCCACAGCAGTACTGAAAAACTTCCTGTCCCAAAATTATACTCACTCCCCGTCACTGTTAAAAAATTAGATCCAGCCCCATCCCCGACGATCGCATGACCCGCCCCCAGAAAACCACCCCCGTAATTCGCACTCCCACTCCAAGCCCCCAAGTTATTCGAGGATGAACCACCTACCAAAGAAGAACTGTCACTCGTGTCACTGGCATCAAAAGTATAATATCCCACCAAACCACTCGACAAAACAGCCCCCGACACACTTCCACTCACCATCATCACTCCACTCGCCAATACAGCACCTAACTTTTTATGCAAACTACTCATTTTTTTATTCGGGGTTGATTCATTCAATGACAACCTACAATAAAGATAGAGAACTAGCATAAAACAAGCACTCTAAGATGTCATTTTGAAAACCTAGATAGCATTTTCCACACACACCACCACCACCCCACAAAAAAGGCGTGCCCTCTTCCAAGTAGCACGCCTAAGAAATCGTTTCTGATCTAATATTCGCCTAGCGCCTTTTGCGTCGCACCAACAGGCCTAAGCCAGCCATTCCTAACAACAGACTTGTGCTTGGTTCAGGCACTGCAGTACTGGAAAAACTCAAGTTATCAATGGCAATGTCCACACGACTACCAGCATCTCCAGTGTCATCATTCAAACGAGTTAAATCTAACCTATAGCTAGCTCCAGCAACACCAGTAAAGTTCACATCGACAGAGGGTGCTCCTTCCTGAACAGCTGAGGTGTCGGTCGTCCACAATGGAGTCGTAGAGGTATACACTGTCGCTCCACCAACCTGAACGAGATCAACTCTATACTGATAAGTGTCATTGTTCGTATCTCCAACAAAATTAAACCCATTCAGAGTAAACACATGTGAAGTTCCTGCATCAAAGGTTATAGAAAAGACACTATTCGTAGAAGAACCGTCTAACTGAAATGCGCCACCTGCGGCACTGTCAGCCCCACCCCAAGTGTGAAACTGCCAAGTATTTGCGTTCGTCCCACCACTTGCAGCCCAGGTCAAATCAACTGTAGGAGTCCCTCCACCAGTAGTCGTCGCAACACCAGTAATGTCACCCCCAATATTATCGCCAAACGTATCTGGAATACTCAAATTCGTTCCCGAACCATTATTTCCAATAAGTATGGTGGTCCCTGCATGGGCTACCCCCAAACTGACAATACCTCCTATCAAAAAGGTAATTAAACTAGTTGGTCTTCGTTTCATTTTCATATGATCACATCGTGTATTGTTGAGGCATTCACTTTTTGCCACACACTCCATCCAATCACTTCTGTGACTTGCTGAAGAGACCTTAGGAATCGCATTTATGACAATCAGATGGCATTAATAACACCACGCATCACCACCACGTTGAACTCGACTGAGTCCAGTGCCCTCCATGTCAAACTACCACCGGTAACCTAGCTGGTGCATCACCGGCTCGAGAATCTCACGCACCTTATCAAACTCATTTGCATACTTCTGCCACCTTCCTGCCGCAGACTGGTACACCCCCTTGCGGACATCACCATAGGTCGGAGCATTGAGAATGCGGGCCTGCGAGCCTCGATCCGCTAACTCCACACCTGATAATCCCATATACTCTGCTAGCTTACTAACAACCTCATCAGGAGCTTCTACAAGTTCCTCATAACGCACCTCATAATACTGACTCTTGTCTAACTTCCCCCTGATCTCAATCCACCTCCCTATATCACCAACATAACGACGCGCGATTGACTCTATATCCAACAACTGCGCACTGAATTTGTTCATCGGAAAGTACTGAAAATAACAACTCAATATCACACCCCTTGGATCCCTCAATGGCACAACCAATTTCATCCTCGGTAACATCTTAAGAAAAAAAGGGATGAACGCTATGTAGGTTGGGTTCTTATCTAACAAAATTTTGCCACCAAGCTTCACCTGCAGCGCTTCCTCCTGGCCTGAATAATAATCATCGGCGCATTCTTGCCACAAAGACTCAGGAACCTCATTCAAACCATCTGTGGATACTTCCGTTCCTCCTAGACTCTCTATCAACCTAGGTAATAACTTCTTACTGAACACATCTAATTCATCCGATGCCACAACTCTTCGGTAACGCCCAAGTAAGGACTCTAACAGAGTTGTTCCTGAGCGAGGAAAACTAGCCATCAAAACCACTCCCTCCCCCCTCTGGCTGGAGCTGCGCCACCGGCTTAAATCTTCACTGCTAATATCACAAAAGAGTCGATTTACCTCACCCTCATCCGAAAGATTGGACAAGATAGTCTGTGCCTCTTGACGCTGAATTAACTTAGCACTCTTGAGACGGTCGAGCACCTCATGCTCTTTACCTAGCTTATATGATAGCGTTGCCCACTCAATCAATGCTCTCGCCCGGGTATCACTCGCAACAACTCTCTCAGGCATAGCAACAACCTTTTCAATACATGCAACAGCCTCAACATATTGCTTCTGCGCTGAGTGAATTCTCGCACGAACTAACAAAGCTTCTGGTAATTGTGGGCTCAACTGCAAACACCGGTCCACAAAACCTTCAGCCAAGCTCTGCTGGTCTAACCTTTCAGCCACAATTGCAGCCTCCAACAAACAAAGAAGGTGACCTTTTCGCTTACTAAGCGACCTTTTATAATGCTTTAACGCCTCCTCAGGCCAATGACTCATTCGATAGGTAAGCCCCACTTGAAAATGAGCTTCAGCACTATTCCCCATAAGGCGGAGCAGTCGCTTGTTGAGCCTCTCCATCTCAGAGTGCTCGTACCACTGTCCAAATGCCCGTGCCGAATCAATAAGCACCTCGGGAGAGCGTGGGTGTTCAGACAAGCTCAACCTAAAATATTCGATGGCCTCCCCATACCTCTCGCGCATCCACAACTGTCTAGCCTTCTGCAGTGACTCCATAACTATATCCAATCATTTGATCTTCACCCCTCACATCAGTAGAACCAATAAAAAAAGTTGGCACCCATCATATCGATAGATGCCAACTTAAATTATCCCTTGATTCAATTATTTACGACGACGCAAAATAAGAGCTAGCCCACCAAGGCCAATCAATGCTGTGGAACTAGGCTCAGGTACAGCCACTACGTCTAACACAACATTATCAGCGTACCAGTCATTGGCTCCACCTGCAACATGCCCTGTTCCTGCAACGAATGTAATGCGTGCTTGAGTTGCTGCTGTATCAATAGTTCCCTTTACTTCGTAAAGAGCCCAATAATCAGGATCGGCTGCAGCACCGTTGTCAGCACCTTCCACTATAAGTTCAGCAGTTGTCACTTGATTAGTCGTTACACCTCTATCAAGAAGCAGAGTACTTCCTACAACGCTGTTGCCAGCGTCTAACCACTCCAACTGGAGTGCCACTGTGTTGTTGTCACCATTATAACCTGCCAACCAAGCGCTGTAAGCAAACCTAGCATCACCTGCCGCAATAGTAGCTAAACTTAAACCACCACTTGTTAGATCAATAGTTTGACTTCCTCCACCTAAGCCGTGGAACTCAGCTCCTGCGTCCAGAGAGATGTCATCATTATAACCATAGTCATTAAGCGTCCCTATCACTGTAAGTTGAGGACCACCTAAGCCGCTATATGGGTGGCTGTAATCATTGTACGCACCCCATGCGCCAGATGCAGTGTTGTCGCCTTCGAATCCACCATCGACTACGATATTGGCAGCTTCTACGTCTCCACTGAACATCATGCCACCAGCTAACACGCCCGCGGCAAGGGTATTCATTTTTTTCATATTGTTCATATCTTTACTCGTTTTGATTCACAAAATCGAAGAACCGCAGTGTAGAAACGAGGGGTTTTTCTATTTGTGCCCCAAAACCATAATGAGACATTCAGATGTTTGACCAAATGATTGGGCGTGCAAAATGCGCAAGTGAATCGCAAAAAAAGAAACCCATTTAAACACGAGCATTCTCTCGGTACTTTCCAGGCGTCATCCCCGCATGCCGCTTGAAAAAACGATCAAATTCCTCTGGTGATTTAAACCCCAGGCTATAAGCAACATGCTTAATCGGAGCATTTAAAGTCTCTAACAACCTACAGGCTTCCTCATAACGCGTCCGATCAATGAATTTCTTTGGTGAACACATCATCACTGCCTGAAAACGTTTCAACAAAGTAGTCGCGGACACGCCCAGCTCATCACACACCGCCTTTACCGTAATCGGCTTCTCAGGATCAGCCAACTTGATTAACTGACACGCTCTAGCTACCAATTCATCTGAGGTGTGGAAAAATTGCGTCGAAACACGCTTCACCACATGCTTGATAGGAATTTCAACCACTTCTACCTCCCCAGGATTCTCCATTTGATGGTGCAATACGCGAGCAGCTTCTTTGCCGATTTCCTTAGCTGGAATGTCAATGCTGCTCATCGTCGGAAGCGTGATCGCCCCAAGCACCGGGTCATTGCCAACTCCTAACACCGATAATTCCTCTGGCACTTTAATCCCTAGACTCTGAGCCATATTAATCAATCCAGCCGCAGCAATATCATCTCTCGCGAGCAAAGCTGTAGGCTTCGGTAATTGCTGCAATTGCTGCTTCATCTCCTCACGAATAATCGACCACTTACGATCCGAGGGATATGAGGAGGCTAATGTCTCTAACACAAGCACCTCACGGTTGTACTTAGCCGCAACCTCACGGAATCCCTCTAAGCGTTCAAGGCAATAGCTCCGCTCCGGATCAATCCAGCATGCTAAATTCGGTGCCCCCGTTGAAACCAAGTGCTCAGCCGCCAAACGTCCAATCATCCGGTTGTCTGAATTCACACGCGACACCCAAGAGCATTGGGATAAACGCGACACGCAAACTACAGGGCATCCCTGTTGCCTCAACGCCTCCGCTTCCTCATCACTATATCTAAAAAAAATGGCACCATCCCCCTTCCAAGATTTATCAATGAATTGCGGCTTAAGCTCATCATCCGCATCCACCTCGGTGATAATGTGCCATTCCAATTGATGCTCAGTCACATAAGACGCGATCCCTTGGTATATTTCTCGACCACAGCCTAACCAGCTGGGGATTCGTACTGCAATCTGTTTGCTCGTTGCATCTTGCTTGCTCATCATAATTCGTAGGTTTGTAGGTAAGGTAGCTTTCCATTCATCATAATGCACTAAGACTAGCAATAACCATCGATATAATGCTAGCAGAATGTTGTTTAAGCTAGTTTCCTATCAGTCCACCCCATCGCTCAAATAGAAGAACTCCCTTTTCCCTAAATCTTCCCCCCTGCTCAACCATGCTCACACCGCAATTGAGAGGAAGTTTTTCGCAATCCATCCCTATCTGATCCCATCTCACATTTTGATGCCTCTACGACCATATTTTGCGTGCAATTCCTTGCTGTATCTATTTGATGACGACATGCCAGAGAAGCTGCAAGCCGCCATCCGAGACGTACCTGACTTCCCTCAACCAGGAATCCTCTTCAAGGACATCACTCCCATTCTTGCCGACCCCGAACTCTTGCAAGCCAGCATCTCTGAAATCAGCGCAACCCTCCCCCACCAAAACATCGATAAAGTCGTCGGCATCGACGCTCGAGGATTTATTTTCGCCCCCACAATCGCACTCCAAAAAGGTGCCGGCTTTGTCCCGGTCAGAAAGAAAGGCAAATTGCCGTGGAAAACTAAGTCACAAAGCTATTCCCTCGAATACGGTGAAAATGTGATCGAAATCCATGAAGATGCCGTACAACCCGGTGACAAAGTTATGCTCGTCGATGACTTACTTGCGACTGGTGGCACGGCAGGTGCTGCAGTAAAGCTACTCAAAGCCCTGGGCGCAGACGTTGTTTGCGTTAGCTTCCTCATAGAACTAAGCGCCCTCAATGGCAGAGACGCAATTGAATGCGACAACATCCACTCTATTCTTCAATACTCTTAAACATACGAACAACTACCATGTCTAACTGGCAAACATACCACTCCAGCCTGACCCGCTACTCCGACTTCGGTTTCTCTATCGATCTGTCTTTAATGGATATCAAGGACAGCTTCTACAGCGAAATGCAACCCAAGATCGATCGTGCCTTCAAGGATATGCTCGCTCTCGAAGCCGGCGATATCGCCAACCCTGACGAAGGCCGCATGGTTGGACACTACTGGTTGCGTGATGCGGACCTCGCTCCGAACGCAGAAATCAAAGCTCAAATCACTGAGCCTCTCGCAGCACTCAAAAAATTCGCCGACAAAGTACTCAACGGCGACATCGCTCCCCCAAGTGGAGGACGCTTCGAAAACCTTCTCGTCATCGGTATCGGCGGTTCCGCTCTCGGCCCACAGTTCGTCTACCATGCACTCGGTGCTGATTCGAAACTTCAAACCTTCTTCTTCGATAACACCGATCCAGCTGGCATCGACCGCACACTCTCTGAGATCGGTAAAGGGCTCAATAAAACACTCTGCCTCGTCGTCTCAAAATCCGGTGGTACGCCTGAAACGCGCAATGGAATGCTCGAAGCCCAGGAATTCTTTGAAGACAATAAGTTAGACTTCTCCAAGCACGCCGTCGCGATCACCGGCGAAGGCTCTAAACTCTTCAACTATGCCAAGGATCACAATTGGCTCACAACCTTTCCAATGGAAGACTGGGTGGGTGGGCGCACCTCTGTGATGTCCACGGTCGGACTCGTTCCTGCTGCGCTTCAAGGTATCGACATCGACGCCTTCCTTGCAGGTGCTAACCACATGGATGCGCGCACCCGTAGCACTGAAGTAACAAAGAACGCTGCAATGCAACTTGCCCTAGGCTGGTACCACGCTGGTAACGGCAAAGGTGAAAAAGACATGGTTGTCCTCCCCTATAAAGACTCCCTCGCTCTCTTCTCCAAATACCTCCAACAACTTGTAATGGAGTCACTCGGTAAAGAGCTCGACCTCGACGGCAAGGTCGTAAACCAAGGCATTGCTGTGTACGGCAATAAAGGCTCCACAGACCAACACGCATACGTCCAACAACTCCGTGACGGCGTGAAGAACTTCTTCGCTACCTTCATTGAAGTACGCAAAGGTAGAGAGGGTCAAAGTATTGAAGTAGACCCAGGCACGACCACCGCAGACTACCTCCAAGGCTTCCTCCGAGGTACCCGTAAAGCACTCTACGAATCAGGCCGCCCATCCATTACCATCTCAGTCCAAGAAGTCAGTCCATTCACCTTAGGACTGCTCATCGCCCTATTCGAACGCGCTGTATCCTTCTACGCCTCATTAGTGAACATCAACGCCTACCACCAACCAGGTGTCGAAGCCGGTAAGAAAGCTGCAACAAGCTTCCTCGAACTTCTCAATCAAGTTCGTGGCGCTCTCACCGGCTGGGAAAAAACTGCCGATGACATTGCTGAGGCGACAGATAATGACCCTGAAGACGTCTACCACGCATTGGTGCACCTCGCAGCAAATGGCGAAGCCACCCTCAGCGAAGGTACCACGCCTGCTGAAGATACCTTCAAAATCTAATCACCCACTTTTCATTTCCATGCCTGCCAGCACCCATCTGCTGGTAGGCATTTTTTATGCCCGCGAGTAAAAAAATTTCATCCCACCTGCTCCCGGCACCAACAAGCTCATAGATTCAGTGGCACTATGGCCACCTACCTAACTCAGCCCACTACTCTAACTAGACTTTTTAAAGCCAGCTTTCAACTCAGCAAAGGTCATAGCCTTGGTCAAATGCGCTACAATAAAGTACACCACGACACCTGCTCCCCCCACAGCTGCCAGCACAGGAATTCGCACCCAGCGGCTATCACTGTGCAAGATATCATCGAGCATATAAGCACCACACCAAACAATCGCACCCATCACCATTGATGCCACTAGCATTTTGCCTAGCCGCTTCCAAAACTCGCCGCTCAACTTCAAAAAACCTGATTTCTTTAATCCGCCCAACAAAAGGCTCACATTGACCCAGCCAGCCACTGAGGTAGCGAGTGCACACCCAGTGCTCAGTTGCCCACCTTTGCCCAAAACCAAAAAGGCAATCCCACAAAGAATACTATTCACAACCGCTGAAACTAAGGTGAATTTCATCGGGGTCTTAGTATCCTCTCTGGCAAAATAAGCCGGCTGTAACACCTTGCTCATCACATATGCTGGCGACCCCAACGCAAAAGCAAATAACGCATATCCCGCAACCTGTGCTTGCTCAGCAGTAAACTCACCCGCCTTGAAAATCCCATAAATAATCGGTTCAGCCAAAACCATCATCCCCAACATCGCTGGCAAAGCAATCAACATCGCCATCGTCATCCCCGTCTGCAAACTTAACTGCGCTTCCTTATTCTGCTTCTTTCTGAGCTTCTGAGTGATATCGGGCAGCAACACCACACCAAAAGCGATACCTATCAAGCCCAAGGGCAATTGGTTTATGCGGTCGGAATAAAAAATCGCACTCATCCCCCCATCCTGGAAAGACGCCACCCACTGACCAACTAACAAATTTAACTGCTGAATGCCTGCACTCACTAACCCCGGGCCCATCAACAAACCTAACTTAATGGTATCACTATCCAGCTTCGGCACCTTCGGGACAAACTTAATCCCTGTGCGCCATGCAGAAAGCAGAACAATGACCAACTGCACAAAACCTCCAATAGGTAAGCACCAAGCCATCACACTCACCTTATTCTGTAAACCATCCACAAAGGGAACCACCCCCATCAAGCCCATTAAAAATACTAAATTGAGCGAGACATAAGAAAATGCAGGCGCCGCAAACTTCTTATGGCTATTCAAAACCCCACTCAGTGCCGCCACCAGACAGATAAAAAAGAGATAACTAACTGTGATACGCGATAAATCCGTCGCCAATGCAAGCTTCTCAGCATCAAACCCTGTCGTCAAAGCCTTGGTGATGGGAGCCATGAATATGTAACTCACCACGCATAAAACCGAGAGCAATAAACTTAAAATAACCAGAATACGGCTCGCAAAGTCAAATGCTGCCCCCTTCCCTTCCTCAGCTAATTTCCCACTGTAAAGAGGAACAAAGGCCGAGTTGAAAGCTCCCTCGCCTAACACACGTCGAAATAGATTGGGAAAACGAAAAGCCGCCACCCAAGTATCCCCCAATGTACCAGCACCAAAATAGTAACTGGTGAGCATGTCGCGTAAAAAACCAGTGATGCGGCTCAACAATGTGAACCCACTGACCGTCATGAGGGATTTCAACATGAGATAATCGCCCTTAGCTATGCATTCCGCGTCTTTGCGCTCGCGCGACGTAAGCGGTCGTTGATCGCAACCCCAATCCCTGTCTCAGCCACTGACTCAGCAACGATCGCATCCACCCCACTCTCATCAAGCTGGCGCAGCGCAAAGAACAAACGCACTGCAGCCTCTGGCAGCTTGCCTTTACCTGGGGATAACTCCTCCACAACGTCCCAGTCATACAAATCAATATAGCCGTCCTTCGCAGCACCCCGATAGGATAATAAGCCATAGCTCAATGATGGATCAGGCTCAAAGTCCTCAGGCTTCTCAAATAAATAGAGTGGCGTCGATGGTGCATAGTGGCTCTCTAATTGCCCCGGCGCTTCTTCAATCTTCTTTGGCTTTTTCGGACGAATCACCTTCCCGATCTTCTGTAACTCCTCTTTCACAATCGGCCCCGCACGCAGTAAATGCAATTCAGGCCGCTTCTCACCAAGCTCGACTCTTACGATCGTACTCTCCAAACCAGCATTGCAAGCTCCACCATCAATAATAAGCGGAATCCTGCCACCCAATTCCTTCTCAACTGCGCCCGCTGATGTTGGAGAAATTCTACCGAAACGATTCGCACTGGGGGCCGCTATTGGCTTACCCAACTCCTTACAAATAGCTCGCATCACCGGATGCTCACTCATCCTCACTGCCACAGTCTCCTGCCCACTCGTCACAATATCAGGAATCACCGACTTCTTCGGCAACACCATCGTAAAGGGCCCCGGCCAAAATGCTTGCATCAATTGCTGCACCACCGCATCTAACTCTGGGCTTAGCTCGCACACCTCGCGAATCAGCTCACGCTGCGCAATGTGAATAATCAATGGATCGAATGATGGACGCTCTTTCGCCTCAAAAACCTTTGCCACAGCATCTTCATCTAACGCATTCGCTCCAAGCCCATACACAGTCTCCGTCGGTAAAGCAACAACCTCACCAGCATCTAGCTTGCCCACAGCCGCCGCGACCGCATCCTCAAACCCTTCCGGGTCAGCGTAAAGAATTTCAGTTTCCATCTCGCTTCCTGCCTAGCGCATCTCACCCCTTTTGAACACTCTTATTTCACCTCCTCCAGTGGATTCCCCCACTCAGTCCCCACTTCCATCAGACAACAAAAAAGCGCAGCCACGTACACTCACGAAGCTGCGCTTTTCTCTGGGGGGAAAGAGGTGGAAGCTTAGACGCCTTCTTCTTGAAGTGATGGAAGGATGCGAGCAACCTTCTCCTTCATTTCTTTGCCAGGCTTGAACTTCACCACTGCACGCGGTGGGATTGGCACATCCTTGGATGGATCCTTAGGGTTGCGGCCGATCTTACCCTTTACTTCACGTACCTGAAAGGCACCGAAGTTACGCATTACCACTGAGTTGCCCTTTGCAAGCTCCTCAGTGATGGAGTCAAGTGTCCCTTGAACAACCGCAAAAACCTCCTGCTGAGTCAGGCCAGTTTCGTTGCTCAGCTTAATAACAAGATCGCGCTTCGTAATTGTAACCATTTTTAGATGTGTGTAATATGAAAGTTCGCAGCCAATTGGCTGCGCGCGAATGGAGACCACATCTTGACACTTTTGTCGCGTAAAAAATGCAACGAAACGCATATTTTTTTGCGTATCGTCCGAGTTTATCCCAAAAATCAGCCATTTTGAGAGAAATCACCCAATCTCACCTCATATCTGCATGGCCGTCTTAAAATGCATTTTCGCAATTTTCGGCAAAATTTCTCTCCCATGGCGACCAACTAACTCCCTTCCAGCATCTAACACACTACTTCCAGCCCCCAAGGGCATCGTCACCCCACCTTTCTCACTGGCGCGCTCAACCCAATCCACAAACGCCTCCCTAGCGATAATAGAAGCCGCAGCCACCGCAATATCACTCTCCCCCTTGGTCCGCTGCTGAAGCTCAATGTGCTCCACCGCTGCACCTTGATATTTCATCGCCGACAACAAAACCTCTTCTCTTGCAAATTGATCACTCAGAGCTCTCGGACACTGAGGCACCTTTGCAGCCAATGCCGCAATCACCCGAGCATGCCCCCACGCTAATAGCCTATTGAGGTTCCCAAACTTCACGTACAACTCATTGTACTTTTCAGGCCGCAGAGAAATACATTCCCACACCACCCCAGGTGTCGACCGAATCTTCTCAGAAAGCTCTACAATCTTCTTTTGACTGCTCACCCTTTTAGAGTCTGCAATGCCCGCATCTAATAAAGCTCGCGCACTCTCACGCTCAGTATAGACCCCAGCTATCACCAATGGGCCAAAAAAATCTCCCTTCCCACTCTCATCAACCCCAAAATGTGGCTCAAACATCTCAGGCATGTACACCTCCTCATTACCTAAGAGCGCTTCCCCCAGTATCTCAGGCTCTAGGATAAACTTCACAAATTCCTCGGTCTGCTTTCCTTGAACCAACACCTTGGGCCCCTTCTCATACACAGTCACATGGAGCTTCTCTTTTTTTGCACTGTAATACGCGTAGGCCTTCTCACTAAATGCAAACCCACGAGCACTCAATATGCTACGTAACTTTTCAACATCCCCCTCCTCAATGACTGTCGTGTAACTATTCATGATTCTGAGCCAATTCTTGATAGGCATTCTGGATACGAGCAATCACTGAATCTACCTTCGGATCCTGCAGCGTCCTCCCAGCATAACAACTTACCCTATGAACCCCTCTTAGAGCATTGGTAATGAAAATCCCCTCAGCCTCTTCTAGAGCCTCTTTTCCCACACTCACCTCTTGAACCTCGATACCCATCACACCACATGCCTCGATCACTTTTCTTCGTGTCACTCCAGGGAGACACCCCGTCTCCAAGGCAGGCGTATGAAGTCTATCTCCAATCATCCAAAAAATATTAGAAGTCGCCCCCTCGCAAACACACCCAGCACTATTCAACATCAATGCCTCATCTCCCCCCATTGCTCGTGCTTCCCTGAGAGCTAAAACATTCATCCCGTATGAAGTTGACTTCACCCCAACTAATGCACCCCATTCATTGACCCGAAAACTTGACTCTACCAACACAACCTCGCTCCCCCTTGCCGGTACTGCACTCACCTCTACCACCGTGCTAGAATCCTCCTCAGTCAGTCCATAGATAGAAATGCGAACACGCGCTAACTCTTCCCCCCAGCCAGAGACAATCTCTTCCACCGCAGCCTTCAACAACACTCTATCTGGCTCAGCAAATCCCATCTTGATAGCCGCCTCAGACAGCCGCCTCAAATGCTCATTGAAAAATTGTACGCGCCCTTTCCGAGCCAACAATGTCTCAAACACCCCCATACCTAACGATAGCCCTTGCGCAGTCGTAGAAATTTCTAACTTGCCGTCCTTTTTGAACTCTCCATCAACCCAGATCATAGTAAACTCCGCGAACATCCAGCCGCTTTCATAGCAGAACTAACGATTCAACTACGAGAATTCAACAGCGATTTTGGCAATGCCACTATTCTTCCTTGTCCGAACGCGTAATACGTAACGGCGGAACCTTGGGCGCCCCCTTCTCCAAACTCACCGCCTTTGCTGGCTGACTCGGTGGGTGGAAGTTAGGTTGCTGAGGTGCTTGAGGGGGCAAAACCATCGGCTTGGGTGCCCGCGCTTGCTCCTCAGCTCCTTTCGGTAACAACGCATTTCCCGGTCGAGGATCAACTCGTGCAGACTCAACCGGTGGAGCAATAATCTTCGGCTTCTCCCCTTGCTGCACCGTATTGAATTTCTCTAGTGCTGGAATCAATGCCTGAACATCCCCCTTCACAGCCTCCTGCGAAGCACGCTTGAAGGAACTTTCATCTAACTCCTGATTCAGCTCAGCAAATATTATCGGCTCCACCTCCCCTACCTCAGTCGCCTGAAGAAATGGCTCTTTCACCTCAGGCTCACTCCCTAGCCACCGATTCGACAACACCCTCCCCTCATCATACAAAAATGCCTCAGCCTCAAATCCCATATCTAAAAAATCTTCATTCAAGGCCATCGCCATCCCATAACATCGCATCGCTAACATCGGATAACCAATCAAATTAAAGACGTTCGCCATCGCTATGTACTGTGGAGCTTTGCCTGCATTCCGCCCTACCAGTTCATACAACATGCGTATCGCCCGATTCGGCCGCGCCCTCGACACAATCTTAATCGCAAACGCCACATCCATATCCGTGGATGGTATCTCTGGAGTCTGCCACACCATGTCAGCCGCCTGTAAGTACTCTCCAGCCTCATATAGCATCAAAGCAGTTTCCTTCCTAACAACCCAATTGCTTGGGTCGTCGTCAACAAGACTCAGTAAATATTTGATTTCAGATGTCAGTGCCATTCACAATTGGGGTTAATGGATAGTTCTAGATGGCTTCTCGCCGTAAGATTAGTTGATCTAACCGAGATAAAAAAACTTCTTTGATTTGATCCCGAATACGCCTAAACGCAGACAGCTCCTCAGCCTCCGTTCCCTCCACCCTTGCTGGGTCATCAAACTCCCAGTGGTAGCACACTGCGGTAGATAAACACGGACAATCCTCACGCGCATTATCACATACGGTCACAACCACTGATTTCTCATCGACATGAAACTCATTAACATGTTGAGACTTGGCCTCAGACAAATCATAGCCCTGCTCAGCCATCACTCTTATGGCTAACGGATGCACGTAGCCAGCAGGTGCAGAACCCGCACTCTCAACCCGTGCTCTTCCATCTAAAGCCCTCTCCAAAAAGGCATGCGCCATCTGTGAACGACATGAATTGCCCGTACATACGATAATTATTAATGGTAATTCCTCTTTCATCTAACTTGAGAGTGTTGCCTAGACTGCTCTATTCCACATCCGTTGCCTATTCTTCCTTAGGCTTAATTTTGGGCATCAGCAACTTGGGCCTTTTAAACACCTCATCATCAACCCCGCCTTCTAACATCTCCGTCTTGATTGGCTCACTAGCCGGTTCCTTCTCATCGACACTTTGGGGGACGACATGTGCCGTAATTCTCTGCGTATACTCCAAAAAGCTCGTTGCTTTACCCAAAAATTGCTTGAGAGGAGCCAATTCCGGAGGCCCTGGCTGATAGTCTAACTCCTGCCATCTATCCACCAATTCACCGTAATCATCACACCACAACGATTCTTCTTCAAAGCCGATATCAAAATTCTTCACATCCACTCCCATCGCTTGACCGTAAAAACGAGCAGCTAACAACGGCAAGCCTTCACGGTGAAACGCCAAAGCGTATCTTATTAACGCATCAACATCTCTTCCAATACGCCGAGTCAACTCCTGCACCACCCGTACTGCATCACTTGGACGCCCCTTCGAAAGCACCCTCAACACCCATGCCATTTCTTCCGCTTGTACGGGTGTACTCGGTGCCTCCCACAAGAGGTCTGCTGCCTCGCTATAATGAGCATCTTGGTATAATGAATCACAACACGCCCGACGCCCCGACCAATCATTCTTTGCCGCCCTCACTTCACTTACTCGCAACTTTAACGCAGGACTGAGCTCGCGGGCTCCCAAATCTTCATTAGTCGTCATCATATAATATACAGAGATTCAATATACGAGCTCATGCTCTTCGAGGTAAAGGCATTTTTACTCAAAGCTCAGTTTAGATGCGACACTCCCTGACACTCAAAATCTATGGGTGGCATGTGAAAACAAGAACCTCCATACCCATTCATATCAAAAATATGAGTTCATCGCCCCCCAACAAGTAGCACATTCTACAGAGACATGAACTAGAGCTCCCGTGAGAACGACAAATCACCAAATCCTCGACTAAGTACGGAACCCACAACTCAGTCGGTATTGAAATCCCAACTTTAAGCTTTGTCACCGTCCTCCATAGGAGGCAACATCGGTTTCGGAGCATTTTTGGGGGCATTAGGCGCCGCTGGTGTTGGAGGCTTAGGTGCAGGCTTAGACTGCTGAGGTGACAGCGGCGCTGAGGGCCTCGGCATTTTCTTCGCTGGCGCTGGTGTCGCCGGACGTACTGGCGTGGCTGCTGTTGGTTTAGCTGCCTTCAAAACAGGATGTGAACTCAAACCTGCTGGCTTACTCACGCTGCTGGTAACTGGCCCTGTGACAGGCGATACCACTGGCATATCCTCCGTAAGATCCGAAAAATTAATTGAATGCCCAAGAAACGATTCTACAGGCTTAGTGAAAGGTGGCTTAAGCTCAGATGATGACGCCTCCCATGCCTGCATCAAAGACTCAGAGTCATCATACCACAGTGATTGTTGCTCAAAACCAATATCAAAATGCTTCGCTCCATCAGCCATCGCCGCACCATAGAAGCGCGATGCTAACATTGGTAAACCTATCAAGTTGAAAGCCCGAGCCATGGCCATGTTCTGCTCCGCTTTTCCTGTATTCCTCCGAAGCACTTCATAGACTAACCGAATGGAACGATTCGGTCTCGCACGCGATACAATCTTTACTGCGAATGCTACATCCATGTCGGTTGAGGGCATCTCAGGCGCATTCCATACTGTGTCTGCTGCTTCTAGATAAAAGCCCTCCTGATAGAGCTTATATGCTGCCTCTTTGCGATTAGCCCAATCACTTGGATTCGCCTGAACAGCATCGAGCAGAGCTTGAGCAGAACTTGATATTTGTTGGGGCGAAGTCATGGATAAAACACTCATTGAAGAAGGTCACTTAAACCTAAAGTATAGATCTAGGTGACGTAAAGCTCTTTTCTTAATAATCTTAGGTGAAATCATAAGCATTTCATTGTCAGTCACGCAGCCTAACATCCCAACAATTCAAGCTGGACATTAGGATATCCAAAGTAAATGCTACTCGTGTGATGAATCGACCTAAAGGCGCCGCACTTGTTCACCTACCTCTTTCCGCTCTCATTCTCGGCTCACTCCTCACGAGTTGTAACACCATGATCGTAGGGAAAAACTATCAATCACCTGAGATCATCACTCCAGACACTTGGCATCAGTCGCTCGCCAAAGACATGCGTTCCTCTTCCTCCTCATTGCATTCTTGGTGGAAAAAATTTAACGATCCGACCCTAACAAAGTTGGTTAACATGTCGGCCAAAGCAAACCCTGACGTGAAGATTGCCCTCGAACGAGTGGTCGAAGCACAAGAAGGTCGCAGAATTTCCCGTAGTGGACTAGCTCCCACAGTCGACCTAGCAGGTAATGTCCTAGGCTCTAGCCAAAGCGAAAACACTGACCCACCTAATCTACTCGGTGGCCAAAGTTATGAAAATTGGTCCACTGGTGCGTCTGCTAGTTGGGAACTCGACTTTTTTGGAGGAGTACGAAGAGCCATCGAATCATCTGACGCCACTGCGGAAGCACTTGAAGAAGCCTACCGAGACACCCTCGTCACCCTCTTCTCTGAAGTTGCCTTCAGTTATATCGAAGTACGCACCTTCGAAGAACGCATCCGCCAAGCACAAAATAATATTAAAAACCAGGCAGAGTCCGTTGAACTCACCCAAGAACGATTCGAAGCCGGCCTCGTCCCAGAACTTGACGTCAGCCAAGCTCAAACCAACCTCGCAAACTCCAGAGCTCTTGTCCCCCAACTTCGAGCACAGCGCGCTGTCTCCCTCAACCGACTCGCTACATTGTTAGGAAAATATGCTGGTGAAGGAGAAGCCTTAGTGAACAATTCAAAAGGCATCCCGATGCCGTCATCTAACACAGGCATTGGACTACCGACTAACCTTCTCAGATCGCGCCCCGATATCCGAAGAGCCGAACGAGAACTTGCAGCCCAAACCGCAAGAATCGGCGTTGCCGAAGCCGACCTCTACCCACGCTTCTTCCTCGCTGGTGACTTCGCCTTCCAATCAGGAAATACCAACAATCTATTCAATTCATCTTCTGGAGCATACAGCTTTGGCCCCTCATTCCGCTGGAATATCTTTAGTGCTGGTAGAATCCGTTCACAAATCAAAGTAGAAGAATCCCGCACACGCCAAGCCCTCTACTTCTATGAACAAACTGTCCTCAGAGGTGTCGAAGATGTCGAGAATAGCCTCGCTTCAGCATTCTACGAGCGAGACCGTATGTCGGCACTCAATGATGCTGTCCAATCAGCACAAAGAACCGTAGACTTAGTAAAAACCAATTATAAACAAGGACTCGTCGATTTCCAAAATGTCCTCGATGCTGAGCGTACCATCTTTAACAGCCAAGACGCCGCTGCCACCAGTAAGGGAGTCGTCGCAGCCGCATACGTCTCCCTCTACAAGTCACTTGGTGGCGGAACTGTCATGCCCGAAGTCTCGATCCAAAAGTAACAGCCACCTTTCAATCACAAAAATCTCTCAGCCATGCACATCGAATCACCAACGCTCAAGCTGCTCCTCGCAAGCTTAACTGCATTCTCACTCTCACAATGTGGGCCTAAAAATGAATTCGCCCCTCCTCCCCCTCCTCCTGTTACCGTCTCCACCCCCATTGTTGCAGACCAAACTGTCTACGTCTCGTTTCCTGCCACCCTCGCCGGTGTCTCGGAAGTCGAAATCAGAGCCCGTGTAAGGGGGGTCCTAGAACAATCCTTCTTCGAAGAAGGGAAGAAAGTGGAAAAAGGAGCTAAACTCTTCCTCATTGAACAAGCCCCCTATCAAGCCACTCTAGCAGCTTCTAAAGCTGACGTAGATCGTGCAAATGCAAGCCTCGCTCTCGCACAAGCAAACCTCGGCCGACTACGCCGTGCAGGGCCACGTGCCGTCTCCGAACTCGACATTGAAACTGCCGAAGCGGAAGTTGCCAACGCACAAGCCATGGTGCGCCAAGCTGAAGCAAAACTCGATTCCGCGGAAATCGATTTATCCTATACCGACATTCAGTCGCCAGTATCAGGTCGCATGTCGCGTAGGCTGGTAGACCTCGGCAACCTAGTCGGCAATGGTGAACCCACGCTCCTAACCCGAGTAGTCGACGAAAAATCTATCAGAGCTTACTACGATGTGCCCGAGCGCATCATGCTCGAGTACTACCGCCGACGCTCTGAGGATAAAGATATCAGCGAACACCTTAACAAAGTGCGTTTAGAGCTTGCAGATGGCACCATCTACGAACACCTCGGCGTCATCGACTTCATTGACAATAAGGTCAACGAAAGTACCCGCACCGCCCTCGTTCGCTCCGTCTTCCCCAATCCAGAGGGGGAGCTTTCCTCCGGACTTTTCGCTCGTGTTGGATATCCACAAGAACACAAGGACGCCATTATGGTCCCCTCCGTATCTGTCCTAAAAGATATTGGCGGCACCTACGTCTGGGTAGTAGATGAGAAAAATACCGTGAGTCGTCGGGGAGTCACCACAGGTCCTACAGTCCAACGTCAACAAGCCGACAAAAATGCAGTCCCCGTTCGCGACACAATTATCACTGCGGGCCTTGAAGCCTCTGACAAAGTCATTGTTAGCGGCCTGCAACGTGCACGCGATGGAGCCACCGTCACTCCGAAAATGGCTACCGCAAACCAACCTGCTAAACCTGAGCAACCCGCAGAACTCCAGGGTAAATAATACCACTACACCCTTAAGTCATGTTCAGTAAATTTTTCATCGACCGCCCAGTCTTCGCTTCGGTTGTCTCGATTGTTATCGTCGTCTTAGGCGCTGTAGCACTCATAGGCCTCCCCGTGGCTCGCTACCCAGACTTGGCACCTCCCACCATCACAGTCTCAGCAACCTATGCTGGCGCCGATGCGTCGACAGTCTCCGATACAGTGGCTGCGACGATTGAAAAAGAGGTCAATGGGGTTGAAGGCATGATCTATATGTCGAGTGTCTGTGCGAATGATGGTAGTATGACACTCACCGTCACCTTCGAATCAGGCGTCGATCTCGATATCGCAAACGTCCTCGTTCAAAACCGCGTTTCTATCGCACAAGCTCGACTCCCTGAAGAGGTCAAACGGACAGGCGTTACCGTCAAAAAGCGCTCCACAGATACCGTACTCTACGTGGGCCTCACCTCTCCCGATGGTGATTACGATGACGCCTACTTAAGTAACTATGCCAACCTCCAAATCCGTGATGAAATCGCTCGTGTCAATGGGGTCGGCGACGTCACCGTATACGGCACCGGAGAATTCAGTATGCGTGTCTGGCTCCAGCCTGACCAACTGCGTGCGCGTAACCTAGCCGCTAGCGATATCGTCAATGCGATCCGTGAACAAAATATCCAGGTTGCGGCTGGTAAAGTAGGCGGTGCCCCCGCCCCTCCAGGAACCGCAAACGAGTTCGTCCTCTCAACCCAAGGGCGCCTCGAAGAAGTTTCCGAATTTGCTGACATCGTCGTGGCCACCGGTGAAAATGGTAGCCCCGTTAGATTAGGGGATGTCGCTCGCGTCGAACTTGGTTCAAATGCCTACAACTTCTCTTCACGCCTCAATGGCAAACCCGCAGCCACACTAGCGATCTTCCAAATTCCAGGGTCCAATGTGATGGAAGTCGCGGCCGGTGTTAAAGATAAGCTTGCTGAGCTGAAACGCTCTTTCCCGAAAGGCGTCGACTACACCGTCATCTATGACTCCACGGATGTGATTGCAGCCTCAGTCAAAGAGGTGGTAACCACGCTTATCGCCACTCTCATTTTGGTGGTTCTGACCGTCTATATCTTCCTCCAAAACCTGCGAGCCACACTGATTCCCGCTATCACAATCCCGGTCTCGCTGATTGGTACATTCTTCGTTCTCAAGCTGCTCGGATTCTCACTCAACCAGCTCACGCTCTTCGGGCTCGTTCTCGTTATCGGCATCGTGGTCGATGATGCTATCATCGTTGTAGAAAACACATTCGTCCACCTGTCTAAAGGACTCAAAGGTCGAGCCGCGGCAACAGAAGCAATGCGCGAAGTTTCAGGCCCCGTCGTCGCCACGACCCTCGTACTTCTCTCAGTTTTCGTCCCGATGACGATGATGGAGGGCATCACTGGCACCATGTTCAAACAATTTGCCGTCACCATCTCCGTTGCAACCGTCTTCAGCTCAATATGCGCCCTCACCTTGAGTCCCGCACTCTGTGGTATTCTCCTCAAACAAAACCCTAAGGAACCCAAGGGCTTCTTTAAACTCTTCAATACCACGCTAGAAAAAACGAACAGCGGCTATGTCGCTATCGTCCGTAAAGCACTCCGCCTCGTCGCGCTCGGTCTCATCTTATTTGTGGGAACCGTCGTCCTAGCTGCCATGGGCCTTGGTAAACTCCCAACAGGTTTCGTCCCTCAGGAAGATGAAGGCTACTGCATGGTCAACCTTCAGCTGCCCGACGGCGCCACAAATGCGCGCACTGCGAAAGTAATGGAGCAAGTAGAAGCTGTCGCTAAAAGCATCCCAGGCGTGGAACATGCCCTTGCCATTAATGGTTACTCCATCGTCGATGGCGCTGTCGCCTCCAATACAGGCTTCTGTATCGTCACCTTCGACAACTGGGAGGAACGCAAAGAGCCAGGGCTACATCAGCAAGACATCATCATGCAGCTGAACCGTAAACTCGCCGGCATCCAACAAGCCGCAGCCTTCGCATTCCCGATGCCATCCCTTCCTGGCGTGGGTATGTCAGGTGGCTTCACCTACATGCTCCAAGACAAAGGCGGCGCCGGACTAGACCAGCTTCAGGTCGTCTCAAATACCATTTCAGAACACGGCAACTCTCAACAAGGCCTCAACCAAGTCCGCTCGACCTTCCGCGCCTCAGTCCCCCAATTCTATATCGACATCGACAGAGAGGCCGTGAAACGCACAGGAACCTCGATGACCGCCGTCTTTGATACCCTCCAAATTTATCTCGGCTCCTCCTATATCAACGACTTTACGAAATTTGGTCGAGTCTTCCGAGTCACAGCTCAGGCTGACGCTCCCTTCCGAGGCGAACCTGAAGATATCATGCGACTAAACGTCCGCGGTGCCGACGGCCAAATGATCCCTCTGGGATCTATTTGTAAACTCACCGAAATCCTTGGCCCACAAACGATCACTCGATTCAACATGTACCCATCGGTAAAAGTCATGGGTAACCCAGCGCCTGGTTTTAGCTCCGGACAAGCAATGGCCATCATGGAAGATATGTCTGACCAAGAACTCCCCCCAAGCATGGGCTACAGTTGGTCAGAGCTCTCATATCAGGAGAAACAAGCCTCAGGCGGCATGATGGCGATCTTCGGCTTCTCTATCCTCATGGTCTACCTCGTGCTTGCTGCACAATACGAAAGCTGGACATTGCCCATCTCAGTCTGTCTCGCCGTCCCAGTTGCCATCCTCGGTCTTGTCGCTGGAGTCATGCTCCGTGGCATGGACAACAATGTCTACACTCAGATCGGCATTGTTCTACTCATTGGCCTCTCGGCTAAAACCGCCATCCTTATCACTGAGTTTGCCAGTGAAAAACACAAGGAAGGGCTCAACGTTTTCGATGCTGCCTGTGAGGCCGTCAAACTCCGATTCCGAGCGGTTCTCATGACAGCACTGTCCTTCGTCCTTGGGGTCATTCCTCTCGTCATTGCTTCCGGTGCGGGTGCAGCTTCCCGCCAAATCCTTGGAACCGCAGTACTCGGCGGCATGCTTGCAGCCACGATTCTGGGTATGGCTGTCGTCCCCATGCTCTTCTATGTGGTGCAGTCCCTAACTGAACGCGTGAGCAATAAAAAATCCGACACTCCTGAGGATACTCAAGAAGCCTAGCGCATCGATTCAGCACCAGACCTATGCCTGAGTTCAAACTTTTCGGCCTCACCCATATTCTGACACTCTCAGTGATTGGCGGGGCCGTGGTTTTGCTCACATGGCTCTACAAAGCCCACCCCTCGCTTCAGAAGAAAATAAGGTGGGCTCTAGCAGCTTGTGTTCTAGCCAGTTACCCACTGCAAATCCTCTCAGCCGCCTACTTTGGCTACCACGTAACTCTCGACACCACGCTACCACTGCACCTCTGCGATTTGGCAGCCATATTTGGAGGCATCGCCCTCCTAACTCAATCTCAACGATGCGCTGAAATCACTTACTTCTGGGGCCTTGCCGGCACCCTCCAAGGCTTACTGACTCCCAATATCCAAAGTGGTTTCCCCAGCCCCGAATACCTTTGCTTCTTCTGGAACCACGGTTTTGTAGTCATCACCGCTCTATTTCTACCTCTCGCCATTGGTTGGAAACCACGCAAGAATGCTATGTGGTTCGTTTTTGGCCTCACCCAGGTCTATCTAGTTCTCGCCCTCACTACCAACTTCAGCCTCCACACCAACTACGGCTACCTCAGACATAAGCCCGACACTGCGAGCCTCCTCGATTTCTTCCCCTCCTGGCCCTGGTACATTTTGGTCCTAGAAGCCATTTGCCTCTTCTTCTTCTTTCTCCTATCCCTCCCATTTTCTCGAAAATCTGTGAAATAACGCGTGCATGTCCCCCCATTCCACGCAATGGTCACTCCACACACTATGAGCGACGCAAAACCGAAGACAAAACGCAAGCGCATCAACGTACGCCGACCTGACGTCATGGAAAAAGTCCAGGCCGAAGTCCAACGTCACTATGAATCATCCATCGTCGAAAAAATTCGCGCCAACGATGGCTCCCTCACAATCGGCAATACCACCATCAAACTAGCACGCCAATTTGGCTTTTGCTACGGAGTGGAACGCGCCATCGACCTCGCCTACGCCGCTCGGAAAGTTTTCGCCGATAATAATATCTTCCTCATTGGGGAAATCATTCATAACCAGGAAGTAAATCGCCAACTAGAAGAAATGAAGATCGTTTCACTCCCATGGAAAGAAATGAATGAACAATACGACCAACTCACCCAAGATGATGTCGTTATCGTCCCTGCCTTCGGCGCCCCCACCAGCTATATCGAAAAAATTGAAGAGCGCGGTGCTGCTATCGTCGACACCACATGCGGCGATGTCATGAAAGTCTGGCGTAGAGTCAGAAATTACGCGAAAGAAGGCTACACATCCATCATTCACGGTAAGGCCGGTCATGAAGAAACACGCGCCACTGCTTCACGAGCCCTTGGTGACAATAAAGACGGTCACTATATCGTCATCCTGACACTCGAGGACACAGACTTTCTCTGTTCCTACCTCAATGGAAAAATCACTTCAGAAGCACTCATGGAACGCTTCGGCAATGCCGTCTCACCTGGCTTCGACCCTGAAATCCACCTCCATAAAGTGGGCGTTGCAAACCAAACCACAATGCTCAAAAGCGAAACCGAAGAAATCCAAAGACGTGTCTGCAAAGCGATCAATGAGCGCGATGGTAAAACGGAGAACTTCCAATTCTTCGACACCATCTGCGGTGCCACCCAAGAACGTCAAGACGCTCTCTTCGATATGCTTAAAGAACATATGGACATCCTCCTCGTTGTCGGAGGATACAATTCTTCCAATACCTCTCACCTCGTTGAAATCGGCCAAGAAGAACTCCCAACTTTCTTTATCCAAAACTCTGACCGCCTCAAATCACTCAAAGAAATCGTCCACTTCGATCTCGAACAAAAATCAGAGGTTAACTCAGAGTACAATAACCTTCTAGATCTCGAAAGCCCCGTAACTATCGGCATCACAGCTGGAGCCTCCTGCCCTAACAACCTCATAGAGGCGACTATCCAACGCGTCTTTGAACTCCGCGGCATTTCTGCCAACGAAATCTAATCGCACTCTCCTGCAAGAGATGATTGCAGGATTTCGTATTTGTGCGATGGTATGAACTTTCAAACCATCGCATTTTACTTTATTAAAGAAACCTAACAGAAGAACATGGAAACCCAAGAAATGACGACCCCCGTCGCAGATCCAAACCAACTCCCACCTGACGACGTAGCCGCCATTGATCAACTCGGTGAAACATACCGAGCCTTCAAACAAGAAATCGCGAAGGTTATTATTGGCCAAGAAACTGTCGTTGAACAACTTGCCATTGCCCTCTTCGCCCGTGGCCATGCTCTCCTCATGGGCGTCCCGGGCCTAGCTAAAACTCTGCTAGTCTCATCAGTCGCTGAGTGTATGGAGCTGAGCTTTAGCCGGATTCAGTTTACGCCCGACCTAATGCCAGCTGACATCACTGGCACAGACATCATTCAGGAAACAGATAGTGGTAAGCGAGAATTCCAATTCATCAAAGGCCCCGTTTTTGCAAACCTCCTCCTCGCCGACGAAATCAACCGCGCCCCAGCAAAAACCCAAGCTGCAATGCTTGAAGCGATGCAGGAACGCAGAGTCACAGCCCTCGGACACAGCTATCCGCTCGAGCCCCCCTTCTTTGTACTGGCAACTCAAAACCCAGTTGAACAAGAAGGCACATACCCTCTACCTGAAGCCCAGCTTGACCGCTTCATGTTCCTCATCGATGTCGATTACCCATCGGAAGAAGAAGAAAAACGTATCGCTCGTGAAACCACAGGCGTGTTGAAAAAATCTCTCGCACACGTCATGAGCGGAGAACAAGTCATCGCCTATCAAGAACTCGTTCGCCGCATGCCCGTGCCCGATCACATCTACGACTATGCTGTCGAGATCGTACGCAAAACCCGACCTACTCTCGATAGCTCACCCGATTGGGTGAAAGAATATGTAGGCTGGGGCGCAGGACCGCGTGCAGTACAATACCTTATCCTAGGCGCCAAATCTCGTGCCGCACTCCATGGTTCCTATATGGTCCGTCTAGAAGATATTGAATCCGTAGCCCAGCCAGTACTCGGTCACCGTGTCCTCACCAACTTCGCTGCAGAATCACAAGGAATGACTGCCAATAAAGTAGTCGAGCGTCTCGTTGCAGAAATGCATGACGCCCAGTAAGTCTCCACTCCATAAGATCGAAACCCACTCCCGTCTGTGACTTACTCGTTTCTCGACCCAGAGGTACTCGGTAGACTTGGTGCCATCCCGCTTGAAAGCCGCCAACCAATGTTAGGTAACGTAGCCGGACGTCACCGTTCGCCTAACAGAGGTTCCTCTGTCGAGTTTGCGGAGTACCGAAAGTATGTCCAAGGTGATGATACGCGTAGACTTGACTGGAAAGCCTACGCTCGATCAGATCGATACTACATCAAAGAATTTGAAGCTGACACCAACCTCCTCGCTCACATTCTCCTCGATACCAGCGGCTCAATGGCCTTCGCCGACAAAGGCATTTCTAAAATCGAATTTGCCCGCAAAATCGCCGCAAGCCTCAGCTATCTCGCCGTAGATCAAGGCGACGCCGCTGGACTAAGCTGTATCTCTACCAAACTCCAACTCGAGATCCCCCCCCGCAGAAGAGCTTCTCACCTTCAAACAATCTTCAAAACCCTCGCAGAAA
Source organism: Rubritalea tangerina (assembly GCF_042683245.1). Taxonomy (NCBI): domain Bacteria; kingdom Pseudomonadati; phylum Verrucomicrobiota; class Verrucomicrobiia; order Verrucomicrobiales; family Rubritaleaceae; genus Rubritalea; species Rubritalea tangerina. The sequence goes on from NZ_JBHUJB010000051.1 coordinate 86,697, forward strand.
CCGAACCAAAAGGTGAGACGGGACTCGTCGAGGGGCTCCACAGCATTGCTGAAAAAGTCCCCCGCCGCGGACTCATCGTCATCCTGTCAGACCTGTTCTGTGACCCAGATGCATTTTCAGATGCGCTCCAACACCTGAAATACCGAAAACACGATGTGGTCGTCTTCCACCTCATGGACCCTCAAGAAATTGACTTTGAATTCGAACGGCCACATCGATTTGTCGACCTCGAGGACAATTCCACTATCGTTGCAGAACCCGTCCTGATTGCTGATGAATACCGTGAAATCGTCCAAGAATTCCTAACCGACATTCGAAGACGATGCCATGACGCAAATGTCGACTACCGTTTAGTAAGAACTACTGAAAATTATGAGAGTGTCCTCTCGACCTTCCTGCTAGATCGCCTACCGAAAAAAGGCAGCAGATAAACCCACTTTCATACCAGCCCAGAAACCTTGAACTTTCCACATCTATCATCACTTGCCTATTTTTGGTGGTTGCTAGCACTGAGTATCCCAGTACTCATCCACCTCCTCAACCGGCGCAGGCATCGCGTTGTTAAATGGGCCGCTATGGAATTTCTGTTGCGTGCAACGCGAGAGTCGCGTGGCCGCAAAAAACTTAAACACATTATCATTCTCACTTGCCGAGCTCTAGCCGTCGCTGCCCTTGTTTTCGCTGTCGCACGTCCACTAAGCTCCAGTGGGTTTCTTAATTGGGGAGGCGGCAAGCTCGACACTATCATCTTTATCCTAGACCGCTCACCGAGTATGGAGCAAAAAAGCTCCGATAGCACCACAAGTAAACGTGAAGCAGCCATTGCTCTAGTCAAAAACTCAGCTGCCCAACTCGATGGCACGAAACTAATCCTACTCGATAGCGCGACTGCTCAGCCAATAGAAATAGCAGACCCTAATTCCCTTGATAAAATTTCACAGTCGCTCCCTACAGATGCGGCAGCAAATATCCCTTCACTTCTAGATAAAGCCCTACAGCACATTCTCTCTAAGGATACCGGCCGCACCGAAATATGGCTCGCCTCCGACCTCCAGTCCAGTAACTGGCAACCCGCAAGTGGAAAGTGGAATAATATCCGAGCTGGCTTCGGCAACCTTGCAGACCAAGCGAGCCTTCGTGTCCTATCACTCAATTCAACTGCGACTAACAATCTCAGTATCACCCTAGATAAAGCCCTTCGCATTGATGACGAACTTTCACTCGAGCTGACGATTACCCAATCCCCACCAGCCCGAAAACAGTCGATCCCTCTTACCCTCTCACTCAATGGCAGCCAAAGCAGCGAGGACGTCACCATACAGGGAGAAACGGTTCGTATCAGCAAACGCCTTCCTCTCTCAGGCCCATCCGGATTCGGCTATATCCAATTGCCCGCTGACACAAACCCTCAAGACAACACCGTCTATTTTACCTACGGCGATGAAATTCCCACTTATTCGGCGGTTGTGACGACTCTCCCTGAAGCGCGCATCTACCTCAAACTCGCCGCCGCACCACCTGGCTATTCTAAACAAGAAGCCTCGGCCTATAGCCCAAATCAAGAAATCCCCTGGAATTCCCTCAGCACCGTTCTATGGCAAGCCCCGCTACCCACCGGAAAAACCAAAGAACAAGCCCTCGATTTTATCAATAAAGGTGGCGTCATCGCATTCTTCCCACCAGAAACGAATGACGACTCAGAGTTCTTAGATACCAAATGGGGCCTCCTGAGTAAGTCAGCCCAAGGGAAATATTTTATCGTCCCCAATTGGGATAGAAGTGATGGCCCGTTAAGAAATGGTGAAGATGGTACATCCATCCCCGTCGATAAACTAAAAGCAATTCAACGCAGAGAGATCCTCACACCATCTTCAGGACTTGCTAAATGGTCTAACGACTCGCCTCTCATCACCCGCCACCTTCACGGCAGAGGTGCATGCTACTTTGTAGCTACTCTCCCAGACTACACCTGGTCCAACCTCGGTGACGCAGATGTCATCCTCCCCCTAGTCCAACGACTCATCCAGCAAGGCAACGAACGCTTCGGCTCCGGTGGCTCCACCACGATCGGAAGCCTACCTGCTGAAATTGAGCTTTCCTCAGCACAGCGGAAACGACTCGACCTAGCAACTAAATCAAACTCTATCAACGCAGCATTCGAAGCAGGTGTTTACCAATTCGGAGAGCGTTCCATCGCAATCAACCGCTCACCTGAAGAACAAAGTCCAGAAATACTCGAGCGGAGTGATCTTGATAAAGCCCTCAGCGAAGTCAAATATAGCTACTTCGAAGATGACACTGAGAGAACTGCCGCGCTCTCTGAACCTCTCTGGGAACTATTTCTCATCCTCATGTTAGTTTTCCTAGTGGCCGAAGCTGTGCTCTGCCTGGCTCCGAAAAGAAAAAACACCTAATTAAACTCAGTGAATTTCCACATCCACAACCTTCATTTTTCCCCTAGCCTTCTGACATTCAGTCTAGGCCTTGTGGTGCTCATCACTGTTGGGGCTTTATGTTTCATGGCTGTGACTCGCTCAGCCCGACCAAAGCGAACTGGTGGAATCGAGGCACTGCGCTTCCTTATCTGCCTCATCATAGTACTCATGCTTTGGGGGCCAGAGTGGCGAACAACGATCACCCCTGAGAATGAACCTGAAATTGCCATCCTCTGGGATGCTTCAGGATCAGGTGCCACTCAAGACAGCCAATCACTCAACGATAAAACCGTCATCAGCAGATCCGACTTCATCCAAGAAGCTCTCAACCTCAATCTGTGGAAAGAGCTCGAAAATAATGGCGAAGTCACAGTCTTCTCAGAGTCCTTCTCGGCACCTCCAGAAAACATAGACCCCGCCAAGCAAGGCCTCATCGGCACCGACATAAGCGCCCCCATCAACCAATTACTTAGCCAACACGACAACCTCCAAGCGGTAGTCCTGCTAAGCGACGGTGACTGGAATTTGGGCGCCCCCCCTGTCAGCGCTGCTCAAAAAATGCTCCTCAAAAAAGTCCCTCTTTTCCCCATTCCCGTGGGTAGTAAAGAACGGCTTCCTGATATCGAAATCCTTGATATCACAGCCCCCACATACGGAATCGTAGGTGAACCCATCCAAATCCCCTTCAGCCTTCGCTCGTCTCTCAAACGCGATGTCAACACCACCATCAAACTCAGAGACACCTCCAGCGGTAAAGAATTTACAAAGAAAATTCGCATACCCGCTGAAAAAGAATATTTCGACAATGTACTCTGGCGAATCGATAAAGAAGGAACCACAAAACTGGAACTTTCTTTCCCAGTAGCCGAAGGCGAACTCGTCTCAGCTAACAACACCCAAGAATTCATCATCCAAGGAAAAAAAGAAAATCTCAAAGTCCTGGTGATGGACTCGGTACCTCGATGGGAATACCGCTTCATTCGCAATGCCCTCTCACGTGACCCTGGCGTCGACCTAGATTGCCTTCTCTTCCACCCCAAAATTGGTAAAGGTGACGGCCCTGATTATATACAAGAATTTCCTAACAAACTAGAAGACCTGCAAAAGTACGATGTCGTCTTCATCGGTGATCTTGGAGTTGGAAAGGGCCAACTCACCCTCAAACAAGCAGAACTCATCAAAGGGCTTGTCGAAAATCAAGCTAGTGGTGTCGTCTTTATCCCTGGTCCATACGGCTATCAGGAATCCTTGTTAAAATCTCCTCTAGCAGATCTCATTCCTGTCATACTGGATAAAGATAACCCTAAAGGAATTTCAGAAGCTACTGCCTCGCCTCTGTCTTTAACCTCCCAAGGCCGCGGCTCTCTTCTCACCATGCTTGGAAACAACGAGGTGGAGAATGAACGCATTTGGGAAAACCTTCCTGGTTTCTACTGGTCTGCTGCTATCGAAAAAGCTAAAGGCGGAGCCGACGTCTTGGCGACTCACGCCAATCGTCGAAACCGCTATGGTCGCATACCATTGCTTGTAACAAAATCTGCAGGTAACGGGAAAGTCCTCTATCTAGGCCATGATTCGGCTTGGCGCTGGCGTAGAGGTGTTGAAGACCTCTACCATTACAGATTCTGGGGCCAAGTTGCACGCTGGATGTCCTACCAACGAAATATGGCTGCTGGAGAACGTATCCGCCTTTACTTTAGCCCCGACAGACCCAAGCCAGGCGACATAGTCACCCTCAATGCAAACGCCTTCGACCAAAATGCAGCACCACTCACCGAGGGCTCAATCACGGTCGATATCAGCGGCCCAAATGGTGAATCAAACCGTATCGAGCTGAGCAAAGCCGATGGCGCATGGGGCAGCTTCACAGGTAGAACGAGACTAACCAAACCTGGTGAATGGTCCCTCAAAGCACAAATAGGTAATGACTCCAGCTCCCTCGTCGAGACCACTATCATCGTTCAAGGAGACACACTCGAAAAAACTGGCCAACCCGCACGCCCTGAAGTCCTAGAAGAAATGGCGTTCGTAACCAACGGGAAAGTCATTGACCCCAATGAGATCAACGCCATCAAATCACTCATCAATGCCCTCCCAGTAAAACAGCCGCTAGAAGAATCAATCCCTCTCTGGGCTCAGATAGCGGTGATGCTGACTGTGATCATCCTCTTAGCCATATTCTGGACTCTCAGAAAGCTTAACGGCACCTTCTAATGCACTCGGCCCACATCGCCCAGATGATCCTCACAACCTCAGCGTTGCGTTTCCTATCAAACTCTCATGCAGCCATGACTCTAGAAAAAGAAGTAGTGCCCAGCTGTGACCGCCACAAAAAGCATACTAAACGCCACAGAGGCCAGTAGACTCACAAGCATAATCACCCAAAAGATTGGGTTAAATAAATCTAGTAAACTATAGAGGTTAGAGGCCGTATCAATGGCATCTCTTGAATCCCAAAGCATGCCCCCTAACAGCAGCATCCTGCGCATGGTTGCCACCGGTCCAAAACCTCTAATCTCAACGCCTTGCTTACGCTCTGAAACCCTATCTTTCAGAACCCTCCACGTCTCCTTTGACTCCACCAAAGACTCTGGCAGGCGTGATAGGCCATCTAGAGTGAACCAATAAAAAACCATCCCACCCAGAGGTATAACCAATAGATACATTGGAGCTAAAGCCCACCACCAAGACAGCTCCATCGCCCATCTAAAATACACCACACTCATCAACATGATTGTCGAACAACCAATCACAAGTACAGCGATCGGAACCACACTCATACGCGCCCCTTTCCCAATAAGCCCGATGAGCCTGATCAACCATTCCTCCTTACTCGACATAACTCACATCTGAACTATTTCCCCTACCAACACCAGCTCCGACCTCAAAAAAATCACCCGTCCAAGAATCTACAAACTTTACGCTTTATTACTCCCTTCCACATGGCTTTGCTAACAACCGTGAGAAGTGAGGACTCCCCCACTTCTTAACCAGCTCGTGTAATCCCAGATTTCCTCTGATGTCGACGATACAATATGAATGCCCGATCTGTGGAATCGAACTAAAAAGTCCACTTGAAAAAGCGGAATCTGAATCAACATGCCCTAATTGCTCAAACAGACTTACCGTACCAAGTCGCCCCAAGAAAAGGCGCCATAACAAACTCCAAATGTTGCTGGATTCCACAAAACGGTCCCTCCAACAAAAAAGCGCCCCACCCTCACATGTAGAACCCACCCCAACCAAGAACCCTCCAACAAAAATTAAAGTAGAGCCCCCACCTCCTCCCCACAATGATGCTCCCCCGATCGACAACAAACTTCCTTACTACTTTGGCCGATACCCACAACAGGAAATTCAATCCATCGTTGAATGCTACCCAGATGGTTTCGGATACCAAAAAGAAACCAATAAAATCATTGAGCTGAAAGCGGGATCAAGCCTCCAGATCCAACGCTATGCCGAAATGCTTCATAACCGACTGCGTGGCAACCTCACCCTCGCAGTCGCCCCACCCCACCAACAAGCTCAAACCCAATCAGGAATCCTACGCGTCGCCCAATACCTCATCGCCAAGTACAATTATGGCGATGCAACCGACCTCATTCAGCGGAAACACACAGTCGCACAACGAATCTCGCAAGACCACCGCCGAACCTTCCAATGCCAACTCGACTCTCTCCAAGCAAACCAACCAGAGAGATTCACCGACTCCTATGTCGTCATACTCGATGACCTTACACATACCGGCTTCACCCTAACAGCCTGCTCTACACTCCTCAAACAAAGCGGCTTAAAGCACATCGCTATGCTCTCCATCGGAGAAGTGATCACTCCTCCAAAATAACCCATTCAAAAAACAAGCAATTGGCGGAGGGGGAAGGAATCGAACCAACCCTGGACCACTACAGCCCAACAACGGTTTTGAAGACCGCGGCGACCAACCAGGCACGCTACACCCTCCATATTGCTTGATGTGCGAAGCTAGCACATCTCCACCTGCACGCAACATCCAGTTTCTACATTTTTACAAATATTCCTTTTCCCCATCTTCCACTCCGCATCTCAGCAAGGTACTACAAGCGCATGCACGTCACACACTTTGCAAATTTCATCATGGCATAAAATCTGCTATACGACTTTTACAGATTCTGGTTCTATAGTGGCATAGCAATCAGGAAGCGCCCCATTCCTACCAAAGAAATAGGTCTCTATGGCAGGCATCGATCTCCAACAAAACTTGAGCCAGTCCCAAGTTCTCTCGCCACAAATGCGACAGAGCTTGGAGGTTCTTCAAGCAAACTCACTCGAGCTAGGGCAAATCCTTCAACAGGCACTCAGCGTCAACCCCGTACTAGAAATTGATCGACATGAAGATCCATGGGAAGACCCCACGGTTGACAATGCCGAACACGAGCTGGAAACACTCTCTGAACTAGATGACGACTTCAGAGAGCTCCAAATCACTGAGAGAAGAAATACTAGCTCTAACCACGACGATGAAGCGAAGCGTGAACACCTTTATAACTCCATCGTCGCGCCCGAAACATTGCAGCAGCATATGTTTAGCCAACTCGCTTTCGCTGCAATCCCCGAACCTACAAAGCGTGTGGCAGCCGTCCTGATTGGCTACATCAACGACCGAGGCTTTTTCGATGACAGTCTCGAAAATATCTGCGTAGCTAACGGCTTTACCCTTCCTCAAGCCGAATCAGCACGTGCAGCCCTCCAGAACTTTGACCCTCCCGGTGTCGCAGCCATGGACCTCACTGAGTCACTGCAAATTCAACTTGCACGCCGAGACTTGTTAGGGTCGCTCGAATACCGCATCGTTAGCGACCACCTCACCAATCTTGCACGAAAAAAAATCCCGGATATTGCCCGCAAGCTAGGAGTGACTACTGAGGCAGTCAACCAAGCGGCCGAAACGATCGCAACTCTCACCCCAGACCCCGGGGCAGCCTTCGACCCCACTTCTAATCCGCATATCACACCAGATATCATTATCAGCAAGAATTCTCTAGGCCAATGGGATGCACAACTTACCAATGAAAACATCCCAGATCTCGCTATCAGCAATGCCTATAAAGACCTTATGGCGAGCACCGACGATAACTCTGCACGCCAGTACCTGCGCGATCAAATTCGCGATGGGAAAATACTCATCCGCTCGATCTCTCAAAGGCAAGAAACCCTCTATAAATTGGCTCTCCAACTCGTAGCCAGACAACGTGATTTCTTCGATAAAGGGCCAAAGGCCTTGAAGCCGATGACGATGAATGAAATCGCTGAGAGTATTGAAGTCCATCCAGCAACGATCTCTAGGGCAGTGGCAGGAAAGTATGTGCAGACTCCACATGGCCTCATCGAGCTGCGCACCTTCTTCACCACCGGCTACACCACTGAATCGGGTAAAGAAGTCTCAAACACGGGAATTCGCGAAACGATTCAGCAAATGATCGCCGAGGAAAACCCACAAAAACCACTCTCAGACTCCGCAATCGAAAAAAATCTCAAAGAAAAAGGGATCAAAGTCGCACGACGCACCATCGCCAAGTATCGCGACCAGCTCAATATTCTCCCAAGTCACCTTCGCAAACAATTCTAAAACACCCGCTCCTTAGCCATTCAGATAGAATCCTCTCCAGAAACTCTCGCATCCTAGAGCTCTTCCACATAGATATTTTTTCCACAAAACGCCAAAAAATATCTTGCATGAGAGATCTGATTAGCCTACGTCTCTGCCCGCACCGCAAGGAGCATCCAAAACCAACAAATGCGCAGATAGCTCAGTTGGTAGAGCAGTTGGCTTTTAACCAATTGGTCCTGGGTTCGAGTCCCAGTCTGCGTACTTTTTACAAGTAAGCCGCCTTATATTTAAGGCGGCTATTTTGTGTCCAGTTGACTGGGGCGAGAACGCAGTTCGACTGCAAGCATTGCCACTCAATGCGCATCCC